>VAXH01000030.1 GCA_005883955.1 Actinomycetota bacterium | reverse complement strand
CCGCGAAGCGGCCTCGTCGATCAGGTCGATCGCCTTGTCCGGCAGGTGGCGGTCCTGGATGTAGCGGTCGGCTAGGGTTGCCGAGGCGCGCAGCGCCTCGTCCGTGATCTTGCAGCGGTGGTGCGCCTCGTAGCGGTCGCGCAGGCCGCGTAGGATCTGGACGGTGTCGTCGACCGACGGCTCGTCGACGCGAATCTGCTGGAAGCGCCGCTCGAGCGCGGCGTCGCGCTCCAGGTACTTGCGGTACTCGTCGAGCGTGGTCGCGCCAATCGTCTGCAGCTCCCCACGTGCGAGCGCCGGCTTCAGGATCGAAGCGGCGTCGATCGCGCCCTCGGCGGCACCGGCCCCGACGAGGTTATGGAGCTCGTCGATGAACAGGATGATGTCGCCGCGCTGGGTGATCTCCTTCATCACCTTCTTGAGGCGCTCCTCGAACTCGCCGCGGTACTTCGAGCCGGCGACCAGGGCCGCGAGGTCGAGCGTGTAGATCTGCTTGCCCTTCAGCAGCTCGGGCACTTCGTTGCCGGAGATCCGTGCGGCGAGGCCCTCGACGACGGCGGTCTTGCCGACGCCCGGCTCGCCGATCAGGACTGGGTTGTTCTTCGTGCGGCGGGAGAGGATCTGCATCACGCGCTCGATTTCGGTCTGCCGTCCGACGACCGGATCGAGCTTCGCCTCGGCGGCGAGCTTCGTCAGGTTGCGGCCGAACTGGTCGAGCAGCTTGGAACTCTTCGACTTCTCGCCTGGGGCGCCGCCGGGACCACCCTGCTGGCGCCGGCCCGGGCCGGAAAGCATGCGGATGATCTCGTTCCGAATCTTCTCGGCGTCGGCGTCGAAGTCGAGCAGGATCCGTGCCGCGACTCCTTCGTTCTCGCGTACGAGCCCGAGCAGGATGTGCTCCGTGCCGATGTAGTTGTGACCGAGCGACAGCGCCTCGCGCAGCGCGAGCTCCAAGACCTTCTTCGCGCGCGGGGTGAACGGGATTTGTCCCGTCGTCACTTCGTCGCCCTGACCGACGATTCGGGCTACCTGGGCGCGGACCTCTTCGACGGTGATGTCGAGCGACTCGAGGACGCGGGCCGCAAGCCCCTCCTCCTCGCGCAGCAGGCCGAGCAAGATGTGCTCGGTCCCGATGTAGTTGTGCTTCAGCGCACGCGCCTCGTCCTGAGCCAGGACGACTACTTGGCGGGCTCTTTCGGTGAAACGTTCGAACACGTATTCCCTCTCTCGGCTTCCAGGACCCTACGCCTTAGCGTCCGCCCACTGTAGCGAACGGTTCGGGGGGCACCGTGGGGTGCGCGAAAGGGCTTTACGGATCCGTTACCACTGCCCGCGTAGAGGGTCGAAATCGGTGGCGAAATCGCCTCAATGTACGCTTCGGACCGCATTGCGCTCTCGTGACGCGGCCCATCCGAAAGCCCTCGTCACCGGCGGCGCCGGCTTTATCGGCTCGCACCTCTCGGAACTGCTGCTCGGCGCCGGCTGGGAGGTCTTCGTGCTTGACGATCTCTCGACCGGCGCGCGCCCGAACGTCGCCCATCTCGAAGAGCGGCCCGACTTCCACCTGGTCGTCGAATCGATCCTCTCGCCGTCCGTCGTCAGCGAGCTCGTCCACAAGTGCGACGTCGTCTACCACCTCGCCGCAGCGGTCGGCGTCCGGTTGATCATCGAGCAGCCGGGGCACGCGCTGCTCACCAACGTCCAGGGCACTGAGAACGTGCTCGAGTACTGCGCCCGCTTCGGCAAACGGGTGCTGATCGCGTCGTCGTCCGAGGTCTACGGCGACCACCGCGAGGAGAAGCCGCTCGCCGAGGACGCCCGCCGGATCTACGGGCCGACCACGGCGCGCCGGTGGGCCTACGCCGACTCGAAGGCGATGGACGAGTTCCTCGCCTTGGCGCTGCATGAAGAGCGCGGCCTGGACTGCGTGATCGTCCGGCTCTTCAATACGGTCGGTGCGAGGCAGAGCGGGCAGTACGGAATGGTGATCCCGCGAATGGTCGAACGGGCACTCGCGGGCGAGCCGATCGAGATCCACGGCGACGGCACCCAGACCCGCTGCTTCTGCCATGTGGCCGACGCGATCCGGGCATTGCACGGCCTACTCGAGGACGGTTCCACCAGCGGCGAGATCTTCAACGTCGGCTCGACCGAGAGCGTCACCATCCGTGACCTCGCCGAGCGTATCCGGACGACGACCGGCAGCAACTCCGAGCTCGTCTTCGTGCCGTACGACGAGGTCTACCGGCACGGGATCGTCGAGGAGATGCTCCATCGCATCCCTTCGATCGAGAAAGTCGGTCGTGCAATCGGCTGGGCGCCGACGCTCTTCCTCGACGACATCCTCACCGACGTGATCGAGACGTCCAGGCGGGCCGCGCCTAGGGCTGTCTAGCTGCGCTCGCGCAGCGCGGGAAAGAGCACGACGTCGCGGATGTTGTCCCGGCCCGCCAGGACCATCGTCAGCCGGTCGATGCCGAGCCCGATTCCCCCTGTCGGCGGCATTCCGTAAGCGAGCGCCTCGACGAAGTCCGGGTCGCCCGGCTCCGCCTCGGGGTCGCCGGCAGCACGCTCGGCCTCCTGCATCGCGAAGCGCTCCTTCTGCTCCTCGCTGTCGTTCAGCTCGCTGAAGGCGTTCGCGAACTCCATCCCACCGACCACGGCCTCGAACCGCTCGACCATTGTGGGATCGTCGTCGGTCGTCCGCGCGAACGGCGAGAGCTCGATCGGCCAGTCGTAGACGATCGTCGGCTGGATCAGCTCCGGCTCGACGAAATGCGAGTAGGCATGGTCGACGAGCTGCGACCAGGTGCGGTCCTGCGTCGTGTCGACACCGGCGGCCTCGAGCTTCCTGCGCAGGTCGTCGACGTCTCGTGACCAGACGCCGTGCGCCTGGAGCCCATCCACGAACTTGACGCGTCGCCATGGCTTCGCCAGGTCGACCTCGTGCCCGCGGAACGTGACTTTCGTCGTACCGATCACACCCAGCGCCGTCCGCTCGACCAGAGTCTCGGCGCGATCCATGACGTCCCGGTAGTCGGCGTACGCCTCATACCACTCGAGCTGCGTGAACTCCGGCGAGTGCTTGTAGGAGGTGCTCTCGTTGCGGAAGTCTTTCGAGAGCTCGTACACCTTTTCGAGCCCGCCGACGATCAGGCGCTTCAGGTAAAGCTCGTCGGCGATTCGCAGGTAGAGGTCCTGATCGAGCTCGTTGGAATGAGTCACGAACGGCTCGGCGAACCCGCCCCCGTAGCGCGGCTGCAGGATCGGCGTCTCGACCTCGACGAAGCCCTCGCTGTCGAGATACGTCCGGATCTCGGTGATCATCCTCGTCCGCACAAAGGCGTCGCGGCGGGATTCCTCGTTCATCAGCAAGTCGAGGTAGCGGCGTCGGTAGCGCTGCTCGACATCCGTGAGGCCATGGAAGGTGTCCGGCAGCGGTCGACGGATCTTCGCCAGCAGCTCGAGCTCCTCGACGGCGATCGAGGGCTCTCCGCGCCTTGCCCGCGCCGGTGAGCCGGTGACCCCGACGATGTCGCCAAGATCGACGTCCACTGGCCCAGTGCGGCCGGTGTCGCACAGCAATTGGATCCGGCCGGAGCGGTCGACAAGGTCGAGGAAGACGAGCTTTCCCATCTCGCGACGGGCAAGCACCCGCCCGGCCACGCGGCACTTGCCGTCGGCCTCGCCGCCCGGCTCGAGCGGCTCTGCCTTCGCACGGACCGACGCGATCTCGTCCCGGTCGGGGAAACGCTTGGGCAAGCTCATCGCCGCGCGAGCCTAACGAGCCTGCCTCGGAGAGGTGTGACGCTTTCGGCTCGATTGCGTCACCCACGGGTCGTGGTTTCTGAAATAGGATCGAATGTGGGCGGGCGAGGTGGGAACCCAGGGACTCCCGCGTGAACCTTTACCGTCAGGCGGCGATGCCCTCGAAGCCGATCCCCTTCATCGATGGTCACAACGACGTCCTGCTCGCGCTTCACCTCGCCGGTCACGGGGCCGGCGCGTTTCTCGCACGACGCTCGGAGGGCCACCTCGACCTCGTACGCGGACGCGAAGGCGGGTTCGCGGCCGGTTTCTTCGCGGTGTTCGTGCTGCCCGAGTCCGAGGAGGAGCGCGCGGCGACGAGGATCCCGGATCGCAAGCCGCCGTACGCGTTGCCGCTTGCCGGGCCGGTCCCGACCGAATACGCAGTGGGCGAGGCGGGAGCCATGGTCGACCTGCTCGACGACCTTGCGGCGAGCGGCGAGGTGCGGGTGGCCCGCTCGACCGCCGACGTCCAGGCTGCGCTCGAGGGCGGCCCGCTCGCGGCGATCCTGCACTTCGAGGGGGCCGAGCCGATCGAGCCGGAGCTCGGGAACCTCCCGGAGCTCTACGAGCGCGGGCTGCGCTCGATCGGCCTTGTCTGGAGCCGGTCGAACGCATTCGCACAGGGCGTCCCCTTCCGCTTCCCCTCGACTCCCGACGTCGGCGAGGGGCTGACGGCGGCCGGCCGCCGCCTCGTAACCGAGTGCAACAGCCTCGGGATCCTGATCGACCTCGCGCACCTCAACGAGCGCGGCTTCTGGGACGTCGCCGAGCTGTCCCGGGCGCCGCTCGTCGCCAGCCACTCGAATGCGCATGCGCTTTCGGAGAACTCGCGAAATCTCATCGATGCACAACTCGACGAGATCGGCCGATCAGGGGGAATCGTGGGAATCACCTACCACGCCGGCATGCTGACCGAGGCGGGCGGCGTCGACCCCGACGCCCCGCTTGTGCGGGTGGTGGATCACGTCGACTACGTCGTCGAGCGAATCGGCATCGACCACGTCGGCTTCGGCTCCGACTTCGACGGCTGCATCCTCCCCATCGAGCTCGGCGACGCCGCGGGGCTGCAGCGCGTCGCCGCAGCGCTACGCGATCGCGGCTACAAGGATGAGCAAGTCGTCAAGCTTGCCCATGGCAACTGGTTGCGAGTACTAGACGAGACTTGGGCTTAGGTCTTTGGTTGTCGAGGCGGAGGCGGGCTTTGCCCGGCTCCGCGCGCAGAGGCTGTCCTTCGGCAGAGCCGAAGAAAGTCGTCATGGCCGCGCGGAGCGCGGCCGGACTTTCTTCGGCTAAGCGGCTTTGATCTCGAGGATCTTGTACTTCATCGAGCCGCGGGGCGCGGTCACCTCGACCGTCTCGCCTTTCTTGTGGCCGATGATCGCCTTGCCGACCGGCGACTCGTTCGAGAGCTTGTTCTGCGCGGGGTTTGCCTCGGCCGAGCCGACGATGTGGTACTCGACCGTCTGCTTGGCGGTCACGTCTCGGAGCTTGACCTTGGAGCCGACCGAGACCACGTCCTTGGCGACGTCCTTCTTGTTGATCACCTTCGCGTCGCGGAGCCGTTCCTCGAGCATCGCGATCCGGTGCTCGAGCAGCGCCTGTTCGTTCTTCGCGTCGTCGTACTCGGCGTTCTCGGCGATATCGCCGAATTCACGTGCGATCCGGATCCGGTCCGCGACTTCGCGCCGCTTGTCGTTCGAGAGGTACTCGATCTCCTCTTGGAGCTTCTTGTATCCCTCTGGAGTAAGGATGACTTCCTTCACAACTTGCCCTTTCCGAAAGAAAAGCGCGGCACTATCGCGCCGTCGCGGGCGCGAATAGTAGCTATACAGTCAGGCAGTCGCAACAGCAGTCAAATTAAGGATTCTCGCTCTATGCAGGTAAATCTTCACGAGGCCTGGCACATCGGGCCGGTTCAGATCCCCACCCGCCTGGTTCTGGCCCCGATGGCAGGCGTCAGCGTGCAGGCTTTTCGGCGCCAAGGGCGGCGTTTTGGCGCTGGGCTCGTGTGCTCCGAGATGGTCTCGTGCGCGGGTCTCCAGCACAAAAACGAGCGCACGCTGGGCTACTTACGCATCGCCGCCGACGAACGCCCTCTGGCAGTGCAGATCTTCGGCTCCGATCCGGCCGTGATGGCGGAAGCCGCCGCGATGGTGGAGGACGCAGGCGCGGACATCGTGGACATCAACTTCGGCTGCCCGGTGAAGAAAGTGACGAAGACCGGAGCCGGGGCGACGCTGCTCGACGAGCCGGATCGGGCCTGCCGGATCGTGCAGGCGGTGGCTTCGGCGGTCTCGGTGCCCGTGACGGTCAAGTTGCGGCGAGGGCTCGAGAATAGGTCGCGCGCGTGCCTGTCCGTCGGCCCGCAGCTGGTCGAGGCGGGCGCGGCGTCGCTGACCCTGCACCCACGCTCGGCCAAGCAGATGTACACGGGCACCGCCGATCATTCGCTCACCGCCGAGCTCGTCTCCCTGGTGGACGTTCCTGTGGTCGCCTCCGGCGACATCACGTCGCGTGCGAGGGCGCAGACCGTGCTCGCCACAACCGGCGCGGCGGCCGTCATGGTCGGCCGCGCGGCGCAGGGGAACCCGTGGGCATTGCGCGAGATCCTCGACGGCGACCGAGCCCAGCCCTCCCGCGAGGAGGTCGTCGCCGAATTGATCCTGTTCATGCGCGAGACGGTCCGCGAGCTCGGAGAGCATCGAGCAACGGGGTTCCTGAAGAAGTTCTACGGCTGGTACCTCGGCCGGGGGCGCTTTCCGCGCGCGTTCAAGGCGGAGCTGACGCAGCTGCCAACGATCGCAGAGGCCGAGGCCCGGCTCTTCGCCGCCGTGCCGGGAGCTCGTTTTCCGCTCGCGCGGCTGGAAGAGGAGTCGCCGCCGAGCGACGAGGTGCTCCTGGACCTGCCGATCTCGATCTACGGCGGCGGTTAACGCTTCTCGCGAGCGACGTGAGCTGAGGCGGAGAAGCAGGCCTCAGCCGCGATTTCATTCGGGCTGGTTCAACTCCCAAACAAGCCGTAGGCCTTCGAGCGTGAGATATAGGTCGACCTTGTCGATGGTTCTTGCATGCGGGGCGATCAGTTCGGCCAGGCCGCCGGTGGCGATGACGGGCGCCGACCCGTCGCCGAGCTCAGCTCGGATTCGCTCGACGATGCCGTCGACCTGGCCGGCGAACCCGTAGACAAGACCCGAGCGCAACGCTGACTCGGTCGTCTTGCCGATCGCCGTCTGGGGCGCGACGAAGTCGACCTTGACGAGGCGCGCCGCGCGTTCGAACAACGCATCCATCGAGATCTCGATCCCGGGCGCGAGGACTCCGCCGACGTACTCGCCTGCGGGCGAGACGACGTCGAAGTTGGTCGAGGTGCCGAAATCGACCACGATCGAAGGCGCGCCGTAGCGTTCGCGCGCCGCGACCGCGTTGGCGATCCGGTCAGGACCGACCTCTCGCGGATCGTCGTAGCGGATCGGGATTCCGGTCTTCGTCCCGGGCCCGAGAACCAGCAGCCGGACGCTCGCTGCCGCCGCGAGTTCCTCGTAGGATCGAATCAGCGCCGGAACGGTCGAGGCGAGGGAGATTCCCTCGAGCGAGCTGAGGTCGAGCAGGCCGCCTAAGAAAAGCCCCAGCTCGTCGCCCGTGCGCTGTGGTTCAGTCGCGAGCCGCCAGCGCTTGGTCAGCTCACCGCCCTCGAACAGCCCGAGTGCTGTTTGCGTGTTTCCAACGTCGACTGCGAGCAGGCCGGTCATGGAAAAAGCGAGGCTATCCCACTAGAGTCGCAACGCAGATGGCCCTCCTGCGCATGCGCCGCCGGCACCGGCGGACGCGTCCGCTCCAGGAAGCGGAGGCCTACGCACGCTGCCACGGCGACAGAGGCAACGACGTCAAGCTCGTTCGCCTACCTCCGCGGCGGCCTCGCTACCTGTCGATCTTGCGCACCGGCGAAGAGCTGCGGCAGCGATTCGAGGAGCGTCTAAACGACCGCGAGGCTAAGGCAAGCTAGAACGAGGAAAACGGGCCCGCGCCCGATCAGTCATCATCAGACGGAAGTCGCTCGCCGATCCGCTCGGCGAGGTCCTCGGCGGTCAGGCTGGGCTCGTCTCCCTCGCCGCGGAGCTCCTCGACCGTCACGTCGCTCGAGGTGTAGACCTCGGCCCGCGGGATGATCCGCGTGGGCCGGTTCTTGTCCCAGACCCACACATCCTCCATTCGCACGTGGAAGAAGGGATAGCTGGGCTGCGGCACGTACTGGAAATCGAGCTTGTTGCAGAGGTACGTGGCGTCCTGTGTCAGCACGCAATAGCGGAAGAGTCCGAAGACCGCCGAGTACTCCTTCTTGAGCGTGAGCTCGAGCTCGGCCTCGAACTCGTCGAGCTCGTCGATGTGCGACATGAGGCGATTATTCTAGTTGCCTGGCCGGTGACGTCGCCCGCTGCCTGGATGCGAGCACCATGCCAGAGGCCGCGGTCGTCTGCAGGCACGGCTTGCAGCCTTGACGATGGCGCGCGTGGACTGCGGCGCAGCGTGATCGCGGGCCCGGTTCGTGAGCATGGCCGAGTTGCCGGTCAGGCCACTAACTTTGCGAGCAAGACCGAAACAGGGCCGCGGCCCGGCACGACAAGACC
>VAXH01000004.1 GCA_005883955.1 Actinomycetota bacterium | reverse complement strand
GCGATTCCCCCGGCATGGAAGGAGGTCTGGATCTCGCCCAGGCCGACCGCGAAGCTCCAGGCCACGGGCGTTGACGCCGCCGGTCGCCGCCAGTACCTCTATCACGAGGATTACCGCGCGGCCCAGGAGGAGGCGAAGTTCGACAAGCTCGTCCGCTTCGCCGACGCGCTGCCCGCATTTCGCGAAGCGATGTCGCAGCACATGGAGCTCGAGCCGATGTCTCCGGAATGGACCTGCGCGGTCGCCGTGCGACTGATCAATCTCGGCTGGTTTCGCGTCGGCGACGATCGTTATACGAAGGCACACAAGACATTCGGAATCACGACTCTCCGCAAGGGCCACGTCAAGGTGCGGGGGAGCCGGATCGCGTTCCGCTTTCGAGCCAAACACCGTATCTGGGTGCGGACCGCGGTTGTCGACTCGGAGCTGGCCGAGGCGATGCGCGAGCTCACGGAAACACGCGGCAGGCGGCTCTTCCGCTACCGGCTCGAGGAAGAGATCTACAACCTCACGGCACGCAGGCTGAACGAGTACATCGCTGAGTTCATGGGCGAGGAATTCACGGCCAAGGATTTCCGGACGTGGGGCGGCACGCTAATCGCTGCGGTCGCGTTCGCCGAGCGTCCGCCGGCGAAGAGCGAGACCGAGGCCAAACGTACGGTCGCTGCAGTGATGAGAACCGTCGGCGAGCGGCTCGGGAATACGCCGGCGGTTGCGCGCGCTTCCTACGTCAGTCCCGCCGTCATCGAGCACTATCTGGACGGGCGAACGATCGATGATTTCCGGCCCCGCCATTTGCGTGTCGTCAGAGCGCGCGAGACAGGTCTGAACCCTGAGGAGCAAGCACTTGTCACCCTGTTGCGTTCGCGGCGAATACGGCGGGCTCGTAAAGCTGCTTAGAATTGCCTTCGGATCTCGGCTGGGCTCATCACTTTCCGAAAGAAAAGGAGGACGAATCGTGGCTCGTAAGACAGTGCTCGTTTGTGACAACTGCGGCACCGAAATCGACGAAGGTAAAGGCGCCTCGATGCGGATCAATTATTCCGATGCGCGCCGGGGCTCGAAGCAGGCCGATCTCTGTGACAACTGCGCCGGAGGCATGCCTGGTCACGCTGCCGCGAGGCGCGGGCGCCGCCCAAAGTCGGTTGCTGCATAGCGTTTTGACGTTCTCCTCGCTCTAAGCAGAAACCCGCAGAAGACCGTCAGACGGCAGGTCTAGGATGGGCCGATGGCCCTGACGCTGCTGGCCGGGCCCGCCAACGCGGGCAAAGTCGCGCTCCTGCTGGAGCGCTACCTGGACGCGCTTACACACGAACCCTTCCTGATCGTGCCGAACCGGTCGGACGTCGATCGGGTCGAGCGCGAACTGCTGGCCTCCTGCGGCGCGTTGATGGGGGGCCAGATCGGCACCTTCGACGACCTGTTTCGCCGGCTGGCGAGGGACGGTGGAGAACACCGTCCTGTCGCGACCGAGGCGCAGCGGGCGCTGATCGTCCGCAGAGCGCTCACGCGTGCGCCACTGAACGGGTGGGCCCGCTCGGCCCGGTTCGCCGGTTTCGCCGATGCGCTGTCCTCCACGCTGGGCGAACTGGAGTCCGGTCTCGTCGAGCCCGCCGAGCTCGAGGGAGATCTGTCCGGGCTCTACTCCGAGTACCAGGCCGAACTAGACGGCCTCGGGCTTTGGGACGAAGATCTCCGGCGTCGGGCGGCCGCGGAACGAGTCGCCGGAGAGTTGGAGGCCTGGGAGGGGCGGCCGGTCTTCGCCTACGGCTTCGAGGATCTGACAGGCGCGCAGTGGGCGCTGCTGGAGGCGCTTGCCGGCCGGGCCGAGGTCACGGTCTCGCTTCCCTACGAGCCGGGCCGTCCCGCCTTCGCCTCGCTGGAGCGAACGGCGGCCGATCTGTCCGAGCTCGCGCGGCCCCGGATCGAGGAGCTGCCGCCGCGGCCGGAGGTCCGGCCGCCGGCGCTCGCGCACCTGGAGCGAGCGCTGTTCTCCGCGACAACGGGCGCCGAACCACCGGAAATCGATGGCACGCTTCGCTTCTTCGAAGGCGCCGGCCGGCGCGGGACGCTCGAGCGTGTGGCCGAGGAGCTCCTGACGCTGATCCGCGCCGGCACGCGCCCGGAAGAGATCGCCCTCGTCTGTCCGCGGGTCGAGCGCTACCGAGCGCCGCTCGAGACCGCACTCGGCTCGCTAGGCGTGCCGTACGCGATCGAAGGGCTGATCCGGTTCGATCAGACCGAGTTCGGGCGAGCCGTGCTCTCACTGCTTCGATTTGCCTGGCAGGGCGGCGGTCGCGGTCAGCTCTACGGCTTCCTCCGCTCGCCCTATTCGGGGCTCGCCCGGGCGAGCGTCGACTGGGTCGAGGGACGGCTCCGCGGACGCGCGGTCGAGACGGGTGAGCGCACGGAGGAGGAGACGATGCGGCTCCGCGACGGTCACCCGCTGCCGCCGCTCGAGCTCCTCCGCAAGGCGCAGACGCCGCTCGCCGCCGTGGCCGATCTCGCCCGCTTCATGCTCCGCGCCGCCCACGGGCTCGAGTCGCCCCCGGTCGGCGAGCAGTCGCGGCAGGATCTGCGCGCCTTCGAGGCACTCAACAGGCTCGTCGGGGAGCTTGACGGCTGGCTTGCTCTCGGCGGGTCGCTGACTCCCGACGAGATCGTGGCCGCTGCGGAACGCGCCCCGGTTCGCGCTGCCGTTGCGGGAGAGGCCGGTCGCGTCGACGTCGTCGATCTCCTGCGCGCCCGAACCCGCCGTTACGAGATCGTCTTCGTGCTCGGCCTCGAAGAGGGCACGCTGCCGCGCCGCAACGAGGGCTCGCCGTTCCTCGACGAGGAGACGGCGCGCGAGCTGGACTCGCGCCTACGCCGCTCGCGCCTGGCGAGGCCGGACTCGGTCGAGCGAGACCGCTACCTCTTCTACACGGCCTGCACACGCGCCACGCGGCGGCTCTATCTCGTGCGCGAAGCGGCGAACGACGAGGGTGGGCCGCGCGAGCCGAGCCCATTCTGGGACGAGGTTCGCGGCCTCTTTGCCGAGGACGAGGTGCGCCGTGCCACGATGCGGCGACCGCTCTCGGCCCTCACCTGGCCCGTCGAGCAGGCTCCGACCGATCGGGAGCGGCTGCGTTCGCTTGCCTCGCTCGTCCCCGTCGACGAGGAGGCCGCGCACGCGCTGGCGCAGGCAAATGGTTGGGAGCGCCAGCTCGACCGCGCGCTCCGCGCCTTCGAACGGCCGACGCGCCTCACGCATCCGCTCGTGCTGGAGGAATTGCGCAAGAAAGCGAACTTCGGCGTCACCGAGCTCGAGACGTTCGCCGACTGCTCGTCGATCTGGTTCGTGGACCGGCTGATCGGTCCACGTACGATCGACCAGGTCGTCGACCCGCGCCTGCGGGGCCAGGTCGCGCACAGCGCGCTGCACAAGTTCTTCGCAGGCGTCCCGAAGCGGCTCGGCGTCGAGAAGCTCGGGGCTGAGCAGCTCGACGACGCGCTCGAGCACATGCGCGAGTGCCTCAGCGAGGCGATGGCGGGCGTCCGGATGGAGCTGACCGACCTGCAGCGGCGCGAGCTC
>VAXH01000029.1 GCA_005883955.1 Actinomycetota bacterium | reverse complement strand
GCGAGACGATCGCACTGAAGCGCACGCTCGAGGAGATCATGTCGGAGCACACCGGGCAGCCCCTCGATCGGGTGTCAAAGGACATGGAACGCGACTACTTCATGACGCCGCAAGAAGCCCAGGAGTACGGCATCATCGACAACGTGATCGTCCATCGCGACGGGTCCAGGCCCTAGTGCCGCATCCAGCAACACATGCCGGCTTCTGGTCCGCGATCACGCGGCACCAGAGTCCACCCTCGCTCTTGCCAAGGCTTCCTAGCCTTGGCCGCGAGCGAGTGCGGCCTCTGGTTTGGTGCTCGCGACCCAGAAACTCGGCGGTGTCACTGGACGCGGCACTAGCCGCGGAGTCGATTTCAGGCTAAAAGGAGAGACGTGGCCCGAGCAACCGACGGCAACGAGCAACTTCTCTGCAGCTTCTGCGGCAAGTCCCAGCGCCAGGTGAAGAAGCTGATCGCCGGTCCCGGGGTTTACATCTGCGACGAGTGCATCGATCTCTGCAACGAGATCATCGACGAGGAGCTGACGGCTCCGGCCCAGCTCGATCTCGAGAACCTGCCGAAGCCGAAGGACATCTACGACGTCCTCAACGACTACGTGGTCTCGCAGGAGGAAGCCAAGCGGACGTTGTCGGTCGCGGTCTACAACCACTACAAGCGCGTCCAGATGGTGACCGAGGACGGCGAGGTCGAGTTGCAGAAGTCGAACATCCTGTTGCTCGGGCCGACGGGCTGCGGGAAGACGCTGCTGGCGCAGACGCTGGCGCGGATCCTGAACGTGCCGTTCGCGATCGCCGACGCGACGGCGCTGACCGAGGCGGGCTACGTCGGCGAGGACGTCGAGAACATCCTCTTGAAGCTGATCCAGGCCGCGGACTTCGACATCAAGAAGGCCGAGACCGGGATCATCTACATCGACGAGGTCGACAAGATCGCGCGGAAGGCCGACAACCCGTCGATCACGCGCGACGTCTCGGGCGAGGGAGTCCAGCAGGCCCTGCTGAAGATTCTCGAGGGAACCGTCGCTTCCGTGCCGCCCCAGGGCGGCCGCAAGCATCCGCACCAGGAGTTCCTCTCGATCGACACCACGAACATCCTCTTCATCTGCGGCGGCGCCTTCGCCGACCTGGACAAGATCATCGCCAAGCGGATCGGCAAGAACGCGGTCGGCTTCGGCGCCGACATCCGTTCGAAGAACTCGACGGAGGCAGCCGAGCTTCTCTCCGAAGTGATGCCCGAAGATCTGCTCTCGTACGGGCTGATCCCGGAATTCATCGGGCGCCTGCCGGTCGTCTCGGCGGTGCACCAGCTCCAGCGCGAAGACCTCGTCCAGATCCTGACCGAGCCGAAGAACGCGCTCACCAAGCAGTACCAGCGCTTCTTCGGCTACGACAACATCGAGCTCGTCTTCACCGAGGACGCCCTCTGGGAGATCTCGGACAAGGCGCTTGCGCGAGAGACCGGCGCGCGTGGCCTGCGGTCGATCATCGAGGCCGCACTGCTCGACGTCATGTTCGAGCTGCCGTCACGAAACGACGTCGTCAAGTGCGCGATCACGAAGGAAACGATCGCGCGCGAGCTGAAGCCGACGCTCGTGACCAGTGGCGCTGCGGCCGACGACGAGCCCGAAGAGCTCGCCGAAGAGTCCGCTTAGTTTTCGGCCTCGGTTAGAGCAACTTCCTTCCGCGGCGGCGACCAACGACCGCCGCGTCGGGCCGGCTCCAGAGTCCGAGGCTGAGCTCGAACCCGGGAATGCGAGGTCGGATGTGCGGTCGGTAGGTCCGGTCGATCGCTCGACGGACGAGCTCGGCCAGGGGTAGACCCGTCCGCACCGACTCGCCGATCAGGAAGGCATGTTGGCGATCGCTGAGCGTGACCTGGGTTCGCCGGCTCATGTGATGTAGGTGTACACCTACATCACCTCGCGATTCGTGACGGATTTGCGGCTGATGCGCGCCGAATCAAACGCTTGCGACGCCAGGCCGCGACCGCAATACTGAGCGCATAGTCGCTGCCTGATCACACCGGATCCTCGCGGGCGGACGCGAGACGTCGGCAGCACTACGATGCCCTGATGAAGCCGCTGTACAACCCCGATGGGGTCGAGAAGCGCTGGCAGCAGACTTGGGAAACGGAAGGCCTCTACAACGCCGAGGCCGACGACCCACGCGAGAGCTTCGCGATCGCGCATCCACCTCCGAATGTGACGGGCGACCTGCATCTCGGGCATGCGCTGCAACTCTCGCTCGCGGACACGATCGTGCGGACGCGCCGGATGCAGGGCTACAACGTGCTCTTCCAGCCCGGTTACGACCATGCCGGCATCTCGACGCAGAACGCGGTGGAAAAGCATCTCGCCGAGCAGGGCAAGACCCGCCAGGATCTCGGCCGCGAGGCGTTCGTGGCGCTCGTCTGGGAGTGGCTCCATGAGTACGGCGGCAAGATCATGGTCCAGTTCCGGCGTCTCGGCGCCTCGCTGGACTACCGGCGCGAGCGCTTCACGATGGACGACGACTACGTCGGCGCAGTGATGCGGTTCTTCGTCCACCTCTGGAACAAGGGCTGGATCTACCGCGCGAACCGCATCGTCAACTGGTGCCCCTTCCACCTGACCTCGCTCTCGGATCTCGAGCTTGCCCATGTCGAGGTCGACGATGCGCTCACCTACGTGCGCTACCCGCTCGCCGACGCTGAGGGCCACATCACGATCGCGACCGTGCGTCCGGCGACGATCCTCGCCGACGTCGCCGTTGCGGTGCACCCGGAGGACGAGCGCTACCGTGGCCTCGTCGGCAAAGAGGTCGTCGTCCCGTTCGTCGAGCGCCGCGTACCTGTGATCGCCGACGAACGTGTCGAGTTGGACTTCGGCACGGGCGCGCTCAAGATCACGCCGGGCCACGATCCGAAGGACTACGAAATCGGCCGCGACCACGGCCTGCCGGAGTTGACCGTGATCGGACCCGACGGCCGGATGAACGACGAGGCGCGGAAACTGGCCGGCCTGACGCAGGAGGAGGCCGAGGCGCGGATCCTCGACTGGCTTCGCGAACACGACCAGCTCGAGAAACGCGAGTCGTACCGGCACACAGTCGCGCTCTGCGACCGCTGCAAATCTCGGATCGAGCCGCGCATCTCGATGCAGTGGTGGTGCGCGATGGGAGAGTTGAAGCAACGGGCGCTCGAGGCGCTACGCGAGGGCCGGGTGCTATTCCACCCCGAGTCCCAGCATCGGTTCGCGATCGCCTCGCTCGAGGAAGCGCCGGACTGGAACATCTCCCGCCAGATCTGGTGGGGGCACCAGCTGCCGCTTTGGGAGTGTCCGGACGGGCACGCGACCGTGCAGGAGAACGAGCCCGACGCCTGTGTCGAGTGCGGCTCGCGCGAGCTGACCCGGAGCGAGGACGTCCTCGACACCTGGTTCTCGTCGGCTCTCTGGCCCTTCGCGACGCTCGGCTGGCCGGACGACACGCCCGACTTGCGCACGTTCTATCCAGGCGACCTGAACACGACGGCCCGAGACATCATCCGCCTCTGGGAGAACCGGATGATCTTCACCGGTCTCGAGCTGATGGGCAAGGTTCCGTTCAGGGATGTCGTCATCCATTCGCTCCTCCACGCCCCTGCCGGCGGACGGATGTCGAAGAGCCTCGGTACCGGTATGAACCCGATGGCGAACATCGAGGCCCACGGCGCCGACGCAACGCGCTACGGCCTGATGAAGATGGCGTCTTCGCAGGACGTGACGTTCTCGGAGGGGGCGATCCTCGAGGGCCGCAAGCTCGCGAACAAGCTCTGGAACGCAAGCAGACTCCTGCTCCAGGCCGGCGTTACCGACGTCGCCGAACGTCCGTCATCGCTCGAAGAGCGTTGGATTCTCGCCCGCCTCTCGCAAGCCCAGCGTGCCGTCGAGGCAAACTTGGCCGCGTTCGACTTCTCGCACCTGGTGCAGGAGCTCTACCACCTTACCTTCGACGACTTCTGCGACTGGTATCTCGAGGCGATCAAGCCGCGGATCTACGAGGGTGAGGGCGATGCACTCGCGACCGCGGGCGCGGCACTCGAGCGGCTGCTGAAGCTGCTGCATCCGGTGATCGTCGCCCCCTGGCCCGAGCCAGGCGTCGAGACGGAGGCCGGCGCGCTGCAGGACGTCCAGGAAGCCGCTGAGCGCTTCCGCCGGAGCGGGGTGCTGACGCCGCTGAGCGGGGAGAAGGAGCGGATCTTCGCGGCTGTCGTCAAGCCCGAACGGGTGAGGGCCGACGGCGCGAGTGCCGACGCCGAGATCGAGCGTCTGCGCAAGGAGGTCGAGCGAGCGGAGAAGATGCTCGCGAATGAGCGCTTCGTCGAGAATGCCAAGCCCGACGTCGTCGAGGCCGAGCGCGAGAAGCTCGCCAAGTACCGGCGCGAGCTCGATGCCCTCTCAGGCTGAGTGGATCGAATCGCTTTCGCCCTGGCCGGAGGAGTTCGGGCTCGGCCGGATACGAGCGCTGCTGACCGAGCTGGGCGAGCCCCAGCACGCCTACCGTGCGATCCACGTCGTCGGCACGAACGGCAAGTCGACGGCGACGCGGCGGGCGGCTGCGTTTCTGGCGCGCGAGGGCCTCTCGGCCGGCGCCTACACGTCACCGCACGTCTCCGGGTGGAGCGAACGGATCCAGGTCGACGGCGAAGACGTCGACTTCGAGTCGGCGATCGGCCGTGTGCGTGCAGCCGCGGAACGAATCGGCGCCACGCAGTTCGAGACCATGACCGCGGCCGCGCTCGCCGAGTTCGCGATGGCCGGCGTTGACGTTGCGGTCGTCGAGGCCGGCCTCGGCGGCCGGCTGGATGCGACGAACGTGCTCGACGCCGGCATCGCCGTGCTCACCAACGTCTCGCTCGACCACACCGACGTCCTCGGCGGCACTCGCGAGCAGATCGCGAAGGAGAAGCTCGCCGTCGTCACGCCTGGCGCGACCGTGGTCCTCGGCGAGCCGGAATGGGAGGAGCTCGCACACGAGCTCGGCGGCGCCCGCGTCGTCCACACAACGGACGTCGGCCGCGCCGCCGCCGCGCAGTTCGTCGGCCGGGAGCTCGAGGGTGACGTCGAGATCGACCTTCCCGGCCGGCTCGACTTCTCGGGCGAGGACGTCTTCGCCGGTGCGCACAACCCGGCGGGCGTCGATTGGCTGGTCGCACGCATCCCGCGTAAGGACTACGTGATCTGCGCCGCGATCCTCGCCGACAAGGACGCGCGCTCGATGCTCGGGGTGCTCGCAGGTGTCGGCAGCGGTTTCGTCGCCACCCAGACGGAAACCCAACGGACACTTGCGGCAGATGAGCTGGCGCAGCTCGCGAGGGAGTTTTTCGCCGACGTCGAATCGGTTCCAGATGCCTCAACTGCACTCGACCGCGCCCGGGAGCGCGCTCGACCCGACGGCGCCGTCCTCGTCACCGGATCGCTCTACCTGCTCCGCGACCTCTTCGGCCGGCTGGAAACCGTACGATGACTGGGCTCGGCGAGAGGTTGAGCGTGTTCGCGGTTGCCCTGATCGTGATCGTGATGGTCGTGGGACTCGCGTTCGGCGCCGGCTATCTCGTCGGCAAGCTTCTTCTCTGATCGGGGCGTGAACGTGATCCACAACCAGCTCACCGCCAGCGGCGCCTTCGATTTCTTCAGCACGGGCACGTGGACGATCGTCCGCAACCTCGCGATCCTCTTCGTTGCCGTCTTCTGGCTGGCCGTGGCGGTCTGGGTCTACAAGGACGCACGGCGACGGATCGAGGACCCGTGGCTCGTCGCGATGGCGATGTTGATCGGCCTTGTGCCACCCTTCATCGGCGCGCTCGTGTATCTGCTCCTCCGCCCGCCGGAGTATCTCGAAGAGGTGCGTGAGCGTGAGCTCGAGATTCGGGCGATGGAAGACCGGCTTGCCAACCGCAACCTCCACTGCCCGGTCTGCCGGGCGCAGGTGGAGGCGACCTTCCTCGTCTGCCCCGTGTGCACGACGAAGCTGAAGCAGGCTTGCGTCAACTGCAAGGCGCCGCTCGAGGCGCTCTGGCAGGTCTGCCCTTACTGCGAGACACCCGTCGAGACCGCGCCGGCGCAGCTCGGCAAGACGCAGTGGCTCGAGCCTTCACGGCCGCGCAGGGAACGACGACGCGCTGAGTAGACTTCGGCCACGCTACGCGTCCTTAGTTCGACGCGCTGGAACCGTCCGGCCCAATCATCCGTAAGCGCCGCGCCAGAATGGTTGAGAAGACTCTCGTATTGATCAAGCCCGACGCGGTCGAGCGCAAGCTCGCCGGCGAGATTCTCGCGCGCTTCGAACGACGGGGGCTCGAGGTGCGCTCGGCGAGGTTACTGACCGTCGAGCGAGCGCTCGCGGAGGAGCACTACGCCGAGCACAGCGAGAAGCCGTTCTTCGGCGAGTTGGTCGACTTCATCACCTCGGCGCCGACGCTCGCGCTCGTGCTCGAGGGCGAGTCGGCGATCTCGGTCGTGCGGACAACGATGGGTGCGACGAATCCGACGGATTCGGCCCCCGGAACGATCCGCGGCGATCTCGCGCTGGCGATGCCGAACAACCTCGTCCACGGCTCGGACTCGCCGGAGTCGGCGGAACGAGAGATCGCGCTCTGGTTCGGTGACTGAGCCGGACTATGTCGCGGTCAACCGCGAGGGCTGGACGCGTGCCAACGCGGAGTACACGGACGCCCGAGCTCGGGAGGCCTGGGCCCAAGAGGAGATCACCTGGGGCAAGTGGAGCCTTCCCGAGAGCGAGATCCAGGGCCTGCCGGACGTAACCGGCAAGGAGATCGTCGAGCTCGGCTGCGGAACCGGCTACTTCGGCGCCTGGCTGAAGCGTCGCGGAGCGAGCCACGTCGTCGGCGTCGACGTCACGCCCGCACAGCTCGAGACGGCGCGGCGAATGAACGAGGAGTTCGGCCTCGGCCTCGAGTTCCTCTTGGAGAACGCGGAGCACACGAGCTTGCCCGACGCGTCGTTTGACATCGTCTTCTCCGAGTACGGCGCGTCGATCTGGTGCGACCCGAAGCTATGGCTTGTGGAGGCCGCGCGGCTGCTGCGGCCCGGTGGCGAGCTGATCTTCTTTCGTGGCTCGACGCTGCAGATGTTGTGCATGCCCGACACCGGCCCGGTCGTCGAGCGGCTGCTGCGTCCCCAGAAGGGGCTCTACCGACTCGAGTGGTTCGACGACGACCCAGGTGTCGAGTTCCACCCGAGTGCAAGCGACCTGTTCTCTCTTCTGCGAGAGAACGGCTTCGAGCTGCTCGACTTCCGCGAGCTCTACGCGCCGGATGACGCGGTCGACCACGAGTATTACGACACGGTGCCGGCCGACTGGGCCAAGCGCTGGCCGGACGAGGAGCTCTGGCACGCGCGTCTGCGCGCGTGAGTGCTCCGCCCGCACCGCCGCTCCTGCTCGCCTCGCAGTCGCCGCAGCGGCGGGCGATCCTTGAGCAGCTGGCGATTCCGTTCGAAGCTGTTGTCCCTCGGTACGAAGAGGAGCTGACGGGCGCCGATCCGGTGGCGGAGGTGGAGCGCCATGCCCGGGGCAAGGCGCGCTCGGTCGCCGACCTGGCGGGCGGGCGACCCGTGCTCGGGGTCGACACCGAGGTCGTGCTCGACGGCCGGGTCTACGGCAAACCCGCGGACGAGGCCGACGCCGAGGCGATGCTGGACGCGCTGTCCGGCAAGACGCACGAGGTCATCTCCGGGCTCTGCCTGTCGACGCCGGCGTGGGAGGAGCTGCGTCACGCGGTGACCCTCGTTTCGTTTCGGACCCTGACCCCGCGTGAGCTCGGCCTTTACGTCGTCAGCGAAGAGTGGCGGGAGCGCGCCGGCGGCTACGCGATCCAGGGCCTGGGCGCGGCGCTCGTCGAGCGGATCGAGGGCGACTACCTGAACGTCGTCGGGCTGCCGGCGGCGCTCCTAGTCAGCCTGCTCGCCGAACGCTTCCCGGGCGTGTACGGGTATGGCTGATCGGGGCGTGTCCTGGTGCCAGGCACGAGGACACGCCCCGAACGGCGGTGCTGCGCCGCACCGGCCTCGACGAAATCAGCGTAGAGCTGGCGGGCGCGATCTGGATCTTTGCTGAACAGAGACAGCACCCAACTGGTGGTGAGGAATGCCGGCTGCGGCGCCTTGCCGATCATCGCGTTGTAGCTGCTCCACCGCCACTCGCCCGCTGTCCGCGTTAGCCCAGCGCGGACGGGGTTGAGCACGATATAGCGGGTCAGTTCGAGGAGATGGGCGTGGCCCTCGACCAGCTCGTCGTGGAACCGGCGTTCGAAGAGATGCCCTTCGTAGCCATGCCGCCAGTTGAACCACTTGGCATACACACCGTTCAACCGGTGCATTCCGCGCGAGATGTCGGGCTCCGACGTCTGGACGAGGAGGTGATAGTGATTCGTCATCAAGCAATACGTGTGGCATCGCCATCCCAGGAGCTCGACTGCCTGCTCGAGGAGCTCCAGGAACCGCAGCCGGTCGCGATCGTCGGTGAAGATCTCCTGCTTGCGATTCCCGCGCGTCGTCACGTGATAGGTAGCGCCGTGAGCCTGGAGGCGAGGAGGGCGAGGCATCTGCCGACCGTAGCCGCCGCCAGGCGTTGCTCTGGTGCCTGGCACCGGTTTGGCGCAGAGACGGCACGGTTTCGTCTGCGCCGGACCGGTCCCGGTGCCAGGCGTCGGGCCATGGCTCTGCCGCTCGTGCTCGCCTGCTCGACGGCGCTGGCTGCCGGTTGCGGCTCCGGCCGAGACTCGGTGGTCGTCCGGGAACGGTTCGAAGCCGTCCAGGTTCCCCATCGGATCGCCGGCACGACGAGCGGCGCGGGGCAGGTTGTGCGGAACGACTGCACGATCTCAGCCGTCTACGAGGTACACGAAGCGACGGGAACTGCCTTCCTGGCGCAGAGTGAGCTCGTGCACCTGCGACTGCGAGTACCCCGAACAGGAACCGCGTACGAGCTCGAGTGCCTCGGCCCCTTGGTCGCAGAGCTCCCGGCCGACGCGTCGAAGGTCGAGGCGACGACGCAGGACTTCTCCGGCGGGCGGCACCGCTCGGTGAGTGTCCGCACCCAGGTCGCCTCGGTTCGGTTGGCGGGTCGGCTCGTGCGGCCGGCGCCGCGCAGGCAGCTCGTCGTCGTCGAGTGGCCGCGCAGGCCCGCGTCCGAGTACAACGACTATCGGCTCGAGCTGAGCTTCCGGCTCCCAAAGGCTCCGCTCGTCCGCGAGCGGCTCGTCTACACGGCATCGATCGCTTGCGGAGGCTCGAGCTACCTGCAGCCGATGCTGCCGGCAACGAACGATCTCGGCTTCGTGAACGCCTTCGCGGTGCCGCCGAACGGAAGGCCGTTCGACTTCGTCTTGCCGCGCCTCGCGACCGGGATCAGCAGTCACGCCGAGGCAACGCGAACCCTCACGTGCGCCCGATGAACGACCTCGTCACCGGCGACGACGGCAAGGCGCGCTGCCGCTGGGGATCGGCCGACGAGCTCTACCGCGACTACCACGACACGGAGTGGGGCAGGCCGGTCACCGAAGAGCGAGGCCTCTACGAGAAGCTCTGCCTCGAGTGCTTGCAGAGCGGCCTCTCGTGGGCGCTCATCCTGCGCAAGCGCGAAGGAATCAGAAAGGCGCTCGCCGACTTCGCCCCGGACGCCGTGGCAGCCTTCGGGCGTGATCAGATCGCAGGCCTGCTGCAGGACCCGCGAGTGATCCGCAACCGCCGCAAGCTCGAAGCGATCGTCCAGAACGCCCAGGCGACCGTCACGATGCGTGACCACAAGCCACTTCCCGAGCTCGTCTGGAGCTTCCGCCCGCCGCCGCGCCCGGCGCCACGCACCTACGCGGACATGGACCCGCTCACCGAGGAGTCGAAGCAGCTCGCCAAGGAGCTCAAGCGGCAGGGCTTCGCGTTCGTCGGCCCGACGACCGTCTACGCGACCATGCAGGCTGTCGGCCTCGTCAACGATCATCTCGCCGGTTGCTTCGTGCGCGAGGAAGTCGAGGCCGCCCAACGTAACGTGCAGCGACTTTTCTCCACCGGGTAGCTAGACTCGGCGCGGGTCGATGGGCATCTTCACCTCCATGACCGGGTTCGGAGGCCGTGACATGGCTGTCGATCTCGGCACCGCAAACACGCTGGTCTATGTCAGGGGCCGGGGCATCGTCCTCAGCGAGCCCTCCGTCGTCGCGATCGACCAGCGCTCGGGTGAGGTCCACGCCGTCGGCGTCGAGGCGAAGCGCATGCTCGGCCGCACGCCCGGCACGATCTCGGCGATCCGGCCGCTGAAGGACGGCGTCATCGCCGACTTCGACGTCACCGAGCAGATGCTCCGCCACTTCATCGAGAAGGTGCACCAGCACCGGTTTGCCCACCCGCGTGTCGTCGTCTGCGTCCCGAGCGGCGTCACCGGCGTCGAGAAGCGCGCCGTCGAAGAGGCGACGCTCTCCGCCGGCGCGAGACAGGCCTACCTGATCGAGGAGCCGATGGCCGCCGCGATCGGCGCCGGGCTTCCCGTCTCCGAGCCGACCGGGAACATGATCGTCGACATCGGCGGTGGCACGACCGAGGTAGCGATTATCTCCCTCGGCGGCATCGTCGTCAGCCAGAGCATGCGCGTCGGCGGGGACGAGATGGACGAGGCGATCATCCAGCACATCAAGACCGAGTACAAGCTGCTCGTCGGCCAGCAAACCGCGGAGGAGATCAAGCTCGAGGTCGGCTCTGCCTTCGATCTTCGCGACGAGGTCCAGGCGGAGGTTCGGGGCCGCGACATGCTGACCGGCCTGCCCAAGACCGTGATCCTCAGCTCCGAAGAAGTCCGCAGAGCGCTCGACGGCCCCGTTACCCAGATCGTCGACGCGATCAAGTCGACGCTGGACAAGACCCCGCCTGAGCTCGCGGCCGACATCATGGACAGAGGCATCGTCCTCGCGGGCGGCGGCGCCCTCCTGCACGGCCTCGACGAGCGGCTGCGCTACGAGACGCAGATGCCGGTCCACCTCGCGGAGAGTCCCCTTACTTGCGTCGCCGTCGGCTCCGGCCGCAGCCTCGAGGAGTTCGAGGCGATCCACCGCAGCGCTTCCAAGGCCCGGCGGAACAACCACCGCCCGTACTGAACCCCAACGTAAACGCTTCGCGAACGGCTCTCCGAAACCTTCCCTAAACTAGAACGCTTCGTGCCTCGCAACCGCTCAGCACGGCTGGCGGTCTTGGGGGCGGGGGTTCCGCGCTCGAGGCCGGTTTCATACTCGTCACGACAGGCCAGCGCCGTCAGGCGCCGGATCGTGGCAGGTGTGCTCGTGCTGCTCTCGATCGCCCTGATCACGATCTACTTCCGTGAATCGTCGGGTGGCGGACTGCACCAGGTTCAGAGTGCGGGCTCGACCGTGCTGCGCCCCTTCGAGGTCGCGGCCGACCGCGTCTCACGCCCGTTCCGGGACGCGTACGGGTACTTCGCCGGACTGGTCCATGCGAAGTCGGAGAACAACCGCCTGCGTCAGGAAGTAGCGAAGCTGCGTCAGAGCGAAACGCTGAATCTGGCCGCCGCGAGCGAGAACGCCGATCTTCGCTCGAAGCTGCACTTCGTCAGCAGCCCCAGCTACCCGAAGGGCTTCGACTACGTCACGGCGCCGATCATCGCTCAGGTGCCGGCCGCCTACGAACAGCAGGTAACGATCGACGCCGGCTCAATCTCGGGCATCCGGCAGTTCGATCCCGTCGTCACCGGCGAGGGGCTCGTCGGCACGGTCGTTCGCGTCGCGCGCAACGTCTCGCTGGTCGCGCTGCTGACCGACGACACGACCTCGGTCTCCGCGATCGACGCGAACACGCGCGCACAAGGGGTCGTCAAAGCAGGCGCCAGCTTCGACCACGTCGGCAAGGACCAGCGAGTCGAGCAGGGCGACGAGCTCGTCACCGCCGGCTGGAAGGATGGGGGCCTCGCCTCGATCTACCCGCCCGGGATTCCGATCGGACGGGTCACATCGGTCGGCCAGAACGAGGTTGATCTCTACAAGCACGTCCAGCTGCAGCCGTTCGTCAACTTCGAAACGCTGAGCTCGCTGGTCGTGCTGATACCGAAGAGCCGATGATCGCCGACATCGGGAAAGGGGCCGCGGTCCTGTTCGTAGCCGCGATCCTCCAGGTGACGCTGCTCTCGCAGATCGACGTCTTCCACGGTGCGCCCGACCTCGTGCTCGTGACTCTCGTTGCGGTCGCGCTCCTACGCGGAACGATCTTCGGCGCTGCGGCGGGATTCGGAGCCGGTCTCGTCGTCGACACGGCGACGCTGCAGACCCTCGGCGTCACGTCGCTGCTGCTGACGATCGCCGGCTACTGGATCGGCCGCTACGGCGAGACGACCGGCCGCGACCGCAGCCACGCGCCGTTCCTGTCCGTCGCGGTCGTGACACTGCTCTACTCGCTCGGCGCGCTGATCCTCCACTACATGCTCGGCGACCCGGCCTCCGCTTCGAGGGTGCTGCTGGACGCGTTTCCCTTCGAGCTGATCTTCAACCTGATCCTGACGCTGCCGGTTTACGCGCTCTGCCGCCGGCTCTTCCGCCCGCCGCCGACCGGCCTCGAGGAGGTGCAGCTGCTTGGCTAGCACCGAGGTCCGGCCGAGGCGAAGGCGGCGCCCGTCCACGAACGGGTCGGGGCCGCGAACCTTCATGCCGCCGGCGCTCGGCGTCGCCGAGCCGTTTCGGCTGACGCCACAGATCGCCCTGCGGATCGCAATCCTCGGTGGCATCGCGATCGCCGTCTTCGGGGTGCTGTTCTTCAGGCTCTGGGCGCTGCAGGTTCTCTCAGGGCCGCAGTACCTACACGCCGCGGTCAACAACCAGCTCCGCTCGATCCCGCTCGAGGCTCCGCGAGGGCCCGTGCTCGACCGAGACGGCCGGGCGATCGTGGACAACCGCGCCGCCACCGCGGTCCAACTCTGGACGGCCGATCTCCCGCAGAAGTGGTCGGCACGGCTGAACGAGCTGCGGCGTCTCTCGACGATCATCCACGTGCCGGTCAGGGAGATGGTCAGGGAGATGAAGAAGCGTGGCGGCGATCCGGCGACGCCGGTGACCGTGCAAGAGTCGGTCCACCAGGAACAGGCGCTGTATTTGCAGGAACGCGAGCGCGAGTTCCCAGGTGTCGATCTCGCGCCTACCTACCTGCGCAACTACCCGTACCAGTCGCTCGCCGCACAGGTGCTTGGCAACGTGGGCCTGATCGCGCCCTCGCAGTACTCGCGTCTGCGGAGCAAGGGGTATCTACTGAGCGACAAGGTCGGCCAAGGGGGCATCGAGGCGCGCTACGACGCTTACCTCCGCGGCAAGGACGGGCTCGCCCAGCTGCGTGTTGACGCCCTCGGACGTCCGCGGAGCGGGCTGATCACCGAGCAGAGCCCGCAGCCCGGCGAAGCGGTTCGCCTGACGCTCGACATGAACCTGCAACGGGCAGCCGAGCGCGGCATCCGCGCCGGGATCGCGGCGGCGCACGCATCGAACTGCGTCGGCTGCTGGGCGGCGGACGGGGGAGCGATCGTCGCGCTCGATCCCCGGGACGGATCGATTCTCGCGCTTGCGTCGAACCCGACCTTCCAGCCCAGCATCTTCAGCTCCCACGATTCGAAGAAGCTCGCCCCGCTGCTGAACGCCGCCGCCGCCCGCAAGGACAACTATCCCGGCCTCGATCGCGCGATCGCCGGCGTCTATCCGGCCGGCTCGACCTTCAAGCCCGTGACCGCGCTCGCGGCGCTCGAGGAACGCCTCGTCACCCCGACCGAGCCGATTCCGTGCACGGGCGTCTACCACGTCTACGACAAGCAGGGCAACGTGATCCCGGGCGGGACCTTCAAGAACTGGGACCCGTTCGTGAACCAGCAGATGACGTTGTCGACGGCGCTCGAGGCCTCCTGCGACACCTACTTCTACGAGCTTGGCGACCGCTTCTACAAGCTGCCGGCCGTGCGCCGACATCCGTTCCAGGAGTGGGCCGCGCGCTTCGGCTTCGGCCGCGCCACGGGAGTCGACCTTCCCGGCGAGGTGTCCGGTCTGCTGCCGACGCCCGAGTGGCGGAATAGAAGGACCTGCTCGTGACGCCCCTCCAGATGGCGCGCTTCTACGCCTTGATCGCAAACGGCGGTAAGCTCGTGCAGCCGCACATCGCCGCCGACGTGGAGGAGGTCAGCAACAAGCAGGCTCCCGGCCGCGTCCTGCACAGCTTTGCCCCGCCGCCGGCGCCGACCGTCAAGCTCGACCCCCTCTACCTCGACGTCGTCCGCCAGGGCCTCCTCCAAGCGACACACGGCCCCAACGGGACCTCGACTGCTGTCTTCGGGAGCTTCCCGGTTCCGATCGCGGGCAAGACCGGCACGGCCGAGAAGAGCGCGACCATCCCCGGTTTCACGGGGAAGCTCGACCAGTCCTGGTGGTGCGGGTATGCGCCCGCGGACGCTCCGACGATCACCGTCTGCGCGCTGATCGAGAACGGCGGTCACGGCGGCACCGCCGCGGCGCCCGCAGCACTCAAGGTCTTCGAGGCGTACTTCAAGGCTCATCCAACCCAGGTTGGGGTGCCGACAAAGAGTGATTGAGGCCGTCGACACCAGGGCGCGCGGGCTTCGAAGCCGGCGCGAAGAGGCGGTGGCAGCCGCGTCCATCGTCCGGCGCCTCGACTGGATCCTGCTCGCCGCCACCGGCGCGTTGGTGGGGTACGGCCTCTGGGCGATCGCCGGCATCACCCGGCACGACGTCGGCGGTGATCCGAACTACTACGTTGTCCGCCAGGGCGTCTACGCCTCGCTCGGTTTGGCGGCGCTCGTCGTCGCTGTCTTCGTCGATCCCGAGTACTACCGCCGCTACCGCAAGCAGATCTACGTCGGGACGCTCGGGCTGATGGTGATCGTTCTGCTCGCCGGCGCGGTCACGCGTGGCTCGAAGCGCTGGCTCGATCTCGGTTTCTTCAAGTTCCAGCCTTCGGAGTTCGGGAAGCTGCTGCTGGTCCTCTTCCTGGCAGGCTTGCTCGCCGACCGGGCAAAACGGATCGGGGACAGCAAAACGGTGCTCTCGGCAATCGGCTTCGCGGCCGGGCCGATCTTCCTCGTCTTCGTCCAGCCGGACTTGGGAACCGCCATGGTCTATGCGGCCGCCCTTGCAGGCGTGCTCTTCCTCGCCGGCACGCGCTGGACGCACCTCGCGATCCTCGGCGGAGCGACGCTCGTGGGTGCTTTGCTCGTGCTCTGGATCCTGCCGGCGGCCGGGCACCCGGTGCTGAAGAACTACCAGCAGCAGCGCGTCGTCGGCTTCATGCACCGCAACGACGATCCGCGCGGCGCCACCTACAACGTCACTCAGTCGATCAACGCGGTGGGCGCGGGCGGCGCGACGGGACGGGGAGTCAAAGGCGCGACCCAGACCAATCTCAATTTCCTGCCCGAGCACGCGACCGACTTCGTCTTCGCCTCGGTCGCCGAACAGCGCGGCTTCGTCGGGGTCTCGATCCTGCTGCTGCTCTACCTACTGGTGATCTGGCGCGGCCTGAAGGTGATGGCCGGCGCCCGCGACGCCTTTTCCGCGATCGCCGCGGGAGGGATCGTGGTCGCTCTGCTCTTCCAGGTCTTCATCAACGTCGGCATGACGATCGGGATCGCGCCGATCACCGGCATCCCGCTCCCGTTCGTCAGCGTCGGCGGTTCCGCGATGATCGCCAACCTGCTCGCAATCGGCGTTTTGGAGGCGATCTACGTCCGCGGAAACGCACACCGAAGACGCTTTTGAATTAGCTCCGTCCGGTCCGGGTCCTACGCTTGCGAAATCGACCCGGAGGTTCATGCATGGCCGCCACGAACGAAGCCGAAGAACTGCTGCTGATCGAAGAGGCGGACGCCTGGTTCGAGTACCTGGAAGCCACCCGCTCGCAATCGGAGGTGCGCTACCAGGAAGTCGAGCCCTGGGCCTGGGCCCGCTTGTCGCAGCGGCTGCGCGCCATCAGAGCGCGAATGGCACGTTTGCGGCCCGCCGCCGCCGCCTAACGGCGCCGGCAAGGCCCACAGAGGTCGCCCGATTCACTCGGGCGACCGCTACACCCGGCTCAGGTCACGCAAACCGCGCCGAGAAGACGCGCTGCTAGGCCGAGGCATCGCTTGCGATGCCGCTGCAGAGGTCGTCCGATTCACTCGGGCGACCGCTACACCCGGCTCAGGTCACGCAAACCGCGCCGACAAGACGCGCTGCTAGGCCGAGGCATCGCTTGCGATGCCGCTGCAGAGGTCGCCCGATTCACTCGGGCGACCGCTACACCCGGCTCAGGTCACGCAAACCGCGCCGACAAGACGCGCTGCTAGGCTGAGAGCACGCCTATGGCACGGCTTTTTCACTCATATCCGCAGCGCGCGCTCCGCTCGATTCCGGGTGATGCCAGCGCGCGCGCACGAGAAGGAGATCCCTTTTGCTTCAGTTGTTCCGGCGCCGAAAGCGCCAAAAAGAGGCGCCCGTGGAGGGCGCTGCCCAACCCGAACCAGTAGTCACCACGACGCCCGACTCGCCGGCAGCGGCGGGCGAACAAACCAGACCGAAGCGCCGACGCGGTAGCCGCGGCGGCCGTGGCCGCGCAAAGAAGAAGACTGAACCCGCGGCAACGGCCCAGACGAAGGCCGAGCCGGCCACGGCCAAGAAGCAACCGAGCCGGCCGGAGCGCAAGCCGACCCAGCGCTCCAGCCGCAGCAGCACCCAGCGCCGGCGAACACCGCCGCGCCGCGCGCCGCTGCCGGCCGCGAAGCGCGAGCTCCTCGTCTCCGTCGACATCGGGGAGCAGCGCGTCGCGGTGCTCGAGGACGACAAGGTCGCCGAGGTCTACCTCGAGCGGCCCGAGCGCCGCTCGATTGCCGGCAACGTCTACAAAGGCGTTGTCGACAATGTCCTGCCGGGCATGGAGGCGGCGTTCGTCGAGATCGGGCTCGAGAAGAACGGCTTTCTCTACGTCGACGAGATCGTCGTTCCCGAGCTCGAGGGCAGGCGCCACGGTAAGAAGATCCAGGATTTGATCAGCCGAGGCCAGGACGTCCTCGTCCAGGCGGTCAAGGACCCGATGAAGTCGAAGGGGGCACGCTTGACGACCGAGATCTCTCTCCCGGGCCGCTTCGTCGTCTACGTCCCGAGCGGGGAGGGCCTGGGTGTCTCGCGCCGGCTGGAAGACGACGAGCGCATCCGCCTTCGAGACATCGTCAAGGCGCTCGACGTCAAGAAGGGCGGAGTCATCGTCCGCACGGCCGCCGAAGGCGCGTCGGCCGAGGACATCGAGCGCGATCTGGTCTTCCTCCAGCGGCTCTGGAAGGAGATCGAGACCCGCGCGAAGACCGCGAAGGCGCCGTCGCTTCTCTACCAGGAGGCCGAGCTGCCGCTACGGGTCGTCCGCGATCTCTTTACGGGCGACTTCGAGAAGCTGGTCGTCGACGACGAGCGAACCCAGAAACGGATCGTCGGTTACCTGAAGAAGACCTCGCCGCACATGGCCGAACGCGTCTTCCGCCACCGTGAGAAGACGCCGCTGATGGATGCCTACGGCGTCGACGCCGAGATCCGCTCGACCCTCTCACGCCGGGTCGATCTGCCCTCCGGCGGCTACCTCGTCTTTGACTACGCCGAGGCCTTCACGGTGATCGATGTCAACACGGGCCGCTTCGTCGGCTCGCGCGGGAAGGCCTCCGGCGCCCGGCTCGAGGACACGATCACCAAGAACAACCTCGAAGCCGTCAAGGAGGTCGTTCGCCAGCTCCGGCTGCGCGATATCGGCGGGATCATCGTCATCGACTTCATCGACATGGCGAACCCGAAGAACCGCGCCACGGTCGAGGAGGCGCTGAAGAACGAGCTCGAGCGCGACCGAACGAAGACCTATGTCGTCGAGATCTCGCCGCTCGGCCTCGTCGAGATGACACGCCAGAACGTCACCGACGGACCGCGTGAGATCCTGACCAAGAAGTGCCCCGTCTGCGAGGGCGACGGCATCGTCGTCTCGGACGTATCGGTCGCGATCGACGTCGAGCGGAAGCTGCGCGGGCTGGCCTCGGCCTCGCGGCACAAGGCGTTCAAGGTTGCTGTCAACGACCACGTCGCGGGCGTCCTGATCGGGTCGGGCGCGACCCGCTTGAGCGAGATCGAGGCCCACGCGAAACGACGCTTCGTGCTCGAGCCGCGCGAGGGCGTTCCGCACGACTTCTTCGAAGTCCTCGACCAGGGCACGCTGGAGAAGCTCCAGGGGGAGCTACCGGTCGCCGAGGGCGCCGAGCTGCAGGTCAAGCTCGTCGAAGTCGGGAAGCACGACCTTCGCGCCGGGATCGGATCCCGTGACGGCTACACCGTCTGCGTCGGCGACGCCGCGGGAATGGTCGGCAAGAGCGTCCGGGTCCGTGTCGAGCGGTTCGTCGACGGCACCGCCTATGCGACGCTCGTCTCGAAGGCGAAGCCCGAAGTCGAGCCGATCACGGCGGAGGGGCAGGCGGAGAAGCCGACTCGGAAACCGCCCGCAAAGCGCACCGCCGAAGCGCCCGAGGAGAAGCCCGAGGCCGAAGCGGTTGAAGCCCCCGCCGAGGAGCCGGTCGCCGGAGGCGAAGTGCCGGCAACCGACGAAGTCACTGAGGCGCCGAAGCCCAAGAAGAAGACGAGGCGGGGCTCGCGCGGCGGGCGCGGTCGCAAGAAGAAACCGGTAACCGAGATCGCGGCACCGCAGGACGGCGACGGCGCCGTGCCTACACCGAAGATCCACGTCCCCGAACCGACCCTCGGCGAGGAACCCGCGGAGGCGGTCGAGACCCAGCCGGTCTCGGCGAACGGCGACGCCCAGGCCGAGGACGGCGAGGCGCCGAAGCCGCGCAAGAAGACCAGGCGCGGCAGCCGCGGCGGCCGCAACCGGCGCAAGAAACCGGCCGCCGCGAGCGCGAACGGCGGCGAAGAGACGGTCGCGACTACCAAGGAGCCGGAGCGCACCGAGGAGCCGGCCTCCGACGAGTACGTGCCGATGTCGGAGTGGATCGACGAGGTCGACACCCGCTAGCGTGCATGGCTGAAGAGCCCGCGACGCG
>VAXH01000028.1 GCA_005883955.1 Actinomycetota bacterium | reverse complement strand
GACACCTTCGGGCTGGCCTGCTGCGCGATCGAGATGATGTCGATCGTCTCCTCGCGCTACGACATCGCGCGCTTCGGGATGGAGGCGTTCCGCTCCTCGCCGCGCCAGGCCGACCTGCTGATCATCTCGGGCCGCGTCGCCCAGAAGATGGCGGCGCCGATCAAGCAGATCTACGACCAGATGCTCGAGCCGAAGTGGGTGATCGCGATGGGCGCCTGCGCAAGCTCGGGCGGCATGTTCAACAACTACGCAGTCCTGCAAAGCGTCGACAAGATTATTCCGGTCGACATCTACGTCCCGGGCTGCCCGCCGCGGCCGGAGGGCCTGATGGAGGGAATCGTTCGCTTGCACGAGCGCGTCCAGGCAGGCGTCCCGGCCGCCTACGAGGTCGGCGGGGTCGCCAAGTGACCGCGAAAAATGCTGCGCATTTTCCGCGGGGCTGTTTTGTCCCATCGCTTCGCTCGGGAGAGCTGAGTGCTGTTCGCTGACGTCCCCGGACTGGTTTCCGAGACCGAAGCTTTTCGCGAGACGACGCTCGTCGTCGAGCCCGCGCGGCTCGTCGAGGCCTGCACGTCGCTTCGAGACGAGCACGGCTTCGACATGCTCGTCGACATCGCCGCCACGGACTACCTCGGCTGGGGCGCGCCAGGGGTCTCCGGCTACATCGGCACGGCCGTCGGGCGAAACCTGAACCGGCCGATGACCCAGGGCCTGCAGGCTCTTCCGGCTCCGAAGCCCAAGCGATTCTCGCTCAACTACCACTTGCTCGCGATCCAGCCGGGCGCGCCCCGGGTGCGGCTGCAGGTCTGGCTCGACGACGGGGAGCCGTTGCCGAGCGTCGTCCCCGTCTGGCCCGGGGCGGACTGGTTCGAGCGCGAGGCCTGGGACTTGATGGGGATCCCGATCGAGGGCCACCCGTACCTCGAGCGATTGATCATGGACGAGGACTGGGAGGGCCACCCGCTGCGCAAGGACTATCCGCTTGGCGGCGAGCCGGTGCGCTTCTCGGGGGAGGAGTAGTGGCGACCGTCGCCCGCCCGGGTGCAAAGGACCCGATCTACGAGGGCACCAGGATCCCGTCGCCGATCCCGACCGTGCTCGAGGTCGATCCGGCGGTCAAGGACACCGACGACATCCTGACCGTCAACTTCGGCCCGAACCACCCGTCGACCCACGGCGTCCTGCGCCTGATCGTCGACCTCGACGGCGAGGTCGTGGTCGGAGTCCACGCGAAGATCGGCTACGTCCACACGGGCTTCGAGAAGAACATGGAGCAGAAGTCGTGGTGGAAGGCGATCACCTACGCACCTCGGATCGACTACCTCGCCTACCAGAACAACGAGCTCGTCTTCGTGCTCGCGATCGAGAAGCTGCTCGGCCTGGAAGTCCCGCCGAAGGCCACCTGGATGCGGATGCTGCTCTCCGAGCTGAACCGGATCCACTCCCACCTCGTCTGGCTCGGCACCGCCGCGCTCGAGCTCGGAGCGATCTCGATGTTCTGGTACACGTTCCGCGAGCGCGAGATGATCCTCGATCTCTCGGAGCTCGTCGCCGGCTACCGCATGCACACGCGGTACTTCCAGGCCGGCGGCCTCGCGGAAGACATCCCGGCCGGGTTCTATCCGGAGTGCCGCAAGTTCGTCGAGTGGATGCCGAAGGCGATCGCCGACTACGACGGCTTGCTCCGGAAGAACGAGATCTGGGAGGAGCGCACGCGTGGGCTCGGGCTGCTCAGCCGGGCGGACGCGATCGCGCTCGGGCAGACGGGGCCGGTGTTGCGAGCGTCGGGCGTCGACTGGGATCTCCGGCGCGACGATCCGTACCTCTTCTACGACCGGGTCAACTTCCGCGTGCCCGTCCTCCCGCACGGGGACACGTACGACCGCTACCGCGTGCGGATCGAGGAGATGCGGGCGTCGGTCGAGATCGTCGAGCAGTGCCTCGAGCGGCTGTCGCGGCTGGAGGGTGAGCCCTGGATTGCAGACGACCGCAAGGTGGTGCTGCCCCCGCGCGCGGAGCTGCACACCTCGATGGAGTCGCTGATCCATCACTTCAAGATCGTCACGGAGGGGTATCGCGTGCCCGAGGGGGAGGTCTATGTCGCCGTCGAGTCGCCGCGCGGTGAGCTCGGCTGCTACGTCGTCTCCGACGGCGGTCCCCGCCCCTGGCGGGTGAAGTTCCGTGCCCCGTCGTTCGCGGCGCTCGAGGCGACGGCAACGACCGTTCAGGGCGCCTACATCGCCGACCTGATCGCGATCGTCGGCTCGCTGGACACGGTCATGGGGGAGGTTGATCGCTGAAAATGCTCACGCATTTTCAGCGAGAGGTCAGGGCCGTAGCGGAGCAGTATCCCGAGGCCCGGTCTGCTGTCATGCCCGCACTTCGTTTGGCGCAGGAGCAGCACGAGGGTTGGCTGCCACCCGAGGCCCTCGTGGAGGTAGCAGATGCGCTCGACCTGACGCCGGCCTTCGTGAAGGGCGTCGCGACCTTCTACGACATGTTCCATCTAGTCCGAGCTCGGGATCGCACCGGGCGAGACGACGCCCGACGGAGCATTCACGCTGCGAGCCGTCGAGTGCATCGGCGGCTGCGGCTGGCCGACGGTCGTTGCGATCGACGACCGTCATCGGCTGAACGTTTCCGCCGCGGACATCCCAGCGATCGTCCAGGAGCTGCGCGATGAGTGACGTGATCGTCCTCGCCGGCGCCGACGAGCGCGACCTGACAAGGCTCGCCGAGTACCGAGCGATCGGCGGCTACGACCAGCTCGAGCGCGTGCGCGGACTCGCGTCGTCGGCGGTCATCGACGAGCTGAACGCCGCGAACCTGCGCGGCCGCGGCGGCGCCTTCTTCCCGTCCGGCCGGAAGATGCAGTTCATTCCGTCGAAGGAGCAGATCACGAAGCCTCACTACGTCTGCGTCAACGCCGATGAGTCGGAGCCCGGGACCTTCAAGGACCGCGAGATCATGAACCGGGTCCCTCATCGTTTGATCGAGGGCTCGCTGATCGCCGCACACGCGATCGATTCGCAGCACGTCTTCATCTATATCCGCGGGGAGTACCTCGACCCGTTCGAGACACTGCGCGCGGCGCTGGACGAGGTGCGCGAGGCCGAGCTGCTCGACGGCGTCACGATCGTCCTCCACCGCGGCGCGGGCGCCTATATCTGCGGCGAGGAATCCGGCCTGCTCGAGTCGCTCGAGGGCAAGCGCGGCCAGGCCCGCTCGCGGCCGCCGTTCCCGGCCGTGTCCGGTTTGTACGCCTCACCGACGCTGATCAACAACGTCGAGACGATCGCGACGATCCCGAAGCTGCTCGAGCTGGGCGGCGCCGATTATGCGAAGATCGGGGCGCCGCCGGACTCAACCGGCACGCGGCTGTTCTGCGTCTCCGGCAACGTCGTCAAGGGCGGCAACTACGAGCTGCCGATGGGGATCTCTATGCGCGAGGTCATCTACGACCTCGCCGGCGGGCTTCCGGACGGACGCGAACTGAAGGCGGTCATCCCGGGCGGCTCGTCGATGCCGATCCTGACCGCCGACCAGATCGACGTGCCTCTGGATCACGACGCGCTGCGCGCGCTCGATACGTTCCTCGGTGCCGCGGCGGTGATCGTCGTCGACGACCGCGCGTGCATGGTGCAGCTCGGCCTGCGGGTCGCCCAGTTCTACATGCACGAGTCATGCGGCAAATGCACGCCCTGCCGCGAGGGGACACGCTGGATGGTGCAGCTGCTCGAGGCGATCGAGGCCGGTGATGCGACTCACTCGCAGCTCGACCTGTTGCTCGACGTCTGCGATCGAATCCTCGGCAAGTGCCTCTGTCCTCTGGGCGATGCGGCGGCGATGCCGGTGGCGTCATACGTCGTCAAGTTCCGCGACGAGTTTCGCGCCCATATCGACCAGGGCGGCTGCCCCTTCGGCGGCGAGTCGTCGCTCGCAGGTCTGTTCGCGCCCGTCGACCAGCACGCGCATCACCCCGTCGTCGAAGCTGCAGCGCCAGCGTGAGCCTTCAGTCCCGAGGGACCTGGTCCCGAGACATGTCCCGGGACCTGGTTCGCGGACCGGTCCGCGAACCAGGTCCACGGAGAGGTCCGGAATGAGCGCGGCCGAGCTTGTCACGGTCAAGATCGACGAGCGGTCCGTGCAGGTGCCGAAGGGCACCGGGCTCGTCGAGACCGCGGCCGCGGCCGGAGTCGAGATCCCGGTCTTCTGCTACGAGCCGCGGCTCGGGGACGCGATCGGCGCGTGCCGGATGTGCCTCGTCGAGGTGGAGGGAATGCCCCCGAAGCCGCAAGCCGCCTGCACGCTGACCGCGCAGGACGGAATGGTCGTCAAAACCGCGCGGACGTCCGAGATGGCGCGCGTCGGCCAGAACGCCACCCTCGAGTTCATCCTGGTCAACCACCCACTCGACTGTCCGGTTTGCGACAAGGGCGGCGAGTGCCCGCTCCAGGACCTGACCTTCCGCTACGGCCCCGGCACCACGCGGATGACGTTCGAGAAGCGCACGTTCGAGAAGCCGATCCCGATCTCGCCGGCGATCTCGCTCGACCGCGAGCGCTGCATCCTCTGCTACCGCTGCACCCGCTTCAGCGAGTCGGTTTCCGAGGACAACCAGCTCGTCGCCGTCAACCGCGGCGCGCAAACGATGATCGCCACCTTCGAGGACGAGCCCTACACGGGCGCGTTCACCGGCAATGTGACCGAACTCTGCCCGGTCGGTGCGCTGCTGCCGACGCAACCGCGGTTCGAGATCCGCCCCTGGGAGTTCCAGGCCGTGCCGAGCGTCTGCGGCCTTTGCCCGGTCGGCTGCAACGTCGACGTCGACCAGCGGGAGGGCAAGGTCAAGCGGATTCTCTCCCGCAACCACCCCGAGGTCGACGAGGGTTGGCTCTGCGACAAGGGCCGTTTCGGCTTCTCGCACCTCTACGCCGAGGACCGGATCACCGAGCCGCTGCGGCGCGTCCGTCGCCGCGGGCTCGAAGAGATCTCCTGGGAGGACGCGCTCGAAGATGCCGAGCGGCTGCTGCGGGAGGCGGACGGCCGGGTCGCTGTCGCACTCTCCGGCTCGGAGACGACGGAGGAGGCTTATGCGCTCGCGAAGCTCGTGCGCGAGGGGCTTGGCGCCCACACGGCGATGCTGCCCGAGGAGGTCGGCGGCGGTCTCGACGCGTTCCGCGTCCCGCTCTCGGCGATCCGAGACGCCGAGCTGATCGTGGTTCTCGGCGACGACCCGGTCGTGGAGCGCGCGCCGATCGTCGATCTCTGGCTGCGCAAGGCCCGGCGGGCCGGCGCCGAGATCGTTGAGATCGGCCCCGCGGGCGACGTCCAGACCTCGCCGGGGACGACCGCACGGGCCTGCCGCAGGCTCAAGACCGGAGAGCTCGGCAGCCGCCTCCGCACGAGCGAGCGCGCGATCCTGATCTGGTCGGGCAGCGGTGCGGGCGGAGGCTCCCATCTCGCGGCGCTCGCGGCCGACCTCGGCTTCGCGGACAAGCCGGGCTGCGGCGCGTTCTTCCTGCCGGAGACTGCGAACGGCCGCGGCGTCGCCGAGGCGTGGGCCGCAGCGTCGGACGCCGAAGGCCCCGAGCCCGAGCCCCTGGGGCTGCTGATCGTCTCGGGCGACGAGGCGGCGGCGAATCCAAACGTGCGGGCGCTGGCCGAGCGCGCGGAGCGCGTGCTGGCGATCACGATGTTCCACTCGCTGGCGGCCGGCTGGGCCGACCTCGTCCTGCCGGGGACGAGCTATCTCGAGCGCGACGGCACCTACGTCAACCTCGAGGGCCGGGTCCAGCGCCTGCGCCGCGCGGCGATCCCGCCGGCGCCCGACGAGCTCGCCTGGATCGCACAGCTCGCGGCCCGCTTCGAACTCGAGCTTTCGCCGTATCCGTCGCTCGTCTTCGCAGAGCTGTCGGAGCGCATCTTCGGCGGCGTCACCTACGAGGACCTCGGCGAGGAGGCCCGACTGCCCGAACGCGTCCCGCTCGCGGCCCCTCCGACGGCGAGCCCGGACGAGCCCGTGCCGCCCAAGGCGACGGCAGGCACGCTGCAGCTGCTCCGCTACCGGCCGCTCTTCTCGGGCGCCGCGGTCGAGCGCGTCCCGGAGCTCCAGTTCCAGCGGCCCGCGCCGGAGATCGAGCTCTCCGCGAAAGATGCGAGGCGTCTGGGCGTCAAGCGGGGCGAGCCGGTCAACGTCCGCTCGAACGGGACTTCGGTCGAGCTCCGCGCGACAATCAACAAGCGTCTGAAGGGCGGCGTCGCGCGCATCGCCGAGGACCACGCACGCAACCTGCATCCCACGGTGGAGGTGAGCAAGTGAGCGAGCCGTGGTGGATCAGCGTCATCAAGGCCGGCGTGATCATCAATCTCGTCCTGCTCACATTCGCCTACACGACGCTGCTCGAGCGCAAGCTGCTGGCGCGGATGCAGCTTCGCTTCGGCCCCAACCGCGCCGGCCCGTACGGTCTCCTGCAGCCGATCGCCGACCTGATCAAGCTCGTCCGCAAGGAGAGCTTCTTCCCGACGGCGGCGATCGACACGCCGTACATCCTCGCCCCGGTCGTCTCGGCGTTCACCGCGCTGGCGGCGTTCGCGGTGATCCCGTTCGGAAACGGCTGGAACATCTGGCGCTACCACGTCAACGGCGTCGTCGCGAACGTTCCGATCAGCCTGATCCTCGTCTTCGCACTCGGCTCGATCGGGATCTACGGCTTCATCGTCGGCGGCTGGGCGAGCGAGTCGAAGTACTCGCTGCTCGGCTCGATGCGCACCTGCGCGCAGCTCGTCTCCTACGAGGTCTCGCTCGCGCTGTCCGTCCTCGGCGTCGTGATCACCGCGGGCTCGCTCTCACTGGTGGACATCGTCCACAACCAGGCGCACTCGCTCTGGTACGTCGTCCCGCAGGCGGTCGGCTTTCTCGTCTTCCTGATCAGCGGCGTCGCCGAGACGAGCCGCGCACCCTTCGACCTGCCCGAGGCCGAGCAGGAGCTCGTCGCCGGCTACCACACCGAGTACTCGGGGATGCGCTGGGGTCTGTTCCAGATGGCCGAGTACGTGAACATGATCACGCTCTCCGGGCTCGCAATCACGCTCTTCCTCGGCGGCTGGCACTTCCCGTTCGCACACGGGGTCGATTTCCTGGGGCCGCTCTGGTTCTTCCTCAAGCTGCTCGTCCTGCTCTTCGTCTTCATCTGGCTGCGGGCGACGCTGCCGCGCCTGCGCTACGACCAGCTGATGAGCTTCGGCTGGAAGATCCTGCTCCCCGTTGCGACGTTGAATGCCCTCGTGACCGCGCTCGTGGTGGTGTGGGCATGAACCGCGAACAATGCTGCGCGTTTTCCGTTGCATCCGCACTGGTAACGCCCTTCGCTGCGCGCGGGAGAGAGGGCGGCGGCTCGTGAGTCCTCAACCCGTGGACACCCTCAAAGGTTTTGGGGTGACCTTCAAGCAGATCTTCAAGAAGCCGCTGACGATGCAGTACCCCGAGTACAAGCGTCCGGTCTATCCACGCTTCCGCGGCCGCCACCGGCTCTGGCGGCACCAGAACGGGCTGGAGAAGTGCGTCGGCTGCTCGCTCTGCGCCGCCGCCTGCCCGGCCGACTGCATCCGTGTCGTCGCCGCCGAGAACACGCCGGAGAACCGCGTCTCGCCGGGCGAGCGCTACGCCCGCATCTACGAGATCAACATGAGCCGCTGCATCTTTTGCGGCTACTGCGAGCTCGCGTGCCCGTTCGACGCGATCACCCTCGGCAACGACTACGAGCTGGCCGAGTACGACCGCGACGACCAGATCTACACGAAGGACATGCTGCTCGCCGAGCCGATCAAGAAAGTACCGGTCGCCGACGCCGAGCTCTACGACACTCCGATCCCCTACTACAGGACCTATTCGTAGTGGCCAACGTACTCGTCTGGGCGGTCTGGATCGTCGCGGCGTTCAGCTGCCTCGCCTCTGGGATCGCGGTCGTCTCGTTCTCGAACCCGTTCTACTCGGCGCCGGCGCTGATCGGCAACCTCGCCTCACTGGCCGTGCTCTACCTACTGCTCTCGGCCGAGTTCGTCGCCGCGGGGCAAGTCCTCGTCTACGCCGGCGCGGTGATGGTGATGTTTCTGTTCGTAACCGCCTACCTCGGCGGACGCGCCGACGCTCCCTGGGCCGGTGGGCCGACCTGGCAGCAGTTCGGGGCCGTGCTCGCGGCCGGGGCGATTCTCGTCGAGGTGATAGTCGTGATCGGCCTCAAGGCCGGGGGGCGGCTTTCGCACGAAGCGCGGATCGACTCAGGCTTCGGCTCGCCGCACCGCATCGGGCGGGTTTTTTTGACCGACCACCTGCTCGCCTTTGAGATCACCTCGATCGTGCTGCTCGTCGCGGCCGTCGGGTCGGTGATCCTCGGCGCGCACTCGCGCCGGTCCGATACGACGGGCGACCTGGTTCACAGTGAGGAGGCCGGTGCGAGGCCCTGACGTCGCCTGGTACCTCGCGGTCGCTGCGTTCCTGTTCGCGACCGGTGCGCTCGGCGTGCTCCTGCGCCGAAGCCCGCTGATCGTGCTGCTCTCGCTCGAGATCATGCTCAACGGCGCGAACCTCGCCCTGATCGCCTTCTCGCGCCTGCATGGTGAGTCGAGCGGCCAGATCTTCGCCCTCGCGGTGATGGCGGTCGCCGCCTCCGAGGTCGTGGTCGGGCTCGGTCTGATCGTCGCGATCGCGCGAAAGCGCCTCGACCTCGACGTCGACAAGCTCTCCTTCCTGCGCGGGTGATCGTCGCCGCCTGGATCTGCCTCGTCGCGCCTCTCGCAGCCGCGTTGGCGATCACGCTGTTGGGAACGGGCATCTCGCGACGCACGACCGCCTACCTCGCCACGACTTCGGTGCTCGGCGCCTTCGCCGCCGCGGTCGTGGTCTTCGCGAAGCTCTGGGGCGAGTCGCCTTCCGCGCGCTCGCATCCCTCGACCGCCTGGGAGTGGCTGACCGCCGGCACCTTCCACGTCGGCCTGCGGATCCTGGTCGACCCGCTCAGCGTCTTCATGATGCTGGTCGTCTCCGGCGTCGGCTTCCTGATCGTCGCCTACTCGATCGGCTACATGGACAGGGACGATGAGGAGCGGCGCTACTTCGCCTACATGGCGCTCTTCGTTTTCTCGATGCTGCTGCTCGTCCAGGCCGGAAACCTGGTGATCCTGCTGGCCGGCTGGGGTCTCGTCGGGCTCAGCTCCTACCTGCTGATCGGCTTCTGGCACGACCGTCCGGCAGCCGTCGCCGCCGCGAAGAAGGCCTTCATCATGAACGCGGTCGGCGACGCGACGATGGCGCTCGCCTTCTTCCTGCTGATCCAGCACCGGCAGACACTGGACTTCCCGGACGCGTTCGCCGTCGGCCCGGGCCACGGCTGGCTCGTCAACCTCGTAGCGCTGGGGCTGCTCGGCGGTGCGGTGGCGAAATCGGCTCAGCTGCCGCTCCAGACCTGGCTGCCGGACGCGATGGAAGGCCCGACGCCGGTCAGCGCACTGATCCACGCGGCGACGATGGTCACCGCCGGCGTCTACCTGATCGTGCGCACGCATGCGGTCTTCGAGCAGGCGCCGCGGGTGCAGGAGCTGGCCGCCGGGCTTGGCGCCGCGACACTGTTGATGGCCGGGCTGATCGCCCTCGTGCAGACGGACATCAAGCGCGTGATCGCCTACTCGACGATGTCACAGATCGGCTACATGTTCCTCGGCGCCGGCCTCGGCGCGTATGCGAACGCCGAGTTCCACCTGCTGACGCATGCGTTCTTCAAGGCGCTGCTCTTCATGGCAGCCGGACTGGTGATCCACGCGCTCGCGGGCGAACAGGACATCCGCAAGATGGGGGGCGTCGGGCGGCTGATGCCGGTGACCCGGATCACCTTCCTGATCGGCTCGCTCGCACTCGTCGGGATGCCGCCGTTTTCCGGATTCTTCTCGAAGGACTCGATCATCGCCGCCTCGATGAGCCGCGGCTGGTACGGCTACATCCTCTTCGCAGCGGCCCTGATCGGAACCTTCCTGACCGGGCTCTACGCCTTCCGCCTGTTCCTGATCGTCTTTCCCGGCGAGCCGTCGCCCTTCGTGCGGGAGCACTTGATGCGCGGCTGGCACGCCACCGGGACGGAGGGCGCTCACGCAGCGGAGCCCTCCGCGTTGCACGACCACGACCTCCACGAACACTCGGGCGAAGGGCTGATCTCGATGACGGGGACGGTTGCCGTGCTCGCAGTCCTGTCGGTGATCGGCGGCTGGATCCAGTTCGCGCCGCTCTGGCATCCGGTCTCCGACTGGCTCGATCCCGTGGCCCGGCCGCTTGCCGTACCGACCAACACGCAGGAGGCGCTCGCGAGCCTGTTCGCCTTCCTGCTCGGGCTGGCGGGAATCGGCGTCGCCTGGATGGTGTACGGGGCTCGTCGCTGGCGCGTTCCGAAGCTCGCGTTCACGCGACGCGTGCTCGAGCACAAGCTCTACTTCGACGAGGCGTACGACCTTGCGTTCTACCGGCCTGCCGTCGGCACGGCGCGGCTGCTCAGCCGCTGGATCGAAGAGCCGATCATCGGCGGCTCGATCAAGGAACTCACGGCGGGCTTCCGCGAGGCCGGCCTCGGTACCGGCCGCTTGCAGACGGGCCTCGTCCGCACCTACGCGCTCGCGATCGCCGCGAGCCTGGCCGTGATCACGATCGTCTTCGTGGCGGTGCGCTGACCCATGGGCTGGCTGACGACAGCGCTGATCCTGCTGCCGCTGGGCGGCGCGCTGCTCGTCTGGGTCTTCCCCTGGGACGCGTTCACGGTGGGGTCGATCGCGCTGCTCGTGGCACTCGCCGAGGTGGGTGTCTGGATCGAGGCTTTGGTCCGGTTCCACTTCGACCGAGGCGGCCTGCAGCTCGACCAGCGGACGAACTGGTTCAGCGACCTCCACGTCTCCTACCACGTCGGCATGTACGGCTTTTCGCTCTGGCTCGTCGGGCTGACGGTCGTCGTCCAGGCGGCGACGATCGCCTACGCGTTCTGGGCCGGCCGAACCGGCGCACGCGCGTACTTCGGGCTGATGCTGCTGCTGACGGCGGCGATCGTCGGCGTCTTCACCGCGCAGGACCTGCTGCTCTTCTACGTCTTCTGGGAGGCGATGCTCCTGCCGCTCTATGTCCTGATCGGCGTCTGGGGCGGCCCCGGACGGCTTGGTGCGACGATCAAGTTCGTCATCTACACGATGGCCGGCTCGCTGCTGATGCTCGCTGCCGTGATCGTGCTCGGGCTCTCGCAGGGAACCTTCGACCTGACCGCAAGCTGGCAGAGCTCGAGCGACTGGCTTTTCCTTGGCTTCGTGGCCGCCTTTGCGGTCAAGGCTCCGCTGTTTCCCCTCCACGCGTGGCTACCGGACGCCTACCGCGAGTCGCCGCCTGAGGTGTCAGCCGTCCTGAGCGGGGTCGTCTCGAAGGCGGCGATCTACGGCTTCATCCGGATCGCGATCACGAAGTTCCCGGAGCCGACCAAGGACTTCCGGACCGTGATCCTCGTCCTGGCGGCGGTCGGGCTCGTCTACGGATCTTTGCTCGCGTTCCGCGCTCCCGACGTGCGCGGCGTGATCGCCTACTCGTCGCTGGCGCAGCTCGGACTGATCACATTCGGTGTCTTCTCGGTCAACGACCTCGGCCTGAACGGAGCCGTGCTGCAGATGGTCAACCACGGGCTGATCACAGCCTCGCTGTTCCTGCTCGCCGGCGGGATCGAGCGCCGCGCGACGACGGGCGAGTTCGCGCGTCTCGGCGGTTTCGCGCGCGGCAGGCCGATCCTCGCGACCGTCTTGATGACAACCGGAATCATCGGCCTCGCGGTGCCGGGCTCGTCCGCCTTCGCAGGCGAGTTCGAGATCCTGGCCGGGGTCTTCACCCGCGGTTGGGGCTACTCGGTCGTCGGCGCGGTCGCGATCGTGCTCGCCGCGATGTACATGCTGCGGCTGATCTCGGCGGTGCTGCACCGCGAGCCCGGGCCTGCGGTGACGCCCGAGGCCTTGGATCTGCGGCCCGCCGAGCTCGGCGCGATCGTACCGCTGCTCGCCTGCCTACTCGCCCTATCCGTCTGGCCGGCAGCGATCACCGAGCGGTCGTTCACCCACGACCGCGCGCGGACCGACGTGAGCGCGCAATTCGAGGTTTCGCCGTGATCCCGCGCCCGCACGTCGACTGGTTCGCACTCGCGCCGGAGCTCGTGCTGCTCGGGGCCATGGGCTTCGCGCTGATGGGAGCCGTACTGCTGCCGCGGGAGAGCCGTCGCGACTTCGGCGCGCTCGCCGCGGCGCTCGGCTTCGCCGGCGCGTTCGTGTACGCGATCTTCGTCTACGTGCACACGCCCGACGTGCACAGCGTGATCGCCGACTCGGTGCGCCGCGACCGCCTCGGCGCGCTGGCGCAGGTGATCATCTGCGGCGCGGGCCTGCTCACGGTCGGCGTCGCCTACGGCGAACGGATGCGCGACGAGCACATCGCCGAGTTCTATGCCCTCCTGGCCG
>VAXH01000027.1 GCA_005883955.1 Actinomycetota bacterium | reverse complement strand
AGCTCCCCGCGCTCGATCCTCGTGAGGCGGGAGATCTCAGTTGACGTCATCAGCCAATTCTCGAGTATGGCGCCCCGACTACTCGAACGACAGTCGCACTGGGGGGCCTGCGTCCTGTTGCCCGAAACGTCCCGCGTCATGACGGGTTACGCTGCTGACCCGCTAGGCGACGTGATCGGCGTTCTGTAGTGAAAAAGAGTGAGGGCCGCCCCTTACGCGAGGCGGCCCTCAATCCGGTTACCAGCGTTGAACTAGTAGAGGCGATTCCTGCCGGGTGGATCTCCGGCGGCGCTTGAGCGCGAGTCCCCTACGCTGGCTAGGCGATTCCCCGTAGGTGCCGGGGACACGCCTCTACCCGCTGGTACCTCCACTGCCCGTGCTACTTGAAATGTCTATCCGGACCACCTCCTTTCCGCGGTAGACGGACTTTAGCGGTCCGAGCGGCCGTTCTCAGAGAGCACGACAGACAGCTCGAGCCCGCGGTCCAGTGGAACGGTCGTGCTGAGCAGCGTCGGGTCGGACTGCCTCGCCTCCGAGTAGGAACGCAGGGTGTTGGCGTGCAAGATGACGTCGTCGGCGATCACGAGCGCGCCTGGCTCGAGCTTCTCGCGCGCGAGTCCGAAGAGCTCCTCGTACTGCTTGTTCGCCGCGTCAAGGAAGACCACGTCGAAGACGTCGTCGATCATCGGCAGTGTCTCACGCGCGTCGCCTTCCATGAGCTCCGCCGTCTCCTCGACCCCTGCGTCGGCGATGTTGCGGCGCCAGTCGGCGATGCATTCATGGTCGCGCTCCAGCGACAGCACCCGCCCGCCGAGATTGCGCACGCCCGCGGCGAGCCAGATCGTCGAGTAGCCTCGGCCGGCGCCGATCTCGAGGACTTCGCAGTCAGCCTGCGGCGCGCAGACTGAGAAGAGAAACCGTCCGGTCGTCGGCTCGACCGGAACACCCGGCGGACGCGGCTCCTCGGCTTCGAGCCGCTCGAGCACGGCGCGGACACGATCGTCGAGCACTCAGGTCACGTCGACCTTGATGATCCCGTCCTCGACGCGGACGGGGAAGGTCTCGACCGGGAAGATCGCCGGTAGCGTCAACGGGCGGCCGCTGCGGATGTCGACGTGGGCGCCGTGGCGCGGGCAGATCGCGTAACCCTCCTCGGGTTCGAAATCGCCCTCGCAGAGCGGCCCGTCGTCGTGGGAGCAGCGATCCTCGATCGCGTAGAACTCGCCGTCCAGGTTGTAGACGCCGACCGAGATCGAGCCCGCGACGACGATCTTGACCGACCCCGGCGGCAGCTCCTCGACCGGGCCGACGTCCAACTCGGCCACGCTACGCGTCCCGGTCACACGACCTGGACCGCGCATTGGGCCGGGTCGCCAGTGGTCCGCTGCCCACGTCTACTTAAGTTCCAGTTCGTCCAAGCCCGCCCACTCCTGCGGGAGCGGGGTGCCCTTGGCGCGATGCAGGGCGACCTTCAGCACTCCGAGCCCGAGCAGCGCGCACTTGAGCCGGATCGGCGTCAACGGGATGCCGATCTCCTCGAGCAGCTCGTCTTTCGGCATCTGCGCGAGCTCGGTTGCTTTCCGACCCTTTGCCATGTCGACGAGCATCGAGGTCGCGGCCTGACTTATCGCGCAGCCGCGGCCGGAGAACTTCACGTCCTCGATCGTCTCGCCGTCGTCGGTGAACGAGAGGTAGATCGAGACTTCGTCGCCGCAGAGCGGGTTGAACCCCTCGGCCTCGGCATCGGCGTCCTCGATCACGCCGTGCCCGCGCGGGTTCTTGTAGTGATCGAGGATCACCTCTCTGTACATCTGGTCGCTCATTGGCTCTAGGAGAGGATCTTACGGACCTTGTGCAGCCCGGCGACGAGGCGGTCGATCTCGTCGGTGACCGTGTAGAGATAGAAGCTGGCCCGGTTCGTCGCGGCCACGCCCAGCTTGGTCATCAGGGGCTGGCAGCAGTGGTGGCCGGCCCGGATCGCGACCCCCTCGCCGTCGAGGATCTGCGCCACGTCATGCGGGTGAATGTTCTCGACGTTGAAAGAGACGATTCCGGCGCGGTGTTTGGCGGGCGGACCGTAGGTCTTGACCCACGGCAGCTCGGCGAGTCGGTCAAGCGCGTATGCGGCGAGCTCGTGCTCGTGCTGCTCGATCGCGTCGAGGCCGATCTCGGTGATGTAGTCGACCGCGGCGCCGAAGCCGACGGCTTCGGCGATCGCCTGCGTCCCGGCCTCGAACTTCGCCGGTACTTCGCCCCAGCTCGTGTCCTCGACGGTCACCCGGCTGATCATGTGGCCGCCGAGATTGAAGGGCTCCATCTCCTCCAGGAGCTCCATCCGGCCCCAGAGCGCGCCGATGCCGCTCGGCCCGCAGAGCTTGTGCGCCGTAACGGCGACGAAGTCGGCCCCGAGCGCCTGGACGTCCACGACGCGGTGCGGGGCCCCCTGTGCCGCGTCGCAGACCATGATCGCCCCGCGATCGTGCGCCCAGGCTGAAAGCTTCTCGACCGGGTTGACGCTGCCGAGCGAGTTAGAAACCATGCCCGCGGCGACGACCTTCACCCGGCTCGACCCCGCGAGCTCGTCGAGGGCGTCGAGCCTCAGCTGGCCCTCGTCGTCGAGCGGAAGCATCCGGAAGTCGGCGCCGGTCCTACGCGCGACGTACTGCCAGGGGACGAAGTTCGAATGGTGCTCGAGCTCGGTCACGAGCACGAGATCGCCGGGCCCGAGGTTGTTCAGCCCCCAGGCATAGGCGACGAGGTTGATCGCCTCGGTCGCATTCCTGGTGAAGACGACCTCGCGCGGCGAGGGCGCGTTGAGGAAGCGTCCGACCGTCTCGCGCGCGCCCTCGTAACCGGCCGTCGCGCGCTCGGCGAGCTCGTAGACCCCCCGGTGAACGTTCGCGTACGACGTCTCGTAGAAGCGCTGCATCGCGTCGAGCACTTGGCGCGGCTTCTGCGAGCTCGCGGCGGAGTCGAGAAACGACAGCGGCTTGCCGTGGATCAGCTGCTCGAAGATCGGGAAGTCGGCGCGCTGCTTCTGCGCGTCGAGCTTTGGACGAACCGTCACGGCCACGCGGCCCATCCTAGCCCTGCCGCTAGGGCACGCGGAACGAAGTGGCGACGTAGCCGGCTTTCGTCACCTTCACGCGCGCGTGCCGCCTGAAGCCCTTCAGCGAGGCGACGCCCTTCGCGTTCGTGTGGGCGACCTTGCCGGCGCCGCGGATGGTCGCTCCCTTCACCGGTGCGGTGTCGTCGCGGACCTTCACGGACGGCTTCGGCTTCCGCGCGGCGTGCGCGGCCAGCCCGGGGATCAGCTGCTGGCGCCAGAGCGTGTTCGCCGGCGTCCCGCTGACATTCACGACCGCCTGCACCTGGCCGGCCAGGCCGACTGCCTCCAGCGCGTAGGCCGTCCGGTCGGCCGGCAGCGGCGTCCTGACCACGATCGGCGCCGCTCCGTGGGCGGCGTCGCGGAACCGCGTCGCCCACAGGTACTTGCCCTGGATCCAGACGACCCAGAGCTTTGCGCCGTCGGGCTCGACCGCGAGCGCGATCTGATTCGGCGCCCCCGCAGTCGCGATCGCGAACTTGCGCCGCAGCTTCCCTGCACCCAAGGCGGCGATCGTCACGTGCTTGGTGCCCGGCCACGCCATGAACGTGTTGCCACCGCCGTCGGCGACGAGCGGAAGGCGGTTCGTACCCGGCAGCGCCTGCGCGTCCGTCCCGGCGGACAGGACGACCGGCGCCCCGAGCGGAGCGCCGGAGTCGTCGAGGATCTCGTACAGGTAGCCCGGCTTCGAGGTGGCGTTCGACCAGAAGGCAACCTGGGCAAGGCCGGACGTGTCGACGGCGAGCGACTCGTCGTAGCCGCAGCACGGGCTGAACGCGTTGTGCAGCGTGGCGCCGTTGTCGCCCTGATAGACGTTGAGGAAGCCGGTGCCGTCCTGGGAGAAGATGGGCGTCCCGTCGCGGCGTACGCCCGAGGCCTGGACGTCGCCGATCGTCGAAGCCTTGTTGGTCTTCACCGGCCCGCTCCAGCTGACGCCGCCGTCGATCGACGCAAAGCGCAACGCGCCCTGGGTCTTCAGGTCGGGCGTCGAACCCCCGAAGTAAAGAAAGATCGTCCCGTCGGGTTTGCGCACGAGCTGCGGGTCCGAGACCGCGGGCCAGCCGGTCACGACTGTGTGGGTGGTCCCGCCGGTGTCGAGGACGTCGACCGAGCCGGTGGACTCGATGTCGTAGGCGACGAGCACGCCCCCGCTTACCCGCAGGAGCGAGGGATCGGCATGGTTCGAAAGCTGGTTCGGAGTCAGAAAGGCGCCGCCGCCGGCGCCGGCCGCCGGAACGAAAGCAACCGCGGCGAGGAGAAGCGCGAGCAGTCGCATCGCGCGCAAAACTAACGGGCCGATCGGCCGTCGATGCCCCTACTCTGTGCAAGATGCGCAAGACGGCACTCGCGCTGCTGACAGCGGCCGTGCTCGTCGCGGGCTGCGGCGGCGGCAAAACCGCGCCGGACGCGTCCGGCGCGAAGGTGTTCGCATCAGCGGGCTGCGGGGGGTGCCACACGTTGTCGGCGGCGAAGTCGAAGGGCCAGACGGGCCCGGACCTCGACCAGCTCAGGCCGAACTACGGCGCGGTGGTACGCCAGGTCTCGACCGGCGGCGCGGGAATGCCGTCGTTCTCGGGCAAGCTCAACAAGGGGCAGATCCGGGACGTCGCGAACTACGTCGTCGACTCGACCAAGAACAACTCGGTCGCTTTGACGGCGTTTCAGCCGAACCACGAGAAGCTCTCCGACTGTCACAGCGACTACGACTGTTACAAGCAAGCGTTCGGGAACATCGCCTACTACGACGGGCCCGAGACGGCGCTTGCGCGGCTGGCGACCTATATGAAGACGAACGAGGAGGTCAACACCGGCTGCCACCAGATCGCGCACTCGATCGGCCACGCCGGTTACGCGCACTTTCACGACAGCGCCGCGCTGGCGCTGGCGCACGGCTCGATGACCTGCTGGTCGGGTTACTACCACGGTGTCGTCGAGCGGGCCTTCGCAGGCGTGCCGCGTTCAAAAGTCGCCTCGCTCGCGCGGAAGATGTGCACCGGGAGCGAGATCAACAAGACGTACTTCCTGCTCTACCAGTGCGTCCACGGGCTCGGACACGGGCTGATGATCTACAGCCTCAACGACCTGCCCTACTCGCTCAAGGTCTGCAACCAGCTTGCGACGGCCTGGGATCGGACCTCCTGCACAGGCGGCGTCTTTATGCAGAACTTCCTCCCGGGGCCGATGCAGATCGCACCGACTAAGTGGTTGAGCAAGAAGGACCTGCTCTACCCGTGCGACAAGGTCGCGGCGGGGGACAAGCTCTACTGCTACCTGATGGTGACGTCGCGCGTCCTTCCGGTCGTCCACTACGACTTCCGCAAGGCGGCCGCCTGGTGCCGGAAGGCCGAGAGGAGCTGGGTCGCGACGTGCTTCCAGTCCTTCGGTCGTGACGCCTCCGGGTACAGCGTCCAAAACCCGCGCAAGATCGTCCAACTCTGCAAGCTCGCGGGCTCGATGGAGCGGGAGTGCATTTACGGCGGCTCGCGCGATCTAACCTCCAACGACGCCGGCCCGGCCCGGGCGATTCGAATGTGCCTGCTCGCTCCGGCGGCAACGCGCTCGTACTGCTTCTACGGAATCGGCACCATTGTCGGCGGCTTCGCGAACGGCTCTGGGGCCCGGCGGGCCAAGTGCAGCCCAGTTCCCTCGGCGTATCGCCGGGACTGCTACCGAGGCGCTGCGGTCTGAGGCCGGCGGATGACCTTCTCGCACGCGTGGACGATGTCGCGAAAGTCGGCCTCGACCCGGTCGTTGCCATCCCCGCAGTAAACGTGCTCGGTCAGCCCGTCGCGCGAGTCGATCAGGTCATTGCCATACCCGGCGAGGAAGCGATCGGCGCCGGGGCCACCCCTGAGGTTGTCGCCGCCGCCGCCGCCCCAGAGGATGTCGTTGCCGACGCCGCCGATCAGAAAGTCGTCGCCGACGTCACCGTAGAGCTTGTCGGCGCCGCCGTCGCCGTAGATCAGGTCGGTGTTGCCGCCGCCGTCGATCTCGTCGGTGCCGGCGCCGCCCTGGATGACGTCGTGCGCCATTCCGCCGTAGACGCGGTCCCTGCCGCCGCCCGCGAAAATTGTGTCGCGGCCGAGGGTCCCGCAGATCAAGTCGTCATCGTCACCCGCGCGCAGCGTGCTTCCGAGCTGCGTCGAGATCTCACAGAACGGAAACTGCCTGTACACGTCGTCGGCGTTGTCCGACGTGTCCCCGTCCGGCGTCTGCCCCATCGCCTCGACTTCGGGTTCGATCTCGAAGGTGCCGCTGACGAAGACGTTGAAGCGCAGCTCGATCTCGGCCGTGCCTCCAGGCGGGAGTCCGGGGAGCGTGCACGAAGCCCGCGCCCCGATCGTGCAGGCTCCGTTCGACGCGCTCGCCGAGACGTATGAGAGCGGGCTCTCGTCTGTCGTCACGACGTGGAGTGGATCCGAGCTGACGTTCCCGTTGTTCGCGACGACGCCGTGGTAGATGTAGACACGGCTGTCGTCGAGCGCAGGATGGTCGCGTTCCACGTCCACTGAGCCGGTGATCGACAGCGCGGCACACCGCAGCGGATCGGCTGCGGGAACCGTCGGCAGCGCCTGCCAGCTCGGCGTGGAGACAGAGGAGGAGCTCGTGAGCTTCGTCTCGCAGGTGCCGTCGGCATTCATCACGTACAGCTGCAGGTTCGCCACCGGCACGGTTCGCTCTCGCGAGCTGACGAAGGCAATCCGGCGACCGTCGGGCGACCAAGACGGCGCGAAGCCTGCATAGGGCGAGGAGCTGTCCGTCAAGCGCCGCTCGCCGGCGCCGTCGGCGGCGACGGTGTAGACGTCGGAGCGGTAGTAGGGCCCGTATCGGGTATAGCCGACGGTCTCGGACCCGCCGAACAGAAGCCGGGAGCCGTCCGGCGACCAGGCCGGCGGAGCAGGAACAAAAACCGTCGTCTGGCCAAGCTGGTGCAAGTGGATGCCGTCCGCTTGGATTGAGTAGAGGCGGAACGCTCCATTGGCCTCCCGCAGGAACGCGATCTGCGACCCGTCCGGCGACCAGGACGGCGCCACGTCTCTGGGCGAGTCCTGGATCAGGAGCCGCCGGCCGCTGCCGTCAGCCTTCGCGACCGCAATGTCGGCGTCGTTCGTCGTCGTGAACGCAAGCTCGGTCCCGTCGGGGGACCACGAGGGAGGCCCCGCTGCCGAAGCGTCGTAGGAGACCGTCGTCGATCCGCTCCCGTCGGCCTTCAGGACGACGATCGAAAAGCCGGACCCATCATCGGAGACGAAGGCGATTCGTGTGCCGTCCGGCGACCACGAAAACTTGCGAGGACCCGGGCTCGTGCCGATCTGCTGTGCGTTCGTACCGTCGGCCCCGGCGACCCAGACCGTCAGCGGGCCGCTGGGCTCGGACGGCGTCTGGGCGAAGACAATCCGGGTTCCGTCCGGAGAGAAGGCCGGCAAGATGCCGTTGTGCAGCAGCGACGGTGAGCCTCCGTCCGGGCTGATCGCGTAGATCGAGCCGCCCGCTTCGTAGGCGAGGCGGCCGTTGCCCTGCGCCGCGGCGGCTGGCGCCGCGACGACCAGCATCGCCGCCGCCAGGAAACCGGTCGCGCGCTTGAGCCTCATGCCACGACCCTAAGACGGCGCTGTAAGGCCGCTTGGAGTGGGTTGTGAAGCTTTGTTGGTGAGGAGTAAGGGTTTTAGGCTTGCGGGATCCGGGCCTCGAGGGCCTCGGTGACGGCCTCGCGGACGGGCTCGAGCTCGATCCGGTTGAGAACGTCGGTGAAGAAGCCGCGGACGATCAGGCGCTCGGCCTCGCCCCGGGAGATCCCGCGCGCCATCGCGTAGAAGAGCTCGTCGCGGTTGACCGGGCTGATCGTCGCTCCGTGCGTGCAGCGGACATCGTTGGCCTCGATCTCGAGGCCCGGGATCGAGTCGGCGTGCGCCTGCTCGGAGAGGATCAGGTTGCGGTTCTCCTGGTACGCGTTCGTTTTCTGCGCGTCCTTCTCGACCTTGATCATTCCGCGCCAGACCGCCGTCGCGTGGTCGCGGAGCGCGCCCTTGAAGGCGAAGTCCGAGGTCGTGTTCGGGGCGATGTGCTCCTGGAAGGTGTCGTAGTCGAGGTGCTGCTCGCCATCGGCGAAGTAGGCCCCGGTCACGCGCGAGGTCGCCCCGGCGCCGGCGAGGTCGTTCTGAATCCGCGTCTTGCCCTTCTTGGAGCCGAAGCCGCCGGCGACCCAGTCGAGCTCGGCGTCGCGATCGACGCGCGCGCGGTGCGAGGCGAAGTGCCAGGTCTCGGCGGAGAGGTTCTGCAAGGAGACGTACTCGACCTTCGCTCCCTGGCCGACGAAGAGCTCGGAGACGGCGTTCGAGTAGCCGGCGAGCTCGGGCGAGGCGGACGCGTACTCCTCGACGATGCTGAAGCGGCTCTCGGGCTCGGCGACGACGAGCAGCCGCCAGAAGAGCGCTCCGCCCTCGCGCGAGTTCGAGATCCGAACGTAGAGCGGCTTTTCGAGCACAAGTCCCTTCGGAACCTGGACGAGCAGGCCGTGCTCCCAGAGCGCGGCATTGTGAGCCGCGAACTTCTCGTCCGCGCCGACGAGCGTCCCGAGCAGCTCGTGGTCGCGCAGCGGCTCGAAGGTGATTCCTTCGGGCGCGCGCTCGATCTCGATCCCGTCCTCGCTAACCGTGGCCAGAGCGGCCACGTCGAGGTCAAGCATGCTTCCCGCAGCCTCGGCCGGGGTCTGACCCCGGACATGACCGTTGGAGACAAAGGTGTCGGGGTCGAAGCCCTTCAGGTCGGTGAAACGCCACGGCTCGTCGGTCGTGGTCGGCAGGGGAAGCGCGCGGTAGCGCTCGAGCAGGTCAGTCCGGGGCATAGGGCTTGTACCGCCGATGGAGGATGAAGGTGTTGCCGTCGGGATCCTGCCCGAAGGCCATGTGGCAGACACCGCTGTCGTCGGTGCCGAGGAACTCGACGCCCTTTGCCTCGAGCTCGGCGCGCGCCGCAGCAACGTCGCGAACCCGCAGCGCGATCCCGCCGACGTTCGGCGAGAACTCGACCCCGTCGCTCTCTGGTTCCCAGAACGCGAGCGTCACCTGCCCCGCGCTTACCTCGCGCGAATTATTCGGATCGAGCGGAAGCCCCAGCGTCTCGTGGTAGAAGGCGCGCGACTGCTCGATATCGCGCGTCGGAATGGTGATGAAGTCGACGCGCTCTACGTCCAGAGCGCTAGCCGACACTGCCTTCCATCTGCAACTGGATCAACCGGTTCATCTCGACCGCGTACTCCAGCGGAAGCTCTTTCGTGATCGGCTCGACGAAGCCCGAGACGATCATTGCCGCCGCCTCGGCCTCGGAAAGGCCGCGCGACATCAGGTAGAAGAGCTGCTCCTCGCCGATCTTCGAGACGGTCGCCTCATGGCCGATGTCGACGTTGTTCTCGTCGATGCTGATGTACGGGTAGGTGTCCGTGCGCGAATCCTCGTCGAGGATCAGCGCGTCGCAGACGACCTTGGACTTCGCG
>VAXH01000026.1 GCA_005883955.1 Actinomycetota bacterium | reverse complement strand
ACGACAGGGTCATTCTGAAACGAGCTCTTAGTTGACCGCGCATGATGCAGGGCACCCATCGTCGCGTTGTCTATGGCGTTGTCTATGAGGGGCTCGGCCGGACCTGATTGGGTGGGGCCCAAGTGGCCCGCGCGAAGGCATGGTTCCGTATGCCGGGGAAGGGACTCGAACCCTTACGCCTCCAGAGGAGACACCTGATTTTAAGTCAGGCGCGTATGACCAGTTTCGCCACCCCGGCGGCGGCAGGATAGCGCCGCACCGGCGTCGGCCCTCGTCACTCCTAAAGGCCGGACGGGCCCCAGTCGTACTTCGCCGGGATCTGCGCTTGCCGTTCACGTAGAACTTGAGCGGCTTGCCGGGTGCTGCGCAGTAGCCGCCCACGCAGGTCCTCGACAACCGCACGCCCCAGACCCCGAAGAACTGGCCGAGGGTGAACACGCCCTTCTTCGGCGCCTCCAGGTGGATGATCCCGGAGGTGTCGTGGGTATGCAGCTCGACGAAGAACCCGCCCTGGGTCGCGTCGCCGTTGGCGTAGATCCCGACGAGCGCCGGCACCGTCACGTGCTTGCCGTTGACGAAGACGTCCAGGTGCTCGTGGATGTGCAGTGTTGTTCCCTGCACGCCGAGGGAACTCAGCTGCAGCGGCGCCAGGCGATCGGGCAGAGAAGCGTACTCCGGCGGCCAGGGGGCCTTGTGCGTCTCGACTCCCGACAGCGCGGCGTAGTTGATCTTGGGCGCCGACCCCGTGACGTTCTTTGTGCTCGAGCCTCTGCCGAGGAAGAACAGCAGCAACACGAGCACAAGGGCAACCGGCCCGAGCGCCGCGAAGCCATAGAGCATCCACGGCGACCTTCTCTGAGCGCCGACCGCCGGAACTCGCTTCTTCGGATCGCGTCGTTGCGGTGCCTGGACTGGCCGCGGCGGCAGGGGTGTACGCGCTTTCTTCGCCAAGGCCGTCTGATGGTAGCCGGAGTTTCGGCGCGCCTGGCGGGTGGCTTTTTCGATCGTGATCTTCGATACTGAGGGCTCTCACTCAAGGAGGGAAACCGATGGGATTCCTGGACAAGCTGATGGGACGCGGGAAAAAGACCGCGGGCGAGATGACGGGCGACAGCTCGATGCAGCGCGAAGGCATGCATCAGGAACAGCAGGGGATGGCCGAGGATCGAGCCGAAAAGGCCGAGGAAATGGCGCAGTCCGAGCGCGAGCACGCGGCCGAGCACCAGGCCGAGCGCGACAACTAGCTCCTCGCGCGACACTCGTTCCGAAGGGCGGCTCCGGCCGCCCTTCTTAATGCCGTCCGACCGGTCCTCTAGCGTTCGTCGGCCGTGCTCACAATCGTTCTCACGCTCGCGGTACTCGGCGGCATCGGCGCGCTTGCATACTGGCTCCCCCGCGCTCTCTCAGGGCTTCGAGTCGACTCGGCCGCGCAACTCGCCGAGCGCAACGCGGAGATGGAGCGCCGCCTGCAAGGCCTCAACGAGACGATGGACCGGCGGCTCTCCCAGCTCGACACGAAGGTCGACCGACGCCTCGAGAGCGCCTCCAAGACGACGACACAGGTGCACGAGCGGCTTGTGAAGCTCGACGAGGCGAACACGCAGATGCTGGAGCGCGCGAAGGAGCTGTCACGCCTGGAGCACGCGCTTCGGCCGCCGAAGGCGCGTGGCGGCTTCGGCGAGCTCATGCTGGAGAATCTGCTTCGCGACCGGCTTCCGGCGACCGCGTACTCACTCCAGTACGGGTTCAAGAGCGGGGAGCGGGTCGACGCAGTCATCCGCGTCAGCCGCATGGTCCCCGTCGACGCGAAGTTCCCGCTCGACAATTTCGCGCGGCTCGCGGAGGCGCAGGACACCGCGGAGCGCGAACTGCACGAGAAGGCGTTCGCACGAGACGTCAAGGGCCACATCGATGCGATCGCGTCCAAATACATCCGGCCCGACGAGGGAACGTATGAGTTCGCGTTCATGTATCTGCCCTCAGAGGCCGTCTACTACGAGCTCGCGTGCGGGAAGACCGGCGAGCTTCTGAAGTACGCGCACGAGCGGCAGATCGTCCCGGTCTCGCCGTCGACCTTCACCGCGTACTTGCAGATGATCGTTCTCGGCCTCAAGGGCATGCAGATCGAAGAGCACGCGCAAGAAGTGATGGCCTACTGCGCGCAATTGCAGAAGGACTTCGGCCGCTTCAAGGACGACTTCGATCTCGTGGGCAAGCATCTGGGCAACGCACAAAACAAGTTCGTCGACGCAGAGAAGCGGCTCGACAAGTTCGAGACGAAGCTCGACCAGGCCGCCGACTCGCGCGAGCTGGACACGGCCGGCGACGTGGTCGCCGAGTTGCCGCGCGCCGCCGACGCGGCCTAAACGTTCGCCGGCTGCTCCGCCTTGAGGTAGCGGATCAGTCCGCCCGCGACGACGATTTCGCGCTCGCGCGGCAGAAAGTCGTGGGTGACGGTGAACGTTCCGCCGCCGTCGATCTCGACCTCGAGCTCGTCTTCGCCCTCGGCGATCGCGTGCAGGTCGTGGATCTCCCATTTCTGCCCCAGCTCGACTCGGTCGTAATCCGCGTCGTTCTTGAACAGCAGCGGCACGATCCCCTGCGCGATCAGGTTGCGGCGGTGGATGCGGGCGAAGCTCTTCGCGATCACGGCCCTCACTCCGAGCTGAGCCGGAGCGAGCGCCGCATGCTCCCTGCTCGAGCCCTGCCCGTAGTTGTCGCCCGCGACGATGAAGCCTCCGCCCCACTCGTGCGCCCGCTTGGCGAACTCCTTGTCCCGATGCTGGAAGGTGAACTCCGCGATCGCCGGCACGTTTGAGCGATAAGCCATCACAGTCGCGCCGTCGGGCGAGAGATCGCCGGTCGAGATGTCGTCCGGCGCCACGATCAGGACGCGGCCTGTGAGCACGTCCGGGAGCGGCTTCTGCTCCGGCGGCGGGAAGATGTTGGGGCCGCGCGGGATCTGGATCGACGCAGCCTCCTCCTCCGGCACGGGTTCGAGGATGTGCTTCTGAACGACATCGGGACGCGCCGGGGGGCGCTCGGGCAACTCGGGCGGATCGAGCTCGCGCGGGTCGGAGATGACGCCCTTCAGCATCGATACCGCGGCGACCGCGGGCGAGCAGAGATAAACCTGATCGTCGGCGGTCCCGCTCCGGCCCGGGAAGTTCCGGTTGAAGGTGCGCAAGGAGTTCGCTCCCGACGGCGGGGCCTGCCCCATCCCGACGCAGGGCCCGCAGGCGGGCTCGAGCATCCGCACCCCCGCCATCAGCAGGTCGACGTACGTCCCCGAGCGCGTGATCTGGTCGAGGATCTGCCGCGATCCCGGCGTCGCCGTCGCCGAGACGAGCTCCTCCGACAACCGCTGCCCGCGCATGACCGCCCCGCACAGCGCGAGGTCGTGGTAGGAGGAATTGACCGACGAGCCGATGCAGACCTGCTGAATGGGCACGCCAACGAGCTCCTCGACCGGAACGACGTTGCCCGGGCTCGAGGGCTTCGCGACCAGCGGCACGAGCTCGGCCAGGTCGATGTGCTCCTCTTCGTCGAAGTCGCCAGTGTCCCCGGTCGGTAGCTCGGTGAAGTCGTCGAGACGCTCCTGCTCCTGGAACCACGCACGCGTCTCGTCGTCGGCGGGAAAGACCGCACCGGTCGCGCCGAGCTCGGCGATCATGTTCGCGATCGTCCCGCGCTCCGTGTAGCTGAGCGTATGCACCCCCGGGCCGGTGAACTCGAAGACACAGCCGCGCCCGCCGCGTACCCCGCGTCGGCGCAGCAGCTCGAGGATCACGTCCTTCGCCTGGATCCACGGGCGCGTGAGCTCGTTCTCGAGGAAGACGCCGACGACCTTCGGGCAGGGGAGCTCGAACGGATGGCCGGCCATGCAGACGGCCACGTCAAGGCCCCCCGCACCGATCGCGATCATCGCGCACGAGCCCGACTGGGTCGTGTGCGAGTCCGCGCCGACGAGCGTCTGCCCCGGCTTCGCGAACCGCTCGCAGTGCACGTAGTGGCAGATCCCGTTCCCCGGCCGCGAGAACCAGGCGCCGTACTTGGCGGCCATCGCCTGCAGGAAGCGGTGGTCGTCAGGATTCTTGAAGTCGATCTGGAGGATGTTGTGGTCGACGTAGACCACCGCCGTCTCGACGCGCACGCGCTCCTCGCCGAACAGCTCGAACTGCATCATCGCCATCGTCCCGGTCGCGTCCTGCGCGAGCGCCTGGTCGACCCGCAGCGCGATCTCCTGCCCGGGAACGAGCCCTCCGCGCTCCAGGTGCTCTTCGAGGATCATGCGTGCGAGGGAAGCCATCGGCCTCTAGCTTAGTGACTCGGGATCGCTCGAAAGGCGCGACCAGACTTCGAAATCGTCGCGGATTCCCTGCTTGAAATGGAATGAGCGCAGCGTGCCTTCGTAGCGATAACCCACGTTCGCGGCAACGCGCTTCGACGCCTCGTTGCCGGTCGAGATCCAGAGCTCGATCCTCAGCGCGTCGAGCTCCAAGAACGCCCACTCGGTCAGGAGCTCGAGAGTCCGCGTCGCGACACCCCGCCCACGCGCTCCCGGAGCGACGACATAGCCGAGCTCGAGCTGCCGTCCTTCCCGGTCGATCCCGAAGGCAAGGCCGAGCCCGAGGAACGACCCGTCTTGAGCGTCGACAACGGCGAACGCCTCCCTGGTGCCGTCACGGCGTCCCTCTTCGTAGAGCCGGAGCCACTCGCGCTCCCACCCCGGCGGGACCGGATTGGGGATGCGTGTGTAGCGGAGCACGTCCTCGTCGTCGAACATCGCTGCGACGCCGGCGAGGTGCCTCTCGCCGAGTAGCTCGAGGCGGCTGTCGGGCACGTCTAGTAGCGCAGCAGTGCGCCGATCCCCTCGACCGGCTCGAGATCCTGATAGTGCCGCAGTGCCAGGACGCTGCCGCCGTGCGTGAGCGCCTGGTGGACGGCGAGGTTGAGCCCGTCGTCGCGCTGCTCCATCTGGGTTCCGTCGAGCGGGCACGGCCCTCCCTCGGCGCTCACCCGCCCGCAGCGCGGGCATTGGCAGGCTGAACGCTCCGCGCCTTCCTGGAACAGGAGTAGCTCGACCCGGCCGTCGGAGGCCGCCTCGAGGGTGTCGGCCCAGCCCGCGGTCGCACGGGCTCCGCGACCCGACTCCTCTCGCCAGCGCTCGGCAGCCTCTCGCTCTTGCGTCGCGTGCCAGTCCTCGAGGATCGGCCGGGCCGCACGGAGCAGGTCGGCAGGAACTGCGTGCGCCTCTGAGTGGGTCCAGCCGATGATCGCGTTCTTGACCTCGTGCGAGAGGACTTCCTCGAGCTCGGCGCGAGTCTCCTCCGTCGTCACGACCACGATTCTCGGGCTCTGCAACCGGCGGACCCGCCGGTCGAGCTGTTCCGCGACTTCCTTCAGATGCTCGTGGACGAGCGTCTCGATGTGCCGCTGGTAGCGCGCCTGCGACCAGCCGCCTTGGTCGTGGCGGCCTGGCGTCTCGTCGAACTGGTCGACGAGCTCCTCGAGCCTGCCGGCCCGCAGGATGTAGACGGTTCCGCGCTCCCGGCCAACGACGGCGATCAGCGCTCCGTCACCGCGACCGACGAGCGGGACGAGCGGCGAAAGATAGAACTCCCGGCCGACTGCGATCTTGTCGGCGACCGGATCGCCGAGCGGCAGCGTTCGCCAGGCGTTGTCGAGTCCCGCAGAGAAGACGGCGACGCCGCGGGATCCGTCGCGGTCGAATTCGCGTTCGAAGAAGTCGCGTATCCGGACGAGGTCGGCGCGGAGTGCTTCCCGCTGTTCATGCGTCAGCTCGTGCGCCGCCTCGGCCCGCATTTCCCCCTCGTGAATCAGCGAGTTGACCCGGCTGGCCGCGTCGCCCGCGGTCGGCGCGACGCTCGGGTCGAGATCGACGTAGACGCTGATCGCGCACCCCTTCTCGGCGCGGAAGCTCGCCAGCTCGCGAAGCCCGTCCCAACTCACCGTTGCCGCCACCTGAGCCTCCTTGCCGGAAACCGGCGATTCTATGCGCGTGAGGGTCTTCACAATCGGCCACGGCGCTCGGCCGGCCGCAGAGCTCCTCGCGTGTTTGCAGGAAGCAGGCGCCGAAACCCTGATCGACGTTCGCCGCTACCCCGGCTCGCGCCGGAATCCGCAGTTCAACCAGGGGCCTCTGGCGGAGTCTCTCGCCACAGTCGGGATCGCTTATCGCCATGCGGAGGAACTCGGCGGCCGGCGTTCGAACGAGCCAGGCGAGGAGCGCTTCCCCTGCATCCGTGTGGGCGCGTTCCGGAGCTATGCGGCCCGAATGGGAACGGATTCCTGGCAACAGGCGCTCGAAGCCGCTCTCGCCGAACCCGCGCCCTGCTTCATGTGCGCGGAGACGCCGTGGTGGCGCTGCCACCGGCGGCTGATCGCCGAGCTGCTGACCGCACGAAGCCACGAGATCGTCCATCTGCTGCGGCCAGGCGAAGTGCAGCCGCACCGCCTCTACGACGAGAGCGCGGTGCGCGAGGGCAAGCTGTATCTCTGCGGAGAGCTGGTTGCCTAACGGTCCCGCGGGGAACGTTCAGGCGGTCCGATCCGTTGAATACTCTGAGGGCCGGCATCCGGCCCAGTTGATTTGGAGGAATTGTGAACAACAACAGAGTGCGCGAGCTGATCATCATCGGCGGCGGCCCCGCCGGTTACACAGCTGCGCTCTACAGCGCCCGCGCGAACCTCGAGCCCCTCGTCATCGAAGGCTTCCAATGGGGCGGGCAGCTGATGATCACGAGCGACGTCGAGAACTATCCCGGCTTCGCCGAGGGCATCATGGGCCCGCAGCTGATGGGCGAGTTCCGGCGTCAAGCCGAGAAGTTCGGAGCCGAGTTCATCGCCGACGACGTCACACGGGTCGACTTCTCGGAGCGTCCGTTCCGCGTCTGGGTCGGCGACGACGAGTACCGCGCCGAGAGCGTGATCGTCGCAACCGGCGCGACCGCGCGCCAGCTCAATCTCGCGTCCGAGCGCGCGCTGCACGGGCGCGGCGTCACCTACTGCGCGGTTTGCGACGCCGCCTTCTACCGCGACAAGGACGTCGTGGTCGTCGGCGGCGGCGACTCCGCGATGGAGGAGGCGATCTTCCTGACGAAGTTCGCTTCGAAGGTGACGGTCCTACACCGCAGAGACGAGTTTCGTGCCTCGCCGATCATGGTCGACCGCGCCCACGCCAACGAGAAGATCGAGTTCGTGACACCGGTCGTGGTCGAGGAAGCGCTCGGCGCCGAGGACGGCAGGCTCACCGGTGTCCGGATCCGCAACCTCGAGACCGACGAGATCAGCGAGGTCGCTGCAGACGGCCTCTTCGTCGCGATCGGCCACGACCCGACAACGAAGTTGTTCGTCGACCAGCTCGACCACGACGAGGCGGGCTATCTCGTCACGCAGCCGGGCTCGACGGCGACCAACGTCGAGGGCGTCTTCGCCGCCGGCGACGTCGTCGACCACGTCTATCGCCAGGCCGTGACCGCGGCCGGTATGGGCTCGATGGCGGCGCTCGACGCCGAGCGCTGGCTTGCCGCGCGCGAGGGCCACGCCGAAACAGCGCTCACAGCCCCTCGGGCTTAGCGTGGGCGAATGGATCGATCTCCTCGACCCCGGCGAGGAGGAATTGAAGAAGGTATTGCCGCCGCAGATTCACGAGCGCGCGCTCGAACAGCTGCTCGAGCCGGCCGTTCACGACGACGAGCCCCGGCCACGGCTCGAAGGCCACGACCACTACGTCTTCGGCGTCTTCCTGCTGCCGATTGCGGTCCGCGAGGAGGACCGCGTCTTCTACCAGGAGATCGACATCATCGCGACCCGCGAGCGTGTCGTAACGGTGCGGAAGACACCGGAGCGCGGCTATGCCTGCGACCTCTCCCCCGCTCAGCTGACGATCAAGCAAGAGGCCGACGACCGCTCCGGCATGATCCTCTACCGCATCGTCGACCTGATCGCCGAGGATTTTCTCGACCTGGTTGACGCGCTGAACGAGGAGATCGACGAGCTCGAGGAGGGCATCGAGACGTGGACCTCGGCTCAGGTTCGTGGCCGGATCTCGGACCTGAGGCACGATCTGTTGCACGTGCGGCGGACGCTCGCGCCCACGCGAGATGCGATCCGCGCGATCGTCGACCGGCGGATCGACGTCGGCGAGGGCCCCGAGCTGCTACCGCGCGAGGTCGAGCTGAACTTCGCCGACGCATACGACAAGCTGCTCCGGGCGACGGACGGGCTCGACCTCTCGCGGGACCTGCTCTCGAGCGCGCGCGATTACAGCCAGGCGAAGATCGCGAACGATCAGAACGAGGTCGTCAAGCGGCTGACGGTGATCGCTTCGATCCTCCTCGTGCCGACGTTCATCGTCGGGCTCTACGGGCAGAACTTCCACCACATCCCCGAGCTCGGCTGGAGCTTCGGCTACTGGTGGAGTTGGGCTTGGATCGTCTTCACGACCATCCTCCAACTCGCGTTCTTCCGCTGGCTGGGCTGGATCGGCGGCGACCCTATGCGCCGACCCGAGCTGCCACCGCTGCGGAGGCTCGATCCTCGCGCGCTGCGCGGCAGGCGGCGCGCCACTTCTTCCACCTGAGCCAGAGCCCTCTCGCTACCGTCAGCCCGTGCCCTATTTCATCTGTCCGAACTGCCGGGAACGATCGATCGACCATGATCGCCAGGAAGGCTTGACCCGCCAGGCGGTCGCCTGCCACCGCTGCGGCTTCGGCTTCCTGTTCGAGCTGTTGGACGACTACTATCCGGCCCCCGGGACCGGCTTCGTCGTCTGCGACCAGCAGAGCCGGATCCTCGCCTCCGGCCGCGGCGTCTTCGAGCTCACCGGCTATCGCGAGGACGAGCTGATGGGCCGCGAGGTGATGGACAGCCTCGGCCTGACCGGCTACGAGGACGGCCGCAATCCCGCGCAGCTGGCACTCGAGTGGGGTGTCCGGCGGCTCGGCGAGCGGCTCGAGCTGAAGACTCGCGCCGGGCAGCGCAAACCGGTTACCGCAGATTTTTTCCCTGCCTACGACGACGACGGCGGCCTGCTGGTCGCGATCACGCCGCGTTCGTAGCCGCGAGTTCGGTCTCCACCCACGTTTGCAGCTCCTCCAGCGCGGCGAGCGAATCCTCGAGCTCCCGTAGCTCCGCGTGTGCGGAGCGCTCGTCGATGCCCCCGAGCAGGCCGAGCGACTCGAGCCGGTCGACCGTCGCTGCGGTCAGATTGTTGCGGGCGCGGCGCTCGATCTTGGCCTGGCGTAGTCTCGAGCGGATTCGCTCCGCCCGCGCGGAGAGCGCCGCCGACTCGCCGGCAAGGGCGTCCGCGTAGACGGCGAGGTCGATCTCCCGCACCCTTCGAGCCTACGCGGCAGGCTGTGACGTGAGTCAGACCGATTTGCGCCGCTCGAGGGGAAACGCTGTGTGACGGCGCCAGCCGCTTGGTGTGTCCTCGACCAGCCAGGCACGCTCGACGCGCGCCTGCACCGGTAGTTGTCCTTCGAGCTCGCGCTCCGCTGCCGCCAGGACCTCGTCGTCGGCCTCCGCGACGGTGGCGTGCGGAACGATCTCGTCGAACTCGCCGGCGTAGGGCGGGAAATCCGGGAACGTGTTCACGAGAGCCTCGGTGATGGCGACGAACGGCTCGGCGGGCTCCGGCCGGAGGTAGAGGACGCCCGGAAATCTCGCCGTCTCGCGCAGCGCGGTCTCGAACGGCGCCAACGCGGCGAATACGCGCCCCAATTGCTCGAGCAGGCCGCCGACCTCCGAGCTATCCGCAAAGGGGATGATCAGGGTCACGTGTGGCGGCATGCCGCGCGGCCCGTCGGCCGTGTAGCGGCGCCGCCAGCCGCCAATCAGCGGCTCCAGCTCGGGAAGAAGGACGACGAGCGCGGTCGCGGCCAACTTCGAGCCCCTTCAGACGCGGCTCGAGGGGCAGAGGTCGTTGACGGCGCAGTGCTCGCAGCGGGGGACGCGCGCGATGCAGACGCGGCGGCCGTGCCAGATCAGCAGGTGCGGGAAGAGACCCCAATGCTCGCGGGGAACAAGCCTTTGCAGGTCGCGTTCGATCTTGATCGGGTCCTCCTGCCTCGTCAGCCCCAGCCGTTGGGAGAGCCTCCGCACGTGTGTATCGACGACGATCCCTTGCGGATTACCCAGCTCGGCCGCGACGACGTTCGCCGTCTTGCGCGCCACGCCCGGTAGGAGGACGAGGTCGTCGAGCCGGCGAGGCACGCGGCCATCGAATTCTTCGAGCAGCATCGCCATCGTCGCGCGGAGCGCTCTCGCCTTCTGGCGAAAGAAGCCGGTCGCGTAGATGTCGCGCTCGAGCTCCTCCGGCGGCACGGCGAGGTAGTCCTCAGGCCGCTTGTACTTCTCGAACAACGGCCCGGTCACGCGGTTGACGTTCACGTCCGTCGTCTGCGCCGAAAGCATCACCGAGACGAGCAGCTCGAGCTCGCTGCGGTAGCGGAGCGCAATTTTCGCGTCGGGATGCTCCGAAGCGAGCCGCTCGATGATCGGGAGGATTCGCGCCCGTTTCGGGCCGACACGGCGCCGCGCCTCGTGGACGTAGCTCTGCGGCACTTAGCCGACGGCGAACTCGGCCGGCAGCGACGTCTCCGGATGCTGCCGCAGCCGCGGCCCGGCGCAGACGACGTCGAGAACGGGACAGCCGGAGCAGATGAACTCACTCGGAGTCGGCTCGAACACGCCCTCTTGGATCCGGGCGATCGCCTCCGAGAGCTCCGCTTCGAGCCCGGGCAGCTCGGAGCGGACGAAACTCGTGGTCACGCCCGGGTCGGGCCGCTCCAGGAACTGATAGACGACCTCGACCTCGTCGGCGCCGGCGCGGAAGCACGCCAGCGCGTAGACGAGCCGCTGGAGGTGGTAGTCGCGCTCGATCACCTCCTCCGGGGAGGCGTCCTCGAGCACGTTCGTCTTGTAGTCGACGACCACCGCGCGCGGACCGTCGAGGTGGAGAACGTCGAGGCGCCCGTGCAGGAGAACCCCATCGTGCGCGAAGGCGAACGGCCGCTCGGCCGCCGCCCCCTCGAGGGCTGCTACCCGCGCTGCCAGCTCCGAGTCGCAGTACGCCTGCACGAGCCCCGCGATGCGCTCCAGCTCTTCGTCGGTCACGGCGGGATAGCGGGCCCGGACGGCTTCGGCGAGGACGTCCGGCTCGGGGGGCCGGGGATTGCGGAGTTCGAGAGTCTCGAGCAGGAAGTGGACGCTGTCCCCGATCTCCGTGGCCGCCAGTCCCTCGTGCCCGGGGACCGAGCCTGACGCCTGCGCCTCGCGCATCCCGACGACCCGCTCGGCGTAGTAGCGGTACGAGCACGACTCGAAGAGAGCGAGGGCGCTGTACGAGAGCGTGCGGACCCGGTGCAGCGGCGGCTCCGGCACCGGCTCGAGGGAGGGCAGCTTCGGGGCGTTCGCCACTGCCACGCCGCCGGAGCCGTTCGGCTCGAAGAGCGCCAGCTGGGCCGGCTCGGCCGCCGGTTCGGGCACCGGTTCGAGCGCGGGCTCGGCCTCGAAGCGGCCCAAGCGCAGGAGGATCCGGGCGCCCTCCCGCTCGAGCTCGAGCGGGACGTCCGCAGCGTCTTCGAGGGCTGGGATCTCGAGCCGGCCGAGCACCCAGCCGATCGGCGTCCGCTCGTCGGCAACCTTCTCGGGATCGATCGAGCCGGCCACGATCAGCCGGTCGATGGCGCGTGTCATGGCGACGTAGTAGAGGCGGCGCCGCTCAGCCTCGGCCTCCTCTCGGCTGGCTGCACGCACCTCTTCGTACGCCGTCGTCGGTTTGCGGACGCCGGTCGTTGGGTCGGCAACGCGGAAGCCGAAGCGCCCGTCCGGCAGGGCGAGGATCTCGTCCGCACCCGGCGCCGCGCGGTCGCGGCCGGCGTCGGCGACGACCACCACTTTGAACTCGAGCCCCTTGGCGGCGTGGATCGTCAGCAGCCGGATGACATCGGCGTCCTCCTCCTCCGCCACGGCCTCGAGCTCCTTCGCGCCGGCCTCGTCCTGTTCGCGGACGAAACGGACGAAGCCCTCGATGTCGGCGCCGCGCAACTCCTCGTAAGAGCGCGCGAGGCGGGCGAGCTTGCGCAGGTTCGCGTAACGGCGACGCCCGTCCCATTGGGCGAGCACTGCGAGGTCGTAGTCGTGTGCGGCGACGATCTCCTCGCAGAGCCGCTCGAGCGAGAGCGTGCGCGAGGCGGCGACGAGCCGCTCGTAGCGCTGACGAAATGCCTGGAAGAGCCGCTCGTCTCGCGGATCGAGCCCTTCTGGAAGCGTGCGCTCGAGGCCCTTGAAGAGCGGCCGCTTCGGCGCCGAGCGGCGCAGCAGCACGAGCGCGTCGTTCGAGACGCCGACCAGCGGCGAGGCGAGCACCGTCACGAGCGCCTCGTCGTCGTAGCGGTTGTGCAGCAGGCGCAGGTAGGCGAGCAGGTCGGCGACCTGCTGCTGGCCGAAGTAGCCGCGGCCCGTCGTGCGGTAGGTCGGCAGGCCGAGCCCGCGCAGCTCCTGCTCGTACCACTCGGCGTCGGTTCCGGCGGCGAAGAGGAGCACGATCTCGCCGGGCTTCGCGGCGCCGCTCTCGACGAGCTCCTTGACCCGGCGCGCCACCGAGCGCGCCTCGCCTCGCCGCCAGTGCGTTCCCGTGCCGCTGTAGCTCGCCTTGTCGGTGACGAGCAGCTCGACCGGCGTTCCGAAGACCGGATCGGGGAAGTCGCCGGAAGCCGCGAGCGGCTGGAACTCGTCGCCGAAATCGGAGCCGAAGAGGTGGTTGACTGCGGCGAGGACCTCGGGGCGCGAGCGGTAATTCAGGGTCAGCGGCAACACCGAGCCCGCCTCGTCGCGCCGTTCGCGGAAGACGTTCACGTCGGCGTGCCGGAAGCCGTAGATCGACTGGAACTCGTCGCCGACGAAGAACAGCTCGTCGCCGGCAATCAGGTCGATCACGTCGCACTGGAGCCGGTTCGTGTCCTGGAACTCGTCGACCATCACCGCGCGGAAGCGCCAGGCCTCCCGCTGCCGGATCTCCTCGTGCTCGCGGAGCAGGTCCCGCGCGGTCAGCTGCAAGTCCTCGAAGTCGACACCGGACTCGCGTTCCTTTGCGCCGGCATAAGCGCGCGCGAAGCCCTCGAGCAGCTCCTGGAGCAGGTCGCGGTCGCGGGTGGCCAGCTCGTCGAGGGCCGCCTGCTCGACCGCCTTCCGGGCCGCCTCGTAGCTCGCGAACCGCTCGCGCTCGCCGCCGCGCGTGGCGAATGGGGAGAGGTCGAGCAGGTCCTCTGCCTGCCGGTCGCGCTCGAGCACTTCGAGCATCCGCGCCGCCTGGGCGCGCTGCTCCTCGCTGCCGTCCTCGTCGACGAGACAGCGCGCCGCCTCACGGAGCATCTCGATGCGCTGCGCCAGGGCCGGGCCTTCGCCGAGGCGCAGCTCGAGCGGCCGGCCGGCGGCCCGCAGCGTCTCGTAGACGCCGGTCAGCATCCGCCGGAGCCCGCCGGCACCGTAGGTGGCGAGGAGGCGAAGACGCCGCGGATCCTCGCCGGCGCAGAACTCGTCCAGCGCATGCTCGAAGGCCTCGCCCCGGAGCACCCGCGCTTGGCTGTCGTCGAGCACCCGGAAGTGCGGGTCGAGCCCGGCTGCGAACGGGTACGCCTTCAGGAGGCGATGGCAGAAACCGTGGATGGTCGAGATCCAGGCGCCGTCGAGCTGGCGCGCCAAGTCGTCGCGGCCGCGGTC
>VAXH01000056.1:615-5635 GCA_005883955.1 Actinomycetota bacterium | reverse complement strand
ATCCATGATCTCGGTCTTGCCGATCACGCCCGAGAGCGGCAACCCGGCCGCGATCGACTTCGCGACCGTGATCAGATCCGGCTCGATTCCGTAGTGCTCGATCGCGAAGAACTTGCCGGTTCGGCCGAAGCCGGTCTGCACCTCGTCGACGACCATCACGATCCCGTTCTCGTCACAGAGCCGGCGGACGCCGTCGAGGAACGCCTGCGGCGCGACGACGAAGCCGCCCTCGCCTTGGACGGGCTCGATCACAATCGCCGCGACCGTCTCGGCCGCGACCTGCGTCACAAGCGCGCGCTCGAGCGCACCGATCGCCTCCTCGGAGCTGGGCCCGCGGTACTCGTTCGGGAACGGAACCCGGTACACCTCGGGCGCGAACGGTCCCAGGCCCGCTTTGTACGGGTGCGTCTTCGAGGTCAGCGAAAGCGAGAGGAGCGTGCGTCCGTGGAAGCCGCCCTCGAACGCGATCACCGCCGGGCGTCCGGTGTGGGCTCGCGCGAACTTGATCGCGTTCTCGACGGCTTCGGCGCCGGCGTTGAAGAATCCGGCCTTGGCGGGCGAGCGGAACGGGGACGCGGCGATCAGCCGTTCGGCGAGGGTGACGTAGACCTCGTACGGGACGATCGTGAAATCGGTGTGGGAGAACTTGGCGAGCTGCTCCTGCGCGGCCTCGACGACGCGCGGATGCGAGTGACCGACGTTGAGGCAGCCCACGCCGCCGGTGAAGTCGAGGAAGGTATTGCCGTCGACATCGGTCAGCGTGGCGCCGCGGCCTTCCTCGATCACGACCGGGAGAAAGACGGACAGAGGGTCCGCCACGACCCGCTCCTTACGAGCCAAAATCGCCTCCGACTTCGGCCCTGGGATGGCCGTTTTCAGCTCGATCGTCCGCGTCATCGCCATGCCTCCGACGATACACGAGCGACCGGCGGAATGAATAGCTGCATAGGACTCATGCAACCGGAATATCGGCCTTGCGCACTCTCGTTCCGAATCCATATGGTGCGCGACTTATGACCGCGCTTGCCCGTCTCGTGCTTCGCCGCCGGCGCGCGATCGTGTTTCTCTGGCTGGCACTGACACTGATCGGCGCCTACTCGGCGAATGCGGTCTCGAAGCGGTGGCTCGAGCAGTTCTCGATCCCCGGCTACTCGGCCTACGAGGCGAACCAGCGGACGCTGAAGGTATTCGGGACCGGCGAGAACGCGCCGCTCGTTGTGGTCTTCCACTCGGACGGCGACGTGACCAAGGTCTCGGCGATCAAGGGCGCGATCGCGGCGGCAGTGAACCAGAACCCCGGCTCGCGCGTCAGCTCCTACTTCTCGACCGGTAACAACGCCTATGTCTCGAAGGACCGTCACACGACGTTCGCCGAGCTCTATCCCCCGGGCAATCAGGGCTTCAACGGCAACGTCAAGATCAAGCAGGCACGGGCCGCCTTGAAGAAGGCGACGCCGCCCTCAGTAACGTCCTACCTGACCGGCCGCGACGCCCTGCAGGAGGCCTCGAGCGGCGGCGACAACAACGGCCCGAGCGTGTTGCTCGAGGCCGTGATCGGCGGCCTTGGCGCGCTCGTGATCTTGCTGTTCGTCTTCGGGACCGTGCCTGCGGTGCTGATACCGATCGGGATCGCCATCAGCTCCATCTTGAACACGTTCACGCTCATCTACCTGCTGACCTACATCACCTCGGTCTCGCTGATCGTCCAGTTCCTCGTCGCGCTGGTCGGGCTGGGCGTCGCGATCGACTACTCGCTGCTGATGATCTTCCGCTTCCGGGAGGAGCTCGCAAACGGCGAGGACACCGAGACGGCGCTGATCGAGACGATGCGGCACGCCGGGCGCTCGGTGATCGTCTCGGGCTCCACGGTCGCGATCGGCCTGCTCTCGATGGTGATCCTGCCGATTCCCGTGATCAGGTCAATCGGAATCGGCGGCATGCTGATCCCGGCGGTCTCGGTGCTGACCTCGATCACGCTGCTGCCGGCACTGCTGGCCATGCTCGGGCCGCGGATCAACCGGCTGCGGGTGATGCCGAGGCGGATCGTCGAGCGGCAGGATCCGACGACCGGCTTCTGGCACCGCTGGGCGATGATCGTCGTCAGGCGGCCGATTCCGGTCGCCATCGTCGGGATCGCAATCGTCGCGATCCTGCTCGTGCCGGGGCTCCAGATCAATCCGGCCGAGGCCCAGCTCAAGGACTATCCGGGCAACGGCGACGCGATCAACGGTCGCGCGGCGCTCGCGCGAGCGGGCATCTCGCCCGGGGTGATGAAGCCGTACGTGGTGCTGATCGAGGGCGCACCGAAGGCCGCGCCCCTGGTGGCCGATCAGCTCCGGATGGAGCCCGGGGTTGCCGGCGCGGTCGCGCCGCAGGCTTGGCGCAAACGGTCGGCTGCGCTCGTCGAGGTGTTCCCGAAGAGCGATTCGGCGAGCAGTTCCTCGTCGCACCTGATCTCGCGCCTCCAGCACGAGGACCTGCCCTCGCTCGAGAGCCGTTTTGCCGTTCCGGACAGCGCGACGCCGTCGCCGGTGCAGCTGACGCTCGGCGGCGTCTCTCCCGAGGATCGCGACTTCGTCCACGCCGTCTACGGCAAGTTCCCGTACGTCCTCGCGTTCGTGATCCTCCTAACGTTCGTGCTGCTGATGCGTGCGTTCAGATCGATCCTGCTGCCGCTGAAGGCGGTCGTGCTCAACCTCGTCTCGCTCGGCGCGGCCTACGGGATCATCGTCTTCATCTTCCAGTGGGGCCACGGCTCGGATGCGATCTGGGGGGTGCCGGCGACAGGCGCGATCATCTCCTGGATCCCGCTGATGATCTTCGCCTTCCTCTACGGGCTCTCGATGGACTACGAGGTCTTCATGCTCACGCGGATGCGCGAGGAGTACGACGAGGCCGGCGACACGGCGACGGCGGTCGAGCTCGGGCTCGCGCGCACCGGCAAGCTCGTGACAAGTGCGGCACTGGTGCTGATGTTCGCCTTCTTCGTGCTCTCGAGCAGCCCCGGCGTCGACATCAAGCAGTTCGGGATTGGGCTCGCCGCGGGGATCATCTTCGACGCGACGGTGATCAGAACGCTCCTCGTGCCCTCGCTGGTCCGCCTGTTCGGACGCTGGAACTGGTGGCTACCGCACCCAGTCGCGCGAGTCCTGCGCGTGCCGGCAGCGCCGCTGCGCCCGGCAGGCGCGGCCGCCGGCGGCCGCTAGCCGCCGCACCGTCCAAACGGGCCGTGTCCCGGTGCCTGGCACCAAATCGGACTGCGGACACGGCTCGCGATGCACGCGGTTTACGCGTCTTTGCAGCGCTTTTGGCGCTTCGGACACGTCCTCATGCCTGGCACCGGGAAACGCCTCACGGGGACGGTCGAGCACCCGGTTCGCCGGCCATAGAATCGCGCTGTGGTTCTCTCCGACCGGACGATTGCGCGACTACTCGACGAGCGGCGCATCGTGATCGAACCGTACGACGAGTCGCTGCTCCAGCCTTCGAGCGTCGATGTCCGCGTCGACCGCTTCTTCCGCGTCTTCCACAACGCTCGGTATGCGTACGTCGACGTCAAGGAGCCACAGGAGGACCTGACCGAGCTCGTCGAGATCGACGACGAGCGGCCCTTCATCCTCCATCCCGGCGAGTTCGTGCTCGGCTCGACGCTCGAGCGGATCGTCCTGCCCGACGACCTGGTCGCCCGGCTGGATGGAAAGAGCTCGCTGGGCCGCCTCGGCCTCTTGATCCACTCGACCGCCGGCTTCATCGACCCCGGCTGGGACGGCCACGTCACGCTCGAGCTCTCGAACGTCGCCAACCTCCCGATCACGATCTACCACGGGATGAAGATCGGCCAGATCTCATTCGTGCAAATGTCCGAGCCGGCCGAGAAGCCCTATGGCAGCGGCGATCTCGGCTCGAAGTACCAGGGCCAGATGGGCCCGACGCCGAGCCGCTACTGGCAGAATTTCGAGCGCGAGCCGATGAAGTGAGGGTTCTGATCACAGGCGGGACGGGCTTCGTCGGGCCGCACGTCGTGCGCGCGATCGCAAACGCAGGACACGACCTGAAGCTGCTGGTCCGCGACTCGACCCGCTCGCGCGAGCTGCCCGGTCAACCCGTGGTCGGCGAGATGACGAACACCGTTAGCCTGCAACACGCAGTCGAAGGCGTCGACGCGGTCGTCCACCTCGTCGCGATCCGCCAAGGCCGGGAGGAGCAGTTCAAGCGGGTCATGGAGCAGGGAACCCGCGACCTCGTCGCCGCCGCGAAGGACGCCGGCGTCCAGCGCTTCGTCCTGATGAGCGCCCTCGGGACGAGCGAGGAGACGAAGGATCTCGTGCCCTACTACCACGCCAAGTGGGAGATGGAGCAGGCGATCAAGGGCTCCGGGCTCGAGCACGTGATCTTCCGGCCGAGCTTCGTCTTCGGCCGTGACGGAGGCATCCTGCCGACCTTCCGCAAGCTCGCGAAGCTGACCCCGATGACGCCGGTCATCGGCTCGGGAGAGCAGAGAATCCAGCCGATCTGGGCCGACGACGTGGCCGCCTACTTCGCGGCTGCACTCGACAAGCCCGAGACCACCAACCGAACCTTCGAGCTGGGCGGTCCCGACATCGCGAGCTGGAACGAGTTCTGGCAGCGTCTCCGTGCCGCGCTCGGCATCCGGCGACGCCCGATCGCCCACATCCCGATCAAGCTGATGCGGATCAACGCGCTCGTCACAGAGCGCCTGCCCGGCGACATCCCGCTCACGCGCGACCTACTGACGATGCTCGAGCACGGCGACAACGTCGTCTCGAACGACTACACCGTCCAGACGTTCCAACTGCCCCTGGTGCCTCTGGACGAGCAGTTGCGCCGCGCGGCCTGACGCGAAAAACTCGAAGCTGTGACCGAGCGCCTAGCGAGGGTGTGCAGTCGCCATCCCTGGCGCACGATCGGCGCCTGGGGAGCCGATCAAGACCATGGGTACGCGTCGTGCTGGGGGAGGTCGTCGAGGATCTCGTGCCACGGAGCCTTCGAGCCGACGAAC
>VAXH01000056.1:0-558 GCA_005883955.1 Actinomycetota bacterium | reverse complement strand
AGGCATGCTCCGCAACGCATCGCGTGGTCCGCGTCGGCATCGCCGATCACCATCAACGAATCCACACCCGTCGTCACCCTCAGCTTCTCGCGCTCGATCTCGCCCCAGGGCAAGAACGCCGATCCCGACGCTGCACGGCAGTTCGAGCAGTGGCAGTTGAACGCGGCGACGAACTCGTCGGAGACCGCATAAGCGACGGCATTGCACGCGCAGCGCCCCCTCAGCACGGCAGCACTCTAGTTGTCCCCTGACCGGAGTGATGCGCGCGCCTCGATAGGCTGCCGGATCGTGAGCGAGGTAATCGCGACGGCAACCTGGTCAGGTGCGGGGAAAGGTGAGCAGCTCTGGTTCCTGGGAACCCTCGCAACGATCAAGATGCCGGGCGAGGCGAGCAACGGGCGCTTCGCGTTGATCGAATTCCTCTTCCCGCGTCACGCATCGCCACCGCTGCACACGCATCCGCAAGACGAGAGTTACATCGTGCAGGAGGGATTGCTGACGGTGAAGGCCGGCGAGCAGCGGTTCGAACTCGCGCCTGGCGCGGCGGCCGTGGTTCCG
>VAXH01000010.1 GCA_005883955.1 Actinomycetota bacterium | reverse complement strand
GCACGCCGACGTTGACGAGCGAGAAGTAGTCAAGCGAACGAGCCGATTCTCGGTTGTTGAAGAAGGCTTGTTCGAGGGTGGGTAGAGAACCGCCATCCGCGCGCGAGACGCGCTTTCGCGAGAACGAGGTTCTGCGCGCATTCGCTGCGGCCGAGGCGCTCCCGGGACCGTTCGGCTTTCAGTGCGAGTGCACGCGCGACTGTTCTGAGCTGGTAATGGTCGACAGTGTCGATGTTTCCGTCGTACGTGCAAACCCAGAAAGACTGGTAGTCAGGCCCGGCCACCCGACGGAGGAAGCGCGGGTCGTACTCAGGCGCGACGGTTACCTCATCGTCGAATTCTCGCCGTAGGGCGGCCCAGTTACCTGCCACCTCGGTACCGACGAGCGCCACGGCCCTCCGTGCCGTGGGAGCTCTTCTTCTCTTGGCGAGACGCCGGCACCGGCTCGCCATCGAACGGTGATGATCGGGCGCCGAACGGAGCCGGGCTGATCGCTTCTGACCAAGCCGGACTTTCGGTAGGCATTGACCTAAACGGCTATCCCACCCAGGGCGTTCGTCTCGCCACGTCGCCGGTCATGACACGCGGTCTGGCGTTCTGCTCAGACGAAAAACTTTTGCCAAAACTTTTGCCCGTCTAACGTGACCGGAGCCGATCTTGGGTGACCTGAGCTGAGGGAACAATGCCGAATCCTGCGTTGCCTGCCCTAGCAACGCACGTCTCATAACCTGCTGACGTCAGCTGACATGAGAACACCGCAGGTTTAATAACCCGGAGGTCGTCTGCCCCTGAGGCCGCAACCAGGCCTAGGAATTAAAGAGCTGGGATCCCGCCTCGACGTGCGGCCGCTGCCGCTCGCACCTCCTCGAGCGGGAGCCGAGCTTGTTCGCATAGCGTGGCGAGGTCGAAGTAGATCTTCTCGCCGGCCATCAGCCCCTGGCTGAAAGGCACGACATTCGCGAACGGGACCGCGAACGTGCCTCCGCCTGGAGCGATACCAAGCCAGTCGCCACGGCTCGTCCCACGCAGGGTGCCCCAGACTGCGATCACATCGTCGCCAACAGCCATCGCTTCGTCCTCCGGAGCGAGATCCGGGAATGCGGTGAAGAACTGCTGCTCGTAGGCCGCTCGCACGGGGTCCCGACCGTCACTTCGTAGACCGAGTGAAATCGTCTCAAGGAAGCAGTCGGTTACGAAGGTCTCGAGGATCGCGTCGATGTCGCGAGCCGCTTCCGCTTCGCGGTGAGCCTCGAAGAGACGAAGCATCTCGGTGCTGTCCATGGCCATTCCGATGTCGGCGGCGTTCTCTGTTCAGACGAAAACTTTTGCCAAAACTTTTGCCCGTCTCATCTGATCGCAGCCGATCTTAGGTGACCTGAGCTGAGGGAACAATGCCGAATCCCACGTTGCCTGCCCTAGCAACGTACGTCTCATAACCCGGAGGTCGCAGGTTCAAATCCTGCCCCCGCTATTGCGGAAGGCCCTGGAAACGGGCCTCTTCGTTTGTAGGCTCAGCGTCCTCGGCCGAACTGTGGCCCCGTTTGTAGCCGGGGCAGTTCGCGGAACAGGCGATCCTCGCCGCCCTGGTCGGCTCCGGAGACGAAACCGCGAACGCGAAGGGCAACGGCGCAAGGGTGGGAAGGCGCCACGTCACACCAAGCTCCGGGCTGATCTGCGATTAGCGATCGACCGCGTAGAGGCGCCATTCGCCGGGGACGCCTTTGAGCTCATGGGCCCCGCGATCCTCGAAGCCGAGCCCGGAGCCGGCAACGAGATCCTTGACCGTGCTTGAGACCAGCACCTCGCCTGGCTCTGCGGCGGCAGCGATGCGGGCGCCAATCGAGACGGCGATGCCGGCCACCTTGCCGTCGTGAAGCTCGCACTCCCCAGTGTGCAATCCGGCGCGCACATCAACACCGAACTCCCGAACATCATCAGTGATCGCCCGCGCGCACCGCACCGCACGCGCCGGGCCGTCGAAGCGGGCGAAGAAGCCGTCGCCGGCAGTGTCCATCTCGATGCCGCGGAAGCGCGAGAGCTGGCGGCGGACGGCGGTGTGGTGCCCGTCAAGAAGCTTGCGCCAACCGCGGTCGCCAAGCTCGGCCATCTTCTCGGTTGAGCCGACGATGTCGGTGAAGAGGACGGTCGCCAGCATGCGATCGGGCTCGGCAGGTTCCCACTCGCCGGATTGCAGGTCGGCGCAGAACCGCTCGATCTCCGCGAAGAGGGCGTCCGCGTCGCCGACGGCCGGGGCGAAGTTGCGGCCGGGAAGCTCGACCAGCCGGGCGCCGGGAATCTGCTCGGCGAGGTAGCGAGCGCCGCGAATGTCAAGCCTCGCCAACTCCGTGCGGTGCAGGACGAGCGTCGGTACCCGGATCGAGTCGAGGACGCCGCGGACGTCGACGTCGAGGTTCATGCGCAGGTAATCGCGCAGGGCGCCGGGGCTCACGCTCAGGCGAAGGGCGCGCGCGAACGCCATCCGATCCTCCTCGGTCATGTCGGGACTAGGTATCGAAAGCAGCTCTCGCTGGTACGGCTCCCCCCAGTTACGCACCATCTTCTCGATGTTCTGCTCCTGCTCGCCACGAGAGGGAAGCCACGGGAACTCGGCCGAGCCCACCAGGCGAGGCGAGGAGTTGATCAGCACGAGCCCGTCCGTTCGCTCCGGATAGGTGGCGGCGAAGAGCATGCCGAGCGGACCGCCCTCTCCGAGAGCACAAACGACGGCCCGCTCCGAACGGGCGGCGTCCATGACCGCCCGGATGTCGTCCATGCGCGTCTCCAGCGTCGTGTCGCTCGAGACGCGGTCGGACATGCCCGTGCCGCGCTTGTCGAAGAGAAGCAAACGCCCCAGCTCCATCAAACGGACGAGGAAACGCGCAACTGGAGGGTTCTCCCAGCTCAGCTCGACGTGGTGGGCGAGGCTCGGGATCCAGACGAGGTCGAGGTTTCCTTCGCCGACCAGCTGGTATGCGATGTGGACGTCGCCGCTTCTCGCATATTGCGTTTCCGGTTGCACTGGCACAGTCTTTCGCGTGATCTGGTCCCGTGCGGGAGTACAGGCACGGTCACACGCTTGCGATCAGTGAGCGCCCTCGGCCAATGCCTCGGTCTG
>VAXH01000062.1 GCA_005883955.1 Actinomycetota bacterium | reverse complement strand
GACGGGCCATCCGGCATTAATCCGGGTTTCCCCGGGCTATTCCGGTGCCGAGGGTGGATTACCCACGTGTTACTCACCCGTTCGCCGCTGTCCCCAGGGCCGAAGCCCTGGTTCTCGCTCGACTTGCATGTGTTAAGCGCGCCGCCAGCGTTCGTCCTGAGCCAGGATCAAACTCTCCGTGAAGTTGGTTTGCCAGCCTAGGGCCGGCAAGCTTCTCTTCGAGCTTGAGCTCAAAGGTCTACCCCCAACCGAACCGGGGGCAGACGGGTTATTGCTTGATTCCTCTCCAGCACGCAGGTGTGACCACGTGCGCGAGAGGTCTCGACGTAAACGCTCGCTGCTGAGTTTTCAAAGACCGACGCTAACTTCTCGACGGCGTAAAAAAGCCTCCGACTCGCGCCAGAGGCCTCCAGTGCTACAGATCCAGGTCGTATCCGAATCTTCCGGGAGGCGCTCCGTTCGTCGAGTTACAGGGACCTTGCTACGCCGCCTCGAGGGCAGCCGCGGAATGATAGCAGCATCGCAGTAACGGGTGTCAAGACGCGGAAACCTTCAGAAATTGGCGCTTTCCGGCCTGGATCACGGCGCCCGCGAGCCGCTCCGCCGGCAGCTCGAGCTGGCGCACCGGCTCGCCGTCGATTCTGACGCCGCCCTGCTCGATCACGCGCCGCCAGTGGCTGTTCGACTGGCCGAATTGCGCCCTTAGGAGCTCGGGCAGGTACACGTCTCCGCCGTCGAGGCTGACCTCGGGGATGTCGGCTTCGTCGGGCGCACGCCCCTCGCGCACGACGCGCGTGAAATGGTCCTCGCCACGTCGCACCCCCTCCACTCCGTGCGAGCGCCTGACGATGAAGCGTGCCAGCTCGAGCTTCGCCTGCAGCGGGTCGCCGGCGGCAGGTTCGCGCTCCATCACGAGGCGGTACCACTCCGGCAGCAGCTCGTCAGGGATTCGCATCGCGCGGCCGAACTGCTCCTCAGGGTCCATCCTCAGCGGGATGTTGTTGCCCTCCGACGAGCTCATCTTCTTGCCGTCCCAGGAGACGAGCAACGGGGTGGTCAGCACGACCTGCGGCTCGAGGCCGTATGCCTCCATCACGTCGCGGCCGGCCAGCAGGTTGTAGAGCTGGTCGGTACCTCCGAGTTCGACGTCGGCCTCGACGGCGACCGAGTCGTAGGCCTGCATCAACGGGTAGAGCAACTCGGAGACGGAGATCGGCGCCTGGGCCGCCATCCGTTTCGCAAAATCATCTCGTTCGAGCAGGCGCGCGACGGTGACCGTTCGCGCCAACCGCACGACCTCGGCGTAGCTCAATTGCGAGAGCCACTCGCCGTTGAAGCGGACTTCTGTCCGCGCGGGATCGAGGATGACCATCGCCTGGTCGAGGTACGTGCGCGCGTTGCTGTCGATCTCCTCGTCCGTGAGCACGGGGCGTTCGGCGGAGCGGCCGGAGGGGTCGCCGATCCTCGTCGTGTAGTCGCCGATGATCAGGACGCCGGTGTGCCCTTCGTCCTGGAAGGCCCGCATCCGCTGGAGTGGAATCGCCCGGCCGATGTGGATGTCCGGCGAGGTGACGTCGATCCCGAGCTTGACGCGCAGCGGGCGGCCGAGCTCGAGCTTCCCCTCCAGCGCACCCTCGGGGAGCACATCGACCGCGTTACGCGTGAGCTCCGAAACGCCCATGGGCGCGAGCACTCTACCGTTACAATCCCGCAGTTCTGTTGCGCCGACGACGTTCCGCCGTGGCGCGGCCCAAGGGCCGCCGCCGGATCCGGAAGCTTCGCCTCTTCGCACTGCTGGCCCTTCTCGCGGTGCTGGGCTTCGCCTCCTTCAGCGTCGGTCTCGTGACCGCGATCGCGGGCGAGATCCCGTCGCTCGATCCGAGCCGAATCCACAACCAGACCGACGGGTACATCTATGCGGGCGACGGCCGTCGCGTGCTCTCCGTGCTGCGGGGGTCGCAGAGTCGGATCCTGCTCCGCTCGGATCAGATCTCCCCGCTGATGAAGCAGGCGATCGTCGCGATCGAGGACAAACGCTTCTACGAGCACCGCGGCGTCGACCTGCGGGGGATCCTGCGTGCGCTCTGGGCCGACGCGCGCGGCGGTCGGGCGGTCCAGGGTGGCTCGACGATCACGCAGCAGTTCGTCAAGAACGCGTACACGAGCAACCAGCACTCGATCGCGCGCAAGCTGAGGGAGGCCGCGCTCGCGTGGCAGCTCGAGCAGCGGTGGTCGAAAGACCGGATCCTGACCGCCTACCTGAACACGATCTACTTCGGCAACGGCGCCTACGGGGTCGAGCAGGCGGCGCAGACGTACTTCCATCATGGCGCCGGCCCGGGCAAGCTGTCACTGGCGGAGGCGGCGCTTCTGGCCGGTATCCCCGAAGACCCGGCTGCCTACGACCCGGCCACGAACCGAGTGGCGGCCAAGCAGCGCCGGGATCTGGTCCTACGGGAGATGCTCGACCAGGGCGACATTACGCAGTCCCAGTACATCTACGCCGTGAATACGAAGCTGCCGGCGCGGCAGCAGATCCAGTTGCCGGGCGACGAGGGCCCCGCGCAGTACTTTGCCAACTACGTCAAGCAGCAACTCGTCGACCGCTACGGATCCGGACGCGTCTTCGGCGGCGGGCTCAAGGTCTATACGACGATCGACCTGAAGCTTCAGAAGATGGCCCGCAAGTCGATCGGGAAGTGGCTCACGGACCCCTCCGGCCCGACCGCAGCGCTGGTGGCGATCGACCCACGCGACGGCCGCGTCCTCGCCATGTTCGGCGGCAACAACTTCCACAAGAGCCAGTTCAACCTGGCGGTCCAGGGCGAGCGGCAGGCGGGCTCTTCGTTCAAGCCATTCGTGCTGGCGACTGCGCTGAAGGAAGGAGTCGCGCCCAGCACGACCTTTGTCTCCAAGCAGGTGACGATCAACGCCGGTGGGCGGCTCTGGGAAGTGCACAACTACGAGGACGAGTACCTCGGCCCGATCACGATCCAGCAGGCGACCGCGTACTCGGACAACGCCGTCTTCGCGCAGCTGACGAAGCTCGTCGGGCCGCAGAACATCGCCAGCACGGCCAGTTCGCTCGGGATCACGACCAGACTGCTGCCCTACTTCTCGATCGGGTTGGGCGCCCAGGGCGTCAACCCGCTCGAGATGGCGCGCGCGTTCTCGGCGTTCGCGAACGGCGGCAAGCGGATCGACGGCAGGCGCTTCGGCAACGAACCTCGCGTGATCGTGAAGGTGACGAACGAGAAGGGCAGGTCGATCGACGACAACACGCCGCTGCCCGTCCAGGCCTTGCCCGAAGAGGACGCTGTGCTGGTCACCTCGCTGATGCAGAACGTCATCAAGTACGGAACCGGCAAGGCGGCCGCGCTCTCGGGCGGGCGTCCCGCGGCCGGCAAGACGGGCACCACGGAGAACTACGGCGACGCCTGGTTCGTCGGCTATACGCCGCAGCTCGTGACCGCCGTCTGGGTCGGCTACCCGGACGAGACGCGGCCGATGACCTACCAGTTCCACGGCAAGCCAGTCGCGGGCGGCACGTTCCCGGCCCTGATCTGGAAGAGCTTCATGGAGAGCGCCCTTCCCTACTTGCACGACACTCCCGAGAGCTTCCCGTCGGCGACGATTCCGTACGCGTCGCCGAAGAACGTCACCTATAGGGATGGGCGGCTTCAGCTCGACAACGGCTACTGCCGGGACACGCAGTCGATCGAGTACTTCGGGGACTCCGGGCCCTCCCACACCGCGAACTGCCTGCCGAACGAGGTCGACGTGCCGGACGTGGTCGGCGAGCCGGTTGGTCGGGCTAAGACGGTCCTCGCCGGGCAGCCGCTCGCCGCGACGGTCGTCTACCGGCCGGCCGAGCCGCGGCAGCGGGTCGGTGTCGTCGTCAAGCAGTTCCCGGTCGGAGGGCGTCACCTTTCCTCGGGGGACCGGGTCACAATCGTGCTGTCCAAGGCGCTCCAAGGCGTCGTGCCGAGCGTGGTCGGGATGACGGTAGACCGAGCGCGGGCGAGGCTCAAACCGCTCAAGCTCGACATCACGGTCTCCCCGGGCGACGCTCCCGGTTCGGCGCGGATCGTCGCCCAGTCGCCGCGGGCGGGACGCGCCTCGGCGCCCGGGATGGGGATCACGCTGACCGTAAAGGCCGGCTGAGATAGCGCGAGCCCGCAAGGCCGTACCGCCAGGGCAGGTCGGCCGCGCGGGAGATCCCGATTCGCGGACCACGGACTATCTGCGGAGCCTCGGTTCCCGGCTCGAGCCGAAAGGGCGGCCGGTCGAGCGGCAGCCCGTCGTGCTCACGGGTGATCGCGAGCGCCTGGCAGACCCGGCCCGGGCCCGCGCACAGGAGCCGCACGTCGTCGAGCCTCCGGCGCCGCCGCATCTCACCGAGCCCGTGCGTCGGCTCGAGCGCGCGGATCAGGACGGCGTCGGCGACGCCCTCGGCCTCGCAGACGAAGTTGACGCACCAGTGGATCCCGTACGAGCGGTAGACGTAGGCGTGCCCCGGCGGCCCGAACATCGAGGCGTTTCGCGCCGTCAAGCCGCGGTAGCCGTGCGCCGCCGGGTCCTCGTGGTGGTAGGCCTCGAGCTCGACGATCCTGCCGCCGACGCCGTCGACGAGGAACGTCGCCCCGATCAGCTCCTTTGCGACCTCGTGCACGGATCGGGCGAAAAAAGCGCGACGGATCACGGGCTCGCCGCCTTGGCGTCGTAGCGCAGCAGCGCCGGGATTGCGAGAGCCAGCAAGCCGCAGCCGAGGATGCAGGCGAGCCCACCGGAGACGATCGAGAAGCGCAGGCTCGTCACCGAGGCCAGCACTCCCGCCTCGACGTTGCCGAGGGTCGGTGCCGCAGCGACCTGGGTGAACTCGATTCCGGTGATCCGGCCACGCAGCGCGTCCGGCGTCGCCACGAGCACGATCGTGCTGCGCAGCACGGCGCTGACGAAATCGGCGGCGCCCGCGACGGCGAGCAGGAGGAGCGCCAACCACAGGACGGTCGCGAAGCCGAACCCAGCCAAGGCTGCCCCCCATGCGGCCGCGGCGACGATGACGCCCAGCCCCTGGCGCCGGACGTGCGCAAGCGGGCCGGAGAAGATCGAGGCGAGCAGGGCGCCGGCATAGGGCGCCGCGTAGAGGAAGCCGATCGTCTTCGAGCCGCCGCCGAAGTGAGCGCCGAGCGCGGGAAAGAGCGCCATCGGCATCCCGAAGATCATCGCGTTCGTGTCGACGAGGAAGATCCCGAGGACGACGGGCTGGCTGCGCACGTAGCGGAAGCCGTCGACGATCGAACGCAGACTGGCGGCCTCGGCGTCGTGCGCCGCCGGTAGCTTCGGCAAGAGCCAGATGCTCGTCAGCGAGGCGGCAAAGCTCGCGACGTCCAGCAGGTACGTGCCGGTGAAGCCGAGCGCGGCGATCACAAGGCCGCCGGCGGCGGGGCCGGCGACCGCATTGAAGTTCGACGCGAGGCTGTCGAGCGCCGAGGCAGCGACGATCTTCTCCTGACGGACGATCCGCGGCAGCAGCGAGCGCAGCGCCGGGGTGCCGAAGCTGAAGACGGCGGTGCCCGCGAAGTCGAGCGCGTAGAGCGCCCAGATGTGCGGATGTGGAAGCGAGGCGTTGACCGCGAGCGCGACCGACACGAGCGCGAACCCGCCCTCGGCGATCAGGAGCATCGTCCGCCGGTCGACCGCGTCGGCGATCGCCCCGCCGACAATCGGCGCAATCAGCAGCGGGCCGAGCGTCGTCAGGTAGAGCAGCGCGACCAGGAGAGTCGAGTGCGTCAGCTCGAACAGCTGGATCGGCACTGCGATCCACGTGATCTCGCCCGCGAACCAGGAGATCGTCTGGCCGAAGAAGAGTCGGCGAAACGGCCTTGACTCCCGCAGCGGGCTGACGTCGATCGTGACCCGGCGCAGGAAGCCCCCGGCCCGCGGCGGCGCGGCGCCGACGGGCTCTTGCTCGTAGGGTGGCTCGCGGCCGCTCAGTTGGGAGGAGAAGGAGGGCTTGGTGGAACGCAGTCTGTGCCGTCGGGCCGCGCTGCTCGCCACACTGGCTTCGCCCTGGTTACCTCAATCGCGCCAATAGCTTTGGCTGTTGACGCTCCGTGCGTCCTTGCCTCCGAACGACCATCGCATCCCGACGACGAGCGACCTCCCATCGAGCCCTCCTAGAAGAGCGGCTCGGTTTCGCCGGGCTTAGCGGTCGACTCGAGCAGCTTCCGTGCCCGGCGGCCGAGGTCGTTGACGTCGACGCGGCCTTGTTGGGTCTGCTCGGCGACGCGCTCGGCGAGGTCCAGGGCCTGGTCGAGCAGCGGCGTGCCGCCCGAAGACTGGCCCATCTCGTGGAGGATCGTCCGCTCGGTTCGGGAGGCGACGATCGGCTCGTTGACGCCTTCGACCCAGACGAGCGTTCGCCGGCCGTGCCCGCGCCGATCGTCGCGGATCGGCTCGATCGCGTAGATCTTGTCCGCACGGGCGTACTTGCCGAAGCCGAGGAAGATCATCCGGTTGCCATCCGCCACGGCCGTAGTATCGCGCTTCCTCCCTACTGTTCACGCGCGCGCGTGACCTCGTAACCCCCACCCTAGGGTGGGGTCAACAGCCCGCCGCCCTCGGCGTCGACGCTACCGCTGTTCGACGCACGAATGTGTGCCGTCTTCGTGACGATTCTGAGAATCTTGGTGCACAGCCGTCCGGGTCGGCCTCGTCGGGGCCGAGACGCCTACGAGACGGCAGCCCGAAGCGCCTCGGCGACGCGCTCCTGATCCTCGGCCTCGATCTGGGTGAAGAACGGGAGCGCGAGCGTCCGGGAGCACGCGTCCTCGGCGACCGGGAACATGCCCTCGCGGAAGCCGTACTGCTCGCGCATGAACGGCTGCAGGTGGACGCAGGGGACGTACTCCGCGGTGCCGATCCCCTGCGCGCGCAGCTCAGCCATCACCGCGTCGCGATCAACCCCCGGTGCGAGCTCGACGACGTAGACGAACCAGGAGCGCCGGTGCTCGGAATCGTCGGCGAGCGGCGTCTCGATGCCGTCGACGCCGGCGAGCAGCTCTCCATAGCGCGCCGCCGCAGCTGCCCGCAGCTCCAGGATGCGGTCGAGCTTCTCCAGCTGCGCGATCCCAATCGCCGCCTGGATGTCCGTCCAGCGGTAGTTCCAGCCGAGCCGCACGTGATCGAACCAGGCGCCCGTGTCGTAGGTGCGGCCCTGGTTTCGCAGGCTGCGGAGCAACTGCCACTCCTGCTCGGAGTGCGTAACGACGACGCCGCCCTCGCCGGTCGCGATCTGCTTGTTCGGATAGAAGCCGAAGACGGCCGACGGCCCGTGTCCACCGAGCTGCGTGCCCTTGTACTCGGCGCCAAGCGCCTCCGCCGAGTCCTCGATCAGGGCCAGCCCGTGGCGCTCGCACAGCGCCCGCAGCTCATCGAGCTCGCACGGGTAGCCGAACATGTCGACGGCCACGACGGCCTTCGTCTGATCCGTGATCCCCGCCTCGACCGCCGCCGGATCGAGGTTCAGCGTCTGCGGATCAACGTCCGCGAAGACCGGCGTCGCGCCCTCGAAGATGAAGCAATTGGCCGAGGCGACGAACGAGACCGGCGAGGTGATCGCCTCATCGCCGGGGCCGAGGCCGGCGATGTGGCAGAGCAGGTGCAGGCCCGCGGTGCCGCTGGAGACCGCTGCCGCATATGGGGCGCCGACGCGCTCGGCGACCAACTCCTCGAAGCGGTCGATCGTCGGGCCGAGGGACAAACGACCCGAGCGCAGCACCTCGAGCACGAGCTCCTCCTCCCGCTCGCCGATCCATGGCCGGGCGAGCGGGATCTCCCGAGTGCCGGTGGTCAAGCCTCTGCCGGTGTGCGCTCGGCGTACTCGAGCCACTGCGCCCAGCGCTCGCTGCGCCCGCGCACGGTGTCGAGGTAGGCCGCCTGCAGTTCGAGCGTGACCGCCCCCACACCGAGCGCGACGTCGTCGACCTCGCGCAGCGGCGTCACCTCGGCGGCGGTGCCGCACATGAACGCCTCTTCCGCAAGGTAGAGGTCGGAGCGGATCAGGCTCTTCTCGACGACGCGATAGCCGAGATCCTGCGCGATCTGGATCACGGTGTCGCGGGTGATGCCCGGCAGGATCGAGGTCGAGAGGTCGGGCGTGTAGATGATGCCGTCCTTGACGATGAAGACGTTCTCGCCCGAGCCGTCGGCCACGAAGCCCTCGGCGGTCAGCAGGATCGCCTCGTCGTAGCCGGCCCGGTTGGCCTCCGTCACGGCCAGCATCGAGTTCAGGTAGACGCCGGTCGCCTTGGCGACATGTGGAATCACGTTCGGGCCGATTCGCTGCCAGCTCGAGATCTTGGCGCGGATGCCCTTCGCGAGGCTGTTCTCGCCGAGGTAGGCCCCCCATGGCCAGCTCATGATCACGACGTCGACCGGGTTACCAACCGCCGAGACGCCGAGCTCGCCGTAACCGAAGAAGGCAATCGGGCGCAGGTAGCACTCGGGCAGTCCGTTGACGGCGATCAGCTCGTGCGAGGCCGCGCGCAGCTCATCGACCGAGAAGCGAAGCTCCATCCCGAGCAGCTTCGCCGAGTTTTCGAGCCGCTTGAGATGGTCTGTCAACCGGAAGACGGCGGTGCCGCTCGGCGTCTCGTACGCCCGGATTCCCTCGAACACCCCTGAGCCGTAGTGCAGCCCATGGGTGCCGACATGGATCCGTGCGTCGTCCCATGCCACCAGTTCGCCGTTCATCCAGATCTTCTCGGTCTCACGCATGCGCGACCTCCTTTGAGCAAATGTTATGTGTGGCTAGAGACGGCGTCCATCGGCTCGGCGCGGGAGAGCCGCATCAGGTCTGTGGGCGCCAGTGCGGCCAAATGTCTTGTCGAGCCGGCGCCGATCCAGACGAGCGGGTGCCCGAGGAGAGAGCGGTCGAGGAAGACGGCCTCTACCTGCTTGAGGGGGAAAGGCGCCACGGCGCCCGGCTCGTAGCCCGTCGCCTCCCGTACCTGCTCGGCGCCCGCGATCCGCGCCTTCGGGCAACCGGCCGCGGTGGAGACCTTGGCCCTGTCGGCACGGCGGTCACCGGGAACGAGAACGAGAATCGACCGGCCGTCGCAGTCGAAGACGAGCGACTTGACGATTTGGGCGAGCTCGCAGCCGACCGCCTTCGCGGCGTCCTCGGCGGTCGGCGTCCCCTCCGAAAACTCCTCGATCCGAGATTCGGCACCGGCCTCGCGGAGGTAGGCGGCGACCCGTTCGACCTCCTCCGGCCAGGAGCGTGCTTCCACGCATCAAGCCTAGCCACCGCAACCGATCTCGAGGTTCGGCCGTTGTGCTCGCACTGGAGACGAAAGGAGCCGGGGGATGTCAGCACGCGGGGAACGAATCGCCAAGACCGAGTCGCTGTTCAGAAGCGTCAACGAACGGATCGCCGAAGCATCCGGGCGGTTCGACGGCGGCGACACCGAGGAGGCCGTGTTTCTGTGCGAGTGCGGCGACCCGGCCTGTTCGGAGCGGCTCGAGGTGCCACTCGACGAGTATGAGGACGTACGCGACGACGCGACCACGTTCCTGCTCGATCCCGATCACGTCGAGCCTGACGTCGAGACGATCGTCCGGCATCGGCGCGGTTACGCGATCGTGAAGAAGGTCGACGCCGTCGTGGCCCGGATCGTGCGGAGGCTGGATCCTCGCGCGACTTGATCAGCCCAGCGAGATGAAGTGGGCCCCGTCGACGAAGCCCTCCGCGAGCATCTCCTCGACCAGGCTCTCCGGCGGCGGTGAGTCCAATGAGAGGGCCATCAGCGCCTTGCCGCCGCGGCGCGAGCGCGAGACGGCCATGTTCGCGATGTTGATCCCCGCCTCGCCGAACAGCGAGCCAATCCGCCCGATCACACCTGGAACGTCGTCGTAGCGGAAGAAAACGAGCAAGGGCGCGAGCTCCATCTCGAGCTCGAAGCCGAGCGCGCTGACCAGCCAGTGGCGGTTGTCGTTGCCGATCGTCGTACCCGCGACGCGCACCTCGTCCCCGTTCGAGCGGACGATCACACGGACTAGGTTCGTGAAGTCGCGGCTGCTGCGACGGCGCTCCTCGTGCACGTCGATGCCCCGTTCGGCCGCGATCAGCGGCGCGTTGACGTAGTTGACCGGCGTGTCCGCGCGGCCCTGGAAGGCCCCGTTCAGCGCCGCCACTGTCAGCAGCCGCGTGTCGTAACCCGACAAGCCGCCGTAGTAGGCGAGCGTCAGCCGGTCGGCGCGGCCACCTGCAAGCTCGAGCGCCAGCCGTCCGAGCTTCGCCGCCAGCGGAACGAAGGGCCCAAGGGCTTCCATGTCCTCGGCGCGGATCGACGGAATGTTGACGGCGTTGGTGACGAGCGCGCCCTCGAGCGCGGCAGCCACCTGCTCGGCGACGATCACGCCGGCGCGGTCCTGCGCCTCTTCGGTCGAGGCGGCGAGGTGCGGCGTGGCCACGACGTTGTCGAGCTCGAGCAGCGGCCCCGCGTACGGCTCGGCCGAGAAGACGTCGAGCGCAGCGGCCGCCACCTTGCCGGAGCGCAGCGCCTCGAGCAGCGCGTCCTCGTCGATCAGCTCGCCGCGGGCGGCGTTGATCAGACGGACGCCGTCTTTCATCTGCGCGAACGCCTTCTTGCCGAGCGAGCCGCGGGTCTCGTCTGTCAGCGGCAGGTGCAGGCTCAGGAAGTCGGCCGCGCCATAGACATCCTCAGGTTGCTCGACGCGCTCGGCGCCGAGCTCGCGGAAGCGCTCCTTGGCGACGAACGGGTCGTAGGCGACGACGCGCATCCCCAGCCCGAGCGCCCGCCTCGCCACCTGCTGGCCGATCCGGCCGAAGCCAAGCACACCCAGCGTCTTGCCGTCGAGCTCGATGCCGCCATAGCGCGCGCGCTCCCAGCGTCCCTCCTTCAGCGCCGCGTGGGCCTGCGGAATGTTGCGCGAGAGTGCGAGCAGCAGGCCGACCGTGTGCTCGGCGGCGGAGACGACGGTCGATTCAGGCGCGTTCGCGACGACGATGCCCCGGCGGGTGGCGGTCTCGACGTCGACGTTGTCGACGCCCACTCCGGCCCGGCCGATCACCTTCAGGCGGTCGGCGCGCTCGAGCACGCCGGCGGTCAGCTTCGTCGCCGAGCGGATCACGATCGCGTCGTAGACGCCAATCTCCTCGGCGAGGTCGCCGTTCAGCCCGACGTCGACCTCGAAGCGCTCGCGCAAGAGCTCCACGCCCGCGTCGGCGATCGGCTCCGCGATCAGAACGCGCTTCACACGCGGGCGCGCTCTTCGTACGCCTCGAGCGCCCTGGTCACCGCGACGCCGCGCTCGATCTCGGCGCCGAGGTCGGCGAGCACGAGCTCGACCGCAGCGAGCGCAGTCGTGATGTCGAAGACGTCGAAGAAGCCGATGTGGCCGATCCGGAAGATCTTCCCTTTCAGCGAGGCCTGGCCGTTCGCGATCGTGATCCCGAACCGGTCGCGCAGCCCGCGGACGAGCTCCGTCGCGTCGATCCCTTCGGGAGCGCGGATCGCCGTCACGACCGCCGAGCGGTCCTCGTCGGGCGAGAAGAGCTCGAGCCCCATCGCCTTGGCGCCCTCGCGGCAGGCTCGGCCGAGCCTGACATGCCGGTCGAAGACGGCCTCCAGGCCCTGCTCGAGCAGGATCCCGAGGGCGACGTCGAGCCCGGCCACGAGCGAGACCGGAGGCGTGAACGGCGCGTCGAGGGTGGCCTGTCCCTTTCGCGTCCGCTCCCAGTCGAAGTAGAAGCGCGGCGACTCCCCTCGGGCGGCCCAGGCTCGCTCCGAGACGGAGAGCATCGCCAGCCCCGGCGGCGTCATCAGCGCCTTCTGCGAGCCCGAGACGACGACGTCGATACCCCAGGAGTCCGTCTCGAGCGGGACGGCGCCGAGGCTCGAGACGGCGTCGACGACGCTGAGCGCCCCTTGCTCGTTGACGGCCGCGGCGAGCGCCTGGAGGTCGCAGACGACGCCCGTCGAGGTCTCCGAGTGGGTCAGGAAGACCGCCTTCGCGCCGCCGAGCTCCTGGAGACGCGTGGAGACCTCGTCTGCAGCCGGGATCTCGCCCCAGGCGTACTCGAGGGTCTCCACCTCGGCGCCGTAGGCCGAAGCGATCGACCGCCAGCGCTCACCGAAGTGTCCCGCGGAGACGACGAGCGCCCGTTCGCCCGGGGAGCAGAGATTCGCGACCGCGGACTCCATCGCTCCGGTGCCGGCGGCGGCGAAGAGCAGCACGTCCTGTTCGGTACGGAAGACCTCGCGGAGACGTGCGAGGACGCGCTCGTAGACGGGCTTGAAATCAGGCCCGCGGTGGTGGACGACCGGCTGCGAGATCGCAGCCAAGACTTCCGGCGGCACGGGCGTCGGGCCGGGCGTCAGCAGATACCGCTTCTCGCTCATCTGCGCTGAGCCTAGCTCAGCGACCGGCGACTAAGGCGCTCGCTCGCGACGCCGACCCGAGGACGTCCGGGCTTCGCGCGGGCGTCCGTCTAATCCCCGTTGGCAAAGCCCGATGCTGATGAGTCTCAAGGCACGTGGGCTGCTAACGAAGCGTTGGAACAGGGTCGACAGCGGCGCCGCGCAAGCGCACCTCGAAGTGCAGGTGCGGCCCCGTGACCTCGCCGGTCGAGCCGACCCGGCCGACCCGCGTCCCGGTCGCGACCGACTGGCCCACCCGGACCGAGAAACCGGAGAGATGCGCGTACATCGAGACCACGCCGCCGCCGTGGGCGACCTCGACGAGGTTGCCGTAGCCGCCTGGGTCGTAGGCGGCGAAGATCACGCGCCCGGCCGCGGCCGCGCCGACCGGCGTCCCCGTAGCAGCCGACAGGTCGATCCCCGGATGGAAACCGGTGCCGCGCGGGCCGAACGGACTGGTGATCGGCGCACGCAGCGGCCAGGCAAGCGCGATCGGGCAGCGGGGCCGCGGCGCCATCAGGGCGTGGAAGGTGCCCGGGCCGGCGACGCCGTCGGGCATCAGGTGCGCCCAGCGCTGGAACTTGATCAGGGCGCGCTCGGTGTGAACGCCGAAGCCGCCGTCGATGTTGGCGCTTGGAAAGCCGTGCCACGCAAGCGTGAACTGAAGCTCGGCGACGTCCCAGCCGGCATTGCCGGGCGCGAGACGCCGGGACCCCAGGACGTGCCTCGCGAAGCGGCCCAAGGCCCGGCGGGTCTTCGGACCGGCGATGCCGTCCGGCGTCAAGCCGTGGAGGCGCTGGAAGCGCATTACGGCGGCGGTCGTCGCCCCGCCGACGATCCCGTCGACCGGCCCCCGGTAGACATGGTGATGGCGGAGCGTCACCTGCAGTGCCGCGACGGCCGGACGGCCGGCGGCGTGCGCGGTCGGCGCAGCCAGAAAGGCCCCGGCTACGATCGCCGCTGCGAGCCGGATACGCGTGAGATGAGGCATCACTCGAACGAGGGATCGGCCGCTTCCGGAAAATCTTGAGGCTTCCCGCAGTTTTTCGCCTGTGCACGTGGGGTAGCGCGAGGAAATGGCCCGTTACTTCCTCGGCTGCATGCACGAGCAATATCACCCGCGCGAGCTGCTCGAGCAGGCCGTCGCGGGCGAGCAGGCCGGCTTCGACGGGATCGCCTGCTCGGACCACTTTCAGCCCTGGTGGGAGCCCGGCCAGTCCGGCCAGGCCTGGATCTGGCTCGGCGCTGCCGCCCAGGCGACGCAGCACGTGCCGGTCGGACCCGCGGTGACGGTCGCATTAAAGCGCTACCATCCGGCGCTCGTCGCACAGGGTTTCGCGACGCTCGAGGCGATGTATCCGGGTCGGGTCTTCGTCGGTCTCGGCTCCGGCGAGTCGCTCAACGAATCGCCGTTCGGTCTCGATTGGCCGCCGCCGCGCGATCAGTTGGCAGCGCTCGAGGAAGCCTGTGGGTTGATTCGCCGGCTCTGGGAGGGAGAGCACGTCGACCACGACGGCCGGTTCTTCAAGACGAGGCGGGCCTATCTGCACACCCGGCCGGCGCAGCCGCCGCCGCTCTACATCTCGGCCTTCCACCCCGGCGCCGCAGAGGTGGCCGGCCGTTACGGCGACGGCCTCTGGACCTTTCCCGACCCCGACCAGGCGCCGAAGCTGATCGAGACGTACCGCAAGGCCGCCGCAGACGCGGGCCGCAGCCCCGGCACGGTCGTGCTCGAGACCGGCTTCTCCTGGGCGCCGAGCGACGATGAAGCGCTCGAGGCCGCGCGCGTCTGGAAAGGCGCCGCGCCCGACGAGTTCTACACGGATGACTGGTTCGATCCCCAGGCGATGTACGACCACGGCGAGGAAGAGGTCTCGGACAAGGAGTTCAAGCAACGATCGATCGTCTCGTCGGATCCCGACGAGCACGTCGAGCGGATCAAGGAGTTCGAGCAGGTCGTGGACGGCGGCGATGTCGTCGTCAAGCTCTCGAACCAGTCCGGCCCGAACGCGCTCGAGGCAATTCGCGTCTATGGTCGAGACGTGCTGCAAAAGCTACGCGGGTGAAGCGGTTGCGCCGGCAAAGCCGGCGCAACCTCTAGGTCGGCGTCGCAAGCGAGCGCCGAGCGCGATCCGGATCTACGGCGAGCGCGTTCTGCCGGAACTCCGCGCCTAGTGGCCCTACGACTCGTCGGACTTGTAGAGACCGACGAGGTGTCCCTCCGGGTCGGTGAACATCGCGAACGTGACCATCTCCATCTCGGTCACGGGCACAACGGTCTTGCCGCCTGCGCCCTCGATCTTGTCCAGCGCGGCCTGCGGATCCGGGACGCCGACGTAGAACGTCGCATGCCCGGGGCCGCCTTGAGCCTGGCCGACGCCGCCGCCGATCCCGGTTTGGGAATCGTCGGTCATCCCATAGTTCATCTCGGGTGAAGGCACGTTGAACTGCCAGCCGAACACGTCGCCGTAGAAACTGCGCAGCTTCTCGCCGTCCTGTCCGACGACCTCGAACCAGCCCACTCGATTGGCCATCTCTCTCCTCCTCGCAACCCCGTGGTTTCCTCGCTTATTACCTGAGACGAACGGGAGCGGATCTTTTCGACTCTAGGTCTTCAGCTTCTCGCGCAGGCGTTCGTTGACGACCTTGGGATTCGCCTTGCCCTGTGTCTCGCGCATCACCTGCCCGACGAAGAAGCCGAGCAGGCCTTCCTTGCCGCCCCGGTAGGCCTCCACCTGCTGTCCGTTCTCGCTCAGGATCCGGTCGATAACCGGGTCGAGCTCGGACGCGTCCGCGACCGTGCGCTCGCGCAGGTACTCGTCCGCCGTGAAGCCCTTGCTCGCGCTCGCCGCGACTGCCGCGTCCAAGGCCTCCCGCGGGATCTGATCGCGCTCCCGCAGCACCTTGGCCAGCTCGGCACCGTCGACCCGAGCCGGATCGACGCGGGGCGCCACGTCGTTGAGCACGAACGCAGCGGCCGCCCTCGGCTCGACGCCGGCCTCGCCAATGGTCTCGAACAAGCTCACACGTGCGGGCTCTGCGTTCAGCGCCTCGGCGTCGCGCAGCTCGAGGCCGGCGGCCAGAACCCGCTCGAGGCGGGCGGACGGTGATTCCGGGAGCTTGCCCCCGAGCTCGTCGAGCGACCACTCGCGCAGCGGCTCGATCGGCACGAGGTCCGGTTCCGGGAAGTAGCGGTAGTCCTCCGCCTCCTCCTTGGAACGCAAGGGCGGCGCATCCTCGCGGTTCGGATCGAAATGCAGCGTCTCCTGCTCGACCTGCCCGCCCGACTCGTAGGTCGCGATCTGTCGCTCGATCTCATGCTCGATCCCGCGCGCGGCGAAGGCGAACGAGTTCATGTTCTTGAGCTCGGTGCGTGTTCGCAGCTCGTCCGATCCGGTCGGCCTGACGCTGACGTTGACGTCGAAGCGCAGGGACCCCTTCTCCATCTCCGCGTCCGAAATCCCGAGCTCGACGACCGTCTGACGGAGCAGCTGCAGGAAGCGGCGCGCCTGCTCGGCAGTGCGGATATCCGGCTCGGTGACGATCTCGACGAGCGGCGTGCCGCCGCGGTTGAAGTCGACCAGCGACGCGGTCGCCCCATGGATCCGGCCCTCGGCGCCGCCGACGTGCAGCGTCTTGGCGGCGTCCTCCTCGAGGTGGGCGCGTGTGATCCCGATCTCCGCGACGCCGTCCGGTCCAGGCAGCCGGACGCGTCCGTTGACGCAGAGCGGCTCGTCGTACTGGGAGATTTGGTAGCCCTTCGGATTGTCCGGGTAGAAGTAGTGCTTGCGGTGGAAGACCGCGTGCCCTGCGATCTCGCAGCCGAGCGCGAGCCCGAGCCTGATCGTCCACTCGACGGCCTGCCGGTTCGGCACGGGCAGCGAGCCAGGCAACGCGAGGCAAACCGGGCACGTGCGCGTGTTCGGGTCGTCGAGTGCCCCGACCGCGCACCGGCAGAACATCTTCGTCCGCGTCTTGAGCTGGACGTGGATCTCGAGGCCGATGACGGCTTCCCAACTCATCGAAGCCGCTCCGGGACGTAGTCGAAGGCGAGGGCCTGCTCGAGCGCGTGACCCGCGCGAAAGAGCGCGTTCTCGGAAAACTGCGGCCCGATCAGCTGCAGCCCGACCGGCAGGCCATCCGAGAGGCCGCAGGGGATCGAGAGCCCTGGCATGCCCGCCATGTTCGAGGGGATCGTCAACACGTCGGAGAGATACATCGCGAGCGGGTTCTGCGTCCGCTCGCCGAGGCGGAACGCGACCGTCGGCGAGGTCGGTGAGGCAAGCAGATCGAACCGCTCGAAGAGCGCGTCGTGCTCCTGCTTGATCAGCGTTCGCACCCTCTGGGCCTGGCCGTAGAAGGCCTCGTAGTAGCCGGCCGAGAGCGCGTAGGTGCCGAGCATGATCCGGCGCTTCGGCTCGTCGCCGAAGCCCTCGTCGCGGGTGCGAGCGTAGAGCTGGCGGATGTCGCCGTCGCCTTCGGCTCGATAGCCGTAGCGGACGCCGTCGTAGCGGGCCAGGTTGGAGGAGGCCTCCGAGGGGGCGATCAGGTAGTAGCAGGGCAGGCCGAAGTCGACCGAGCGTGGCAGGCTGCACTCCTCGACCTCGGCGCCGAGTTCCCGCGCGAGTGCCAGCGAGCGGTTGACCTGCTCGCTGACCCCCGGCTCGATGCCCTCGGTCTCGTTCAGCTCCTTGGGGACGCCGATCTTCAGGCCGCGGAGATCCTCGGCCTCGGGCAGCTCGACCGGCTGTGGGAGCTCGACCGTGGTCGAGTCGCAGGGATCGCGCCCGGCGACGATCCGGTAGAGCAGCGCGCAGTCGCGCACGGTCTTGGCGATCGGCCCGATCTGGTCGAGACTCGAAGCGAAGGCGACGATGCCGTAGCGGCTGACGGTGCCGTAGGTCGGGCGCAGGCCGACGACGCCGCAGAGGGCAGCGGGCTGCTTGATCGAGCCGCCGGTGTCGGAGCCGAGCGCCCAGGGCGCCAATCCCGCCGCGACCGCAGCCGTCGACCCGCCCGACGAGCCGCCGGGGACGCGGTCGGGATCCCACGGGTTCCGGCTCGGCCCGAAGCCGGAGTTCTCGGTGGACGAGCCCATCGCGAACTCGTCCATGTTCGTCTTGCCGAGCAGCGGCAAGCCCGCGTCGATGCAGCGCGAGGCAACGGTCGCGTCGAAGACAGGCTTGTAGCCGGCAAGGATCCTCGAGCCCGCCGTCGTCTCGACCCCGCGCGTGGAGATGAGGTCCTTGAACGCGATCGGGACGCCGTCGCCCTCGGCCTCGTCGACCGTCGTCAGGAACGTGTGCAGCTCCGGATCGCGCTCGTCGATCGCCGTGCGGTAGGCACCACGCAGCTCGGCAGCCGAAAACTCGCCGCGCTCGAGCATTCCGGCCGCGTCCTCGGCGGTCAGGCGCAACGTCTCGATCAAGCGCGCCCCCTCCCCAACCCCCTCGGGGGGCGCAAAAGCGTCCCTACCGAAACGCTAACGCGCAAAAGCGCACGTGGGGAAGGCGCCTTTGCACCCGAAGCGTGTCCTTTTGCAGCTCGGCGCAGCACGCGTTCACCCGGCCGGCACGCGGAACAGGTCGCCGTCGCGGTCGGGGGCATTGGCGAGCGCCTCGTCGACCGAGAGTGAGGGGCGTGGCTCGTCGTCGGCCCAGCTGTTGACGAGATCGAGCGGGTGCGCCGTCGGCTCGACGTCGCCCAGACCGAGCTCGGCGACCTTGCCGACCGCTTCGAGAATCGCGTTCAGCTGCTCGCGAAAGCGCTCGACCTCCTCCTCGGTCAGCTCGAGCCGCGCGAGCCCCGCCACGTGAAGAACCTCTTCTCTCGAAATCATGTGACCAATCCTTTCCGAACTCTCCCGAGCGAAGCGATGGGACAAACTACTCCCGCCGAAAGTGCGAAGCACTTTTGGCGGAAAAAAAGCGGGCCCCTTTCGGAGCCCGCTCGCGCTTTCGGTTCCGAAAGGTTCTAGACCGCCTGGACGTTCACCGCCTGCAGGCCCTTGTCGCCCTGCTCGACGTCGAACTGAACACGCTGCCCCTCGGTCAGTGACCGATAGCCATCCATCGCGATCTTGGAGTGGTGGACGAAAACGTCCTCGCCACCCTCACGCTCGATGAAGCCGTAGCCCTTCTCGTTCGAGAACCACTTGACGGTGCCCTCAGCCAACTAATTACTCCTTCCTAACTGCAAAACAAACGACGGCCCGGGCACCGAGCCGCCGACCTACATTTGAAGCGGCCGAACCTTAGCGTTCGCCTCTCGGGAACGCAAGGAGCCCGCGGCGATAGCGGGCGGCCTTGACGGTGTTCCGCAGGAGCATCGCGATCGTCATCGGGCCGACGCCGCCGGGCACGGGCGTGATGAACGCCGCCACGTCGGCCACGTCGGGCGCGACGTCGCCGACGATTCCGCCCTCAGTGCGGTTGATGCCGACATCGACGACGGCGGAGCCCTGCTTGACCATGTCTGGCGTCACCACCTCCGCCGAACCGACGGCGACGACCAAGACGTCGGCCTCGAGCGTGTAGCGAGCCAGGTCGGCCGTCCTCGAATGGCAGATCGTCACGGTCGCATTCGATTGCAGGAGCAGGTGCGCGATCGGCTTGCCGACGATGTCGCTACGACCGATCACGACCGCCTCGGCGCCCTCGAGCGGGACCCGCTGCTCTGCCAGCAGCGCCATGATTCCGAGCGGCGTTGCCGGCACGATCGTCGGGCGGCCGAGGTAGAGCTGGCCGGCGTTGAAGGGATGGAGCCCGTCGACGTCCTTGACCGGGTCGATCGCCCGCACAACCCTCGCCTCGTCGAGATGTGGCGGCAGCGGCAGCTGGACGAGAATTCCGTCGACGGCGCCGTCGGCGTTGAGCTCGGCGATGAGCGCCAGCAGCTCTGTTTCGGAGACGTCTTGCGGCAGCTTGCGATCGTCCGAGGCGATGCCTGCCTCCTGCGCGGCCTCGTGCTTGCGCCTGAGGTAGATCGTCGAGGCCGGGTCCTCGCCCACCTGCAGAGTCACGAGCCCGAGCCCGCCCAGCTCGCGCACCTCGTCGGCCACCTCGGTGCGAATCCGCGCCGCGAGCGGCGGGCCTTCCATCAGGGTCGCCATCGGCGCCGGAGGCTACCGGTCGAATTCGTAGTCGAGCATCAGCACGTGCGTCCCGTCCTCGGCGACCGAGATCGAGCCCCGCCCGCGCAAACCTGCGAGTTCGCCCGTTCCCGAGTCTGGAACCACCGACGCGGCGTTTTCCGACCCCGCCGCCGTGATCGTGCCGTGATGGGCCAGCACGAAAGAGCCCGCTCGGTCTCTCAGCCGGCCGGCGATCCGATCGAGCGCCACGTAGGCCGCCGCGCCGGTCTCCGTTCGGGCGGTCAGCAGCTCGGCCGAGCTCTCGCCCTCGAGATCGCCTGTGAAGGTCCGGGCAATGTGGATTCGACCGAGCACAGTGCCGTCCCGGTCGTCGTAGGGTTCCTCGTCGTAGCTGGTGTTGACGAAGGTGGCGCTCGCGCGAGGCACTACACAGGCAGTTCGACGTCGCTGACGTCGAGGCCGAGCGACTCGGCCAGTCGGACGCCGATCTCCAGGTCTTCCTTCAGACGCTCGATGTCGCGCGCATGCATGGCCCGGCCGATAAAGGCGCGCTCCTTCGGACGCCAGAGCGCATGTTCGACGAAGGTCGGCAGCAGCCGGTTCGCGGCGTCGACGAGCTTCTGCTTCGTCTGCTTGGAGGCGTTCTGCAGCAGCACCTTCTCGTACGCCATGCCCGCGCCGTGGTGAATACCGTCGTCCGTGGTCAGCCGGTTACAGAGATCCTCGAGCACGGTGCCGCGCGACGAGCGGGCGATCAGCCGGAAGCGGGAGATGATCAGCCGCTCGTAGAAGACTTGCATCTGGAAGACCTTCTCCTCGAGCGTGTCGGCCTCGAGCGTCATGTGCGCGAGCGTGTCGAGATGGGGGTCGCGCTCGGCCGTTCCGCCGATTTCCCCGGAGAGTCGCAACCACGCCTCGGTGTGACGCGACTCGTCCTGCACCATCGTCGAGTAGTAGAGCTTGGCCTCGTGATCGGGCGCGATGTTGAGGAGCTGCGAGGCCATCTCGCAGGCGAGCTCGTCCGCCTGCAGCTGCTGCGTGATCACCGAGCGCCACATGTCGCGTCGGCGGGCAACCTTCTGCGGCGCGCCTTTCGTCTCGGGGATCGGCGGGATCTCCCCCCAGGGGAGGTCTCGAACCTGCCACTCCGCGCGCTTCGCGAGCTCGTAGAAGCGGAGGACGCCCGCGTACGCGGTCGGATCCTCGTGCTGCTGCTCGACTACCTGCTCGGTTGCCACCGCGGCAGATTATCCCCCCTGCGGGGGCAAGCTCTGGCCTTCTCCCGGTCGGCCTCGCAAGCGAGTGCCTCAATAAGCTGCACCCGTGGAGCTACGCCGCTGGCCGCGCAAGAACGATCCGGAGTCGATCAAGAGCCGGCAGGACGAGCTGCGCACGCTCACGCAAGACGGCGAGGTCTTCTCTCACGACCTGACCCCGTTCGCCGCCGCGCAAGAAGCGCTCACCGGCGTGGCCGTGATCCCGGTCTCCGTGATCGGCCCGCTCGAGGTCGAGCTCGGCGAGTACGAGCTCGAGGAGCCCTTCGGCCGGCTGGTCGAGAGCGGCCGCGCCACTGACCGGGTGTACGTTCCGCTTGCCCACACGGAAGGAAGCCTGTCGGCCTCCCTGTATCGCGGCGCGCGCGCCGTCTCCGAGTCGGGCGGCTTCAAGACCTTCGTGCTCGGAGACCGGATTACTCGCGCCTCCTGCTTCGTCTGCGGCTCGGCCGAAGAAGCGGTGACGCTCGCGCGCTTCCTCGACGCCCACGTCGCTGAGATGCGGCGCTGGCTCGCCGAGCGGGTCGAGGCTGAGCCGACGCTCTCGAAGTACGCGAAGCTGCGGGAGGTCGAGACGCACGTCGTCGGGCCGATGTGCCACGTCATGTGGGCGTTCACGACCGGTGATGCGTGCGGGCCGAACATGATGACCCGCAATGCGTACGCGCTGAACATGGCGTACGTGATGGAGCAGGCGCCGGTGAAGCCGGAACGCGCGATCCTGGAGGCGAACATGGGCGGCGACAAGAAGCCGTCCCACCGCTACTTCGAGCGCGGGGGCCACGGCAAGACCGTGATCGCCGAGTGCACGCTGAGCGAGGAGGCGGTGCGGCGCGTGCTCCGGACGTCGATCGACGACCTGCTGGAGCTTTCCTGGGCGGGCACCCACGGCGCGGTTGCCTCCGGGATGCAGTCGGTCGCCTTCACACCTGCCTCCGCGATCGCCGCGATCTTCGCCGCCACCGGCCAAGACCTAGGCATGGTCGGAACGAGCTCGATGGCGCACGGCACGGGCAAGCGCGTCGCGGGCGGCCTCAATTGCACGATCCGGCTGGCCGGGCTGGAGGTCGGCACAGTCGGCGGCGGGACGACCCTTCCCTACGCCCGATCGTGGCTCTCCTTGATGGGCTGTGCGGGCGCCGGCAAGGTCTACCGTTTCGCCCAGATCGTCGCCGCGGCAACGCTCGCCCTGGAGATCTCGGCCTCGGCGGCGATGGCGACCGCAGGCTCGCACGAGTTCTTCAAGGCCCACCACGAGCGCGGCGGCCTGCGCTGATTCGGCACGCCCTTGTTGCCAACTCGCGCAACGGTCGAGCTTCAGCGGCTATATCGTTCCGGTAGGGGCGCTTTTGCGGCCCCCAAGGGGGTTGGGGGCAATGTTGAGTGAGGACGCGCCGCCGCGCGTGCCGCCGCACCATGATCCGGCCTGCTGGGGTTGCGGAGACAACGCGTTCGGGATCCACTTGCGGCTCCCCGAGAGCGAGGGGCTGACCGAGTACGAGTCCTATCTCGAGTTCGACGAGCGCCACCAGGCGGCGCCCGGTCTCGTGCATGGCGGTCTCGTCGCCGCGGCGCTCGACGAGGCCTGCGGGCTGCTCGCCTCCTGGTACCGCTTCCCAACGGTGACCGGCAGGCTCTTCGTCCACTTTCGCCGCCCAGTAGCGATCAACACGGAACTGCTCGTTCAGTCCCGAGTCGAGGACGAGCACAGCCGCCGGATCCACATCGCCGGGCAGATCGTCGACGGCGACGAAGTTCTTGCGCAAGCCCGTGGCGCGTTCGTTCACGTCCCGCTCGAGCACTTCCTCGACACGCCCGAGGGTCAGGCCGCCGCCGAAGAATGGCGGCGCCGGCTCAAAGCCGAATAGCCTTGCGCGGAATACGAGCACGGGCGGGTAGGTTGAAGCAGACATGAAGCTGGAAGGCGTCCACCACGTGACCGCGATCACGGCCGATGCGCCACGGAACGTCGAGTTCTATGCCGGTCTGATGGGCCTTCGCCTCGTCAAGAAGACCGTCAACCAGGATGACCCCACGGTCTACCACCTCTTCTATGCCGACGAGCGGGGCGACCCCGGCTCGGACATCACCTTCTTCGAGTATCCGGGCGCGCGCCAGGGCCGCGCCGGCGCCGGGATGGTGCACACCGTCCGCTGGCGGGTCGCCTCGGAGGACGCGCTCGACTTCTGGCAGAAGCGCCTCGACAACCATGTGCTCTCGCGCGAGGGCGGCAAGCTGACGTTCGTCGATCCGGAGGGGCTTCGGCACGAGCTCGCCGTCGTCGAGACCGAGGACGAGCCGCTGATCGCCGAGCATCCCGAAGTGCCTGCCGAGTTTGCGCTGCAGGGGTTCGACGGCGTGCGGGCCTACTCGGCCGACCCCGAGCGCAGCCGCGAGTTCCTGGAGCGGACGCTCGAGTTCGAGCCCCGCGAGGGCGACAACTGGGAGGCGCGAGGCGAGCGGCGGGGCGGCTTCTATGAATATGACGCTGCGCCGGAGGGAGCCGGCATCGGCGGCGCGGGTACTGTGCACCACGTCGCTTGGGCGTCGCCCCCCGAGGAGCACGAGCCCTGGCACGAGCGCGTCGCGGGGGCTGGGGCGCACGTGACCCCGATCATCGACCGCTTCTACTTCAAGTCCATCTACTTCCGCGAGCCGAGCGGCGTCCTCTTCGAGATCGCGACGCTCGGCCCCGGCTTCGCGACCGACGAGCCGATCGAACACCTCGGCGAGCGGCTGTCACTGCCGCCCGACTTCGAGCACCTGCGCGCGCAGGTCGAACCGGTCCTGACGCCGCTGCCAAACCCGCGCGAGACCGCCGCGGCGCGGTGAGCGGGCTCGACTCGCTCGCGTACCGGCTGCGACCAGCGGCGGGCGAGGCGGAGGGTGCGCTGGTGCTCTTCCACGGCCGCGGCGTGGACGAGAACGACCTCTTTCCGCTACTCGACTCCCTCGATCCGGAGCGCCGCCTGGTCGGGGCGACGCCGCGCGGGCCCCTGTCGCTGCCACCCGGCGGCGCGCACTGGTACTCCTTCCGCGAGGTGGGCTCCCCCGACAAGGAGACCTTCGACGCGAGCTACGAGCTCGTCGGCGGCTGGCTGGCGGGATTCGCCGAGGAAACGGGTGTCCCGCCGGAGCGGATGGTGCTGGGCGGCTTCTCGCAGGGTGCCGTGATGGCCTATGCGCTCGGGCTCGGCCAAGGCAGCCCTCGACCGGCCGGATTGATCGCGCTCAGCGGCTTCATCCCGACTGTGGAGGGCTTCGAGCTCGACCTGTCGCCGCCGCTGCCGCCGGCTGCGATCGGCCATGGCACTCTCGACCCGGTGATCTCCGTCGAGTGGAGCCGACGCGCCAAGCAGCGGCTCGAGCAGGCGGGGGCCGACGTGCTCTACCGCGAGTACCCGCTCCCCCACGCGGTCGACCCGGGCTACCTCTCCGAGCTCTCCACCTGGCTCTCCGACTTGGCGCCCTCGAGGATGCGGGCGAGCACAGCCGAGTAGTCGGCGTCGCGCAGGCCGGAGTCCTCGGCGTCGGCGAGCCACTGATGCGCGCCCTCCGTCAGGCGCAGCTCGACTCCCGTCCTCGCCGCCGCCTCGAGAATCAGATCCGCGTCCTTGCGCGCGAGGTAGAGGGCGAACCGCGGCGGATACTCGCCGCTCTCGATGGCCGGACGCCGTCGTTCCGCCTGGTCGGCGAGCGCGGTCTTGCCGAGCACCTCGAAAGCCGCCTCGCGCGAGAGCCCGAGCCCGTCCGCAAGCTCGAGCGCCTCTCCGAGGATGCCGATCACGCCCACGAGCGTTGTGTTGGCGACGAGCTTCGCCGACGTGCCCGCTCCCACTGGCCCGAGGTGCAGGACGGTGCCGAACGTCGACAGCAGCGGTTCCCAGCGCTCGAACGGCTCCTGTCCGCCGCCCACGAAGACGCTCAGCGTCCCGGCCTCGACCTCCGCCACGCTGCCGAGCACCGGCGAGTCGAGGAGCCCCTCATCGGGGAGCAGCGCCGCGAGCCTCGAGGTCGAGTCGGGGCCGACCGTCGACATCTGGATCAGCGTCGCGCCGTCCCCCAGCCCGGCCACGACGCCTTCCGGCCCCTCGGTCACGTCGACCAACGCCCGCGGGTCGGCGACCATCGTGATCACAGCCTCCGCGCGCCGCGACGCGTCGGCCGGGGTCTCGGCTGCCCGGGCCCCGGCGGCGACGAACGGCTCGGCCTTGGCGGGATCGCGGTTCCAGACGACGAGCTCGTGCCCGGCGTCGACGAGCCGGCGCGCGATCCGGCTCCCCATCGCGCCGAGCCCGACGACGCCGACTGCCGCCACTAAGGCGCTCGCGTGTCGACGCCGATTTGGACGTGCGGGCTTCGCCCGAACGTCCGTCTCGACCCGGGTCGCAAAGCAAGCGCCAGCGAGCCTTCCGCACTCGGCCGGGTCACGCCGTCGCTCGCTCGACCCCGTCGAGCAGCCGCCAGTTCGCCTCGAGGGCGCGCTCCGCCACGGCGGCGAGCTCCGCCCGCCGTGCGGGCGGCGCCTCGGCCAGCGCCTTGCGCGCGGCCCGGGCGTGCTCGAGGTCGCGCTCGGCGTGCAGCCGGAAGTACTCGGCCGCGAGATCGTCGCCCTCGAACCCATAGTGCTCGACGAGCCCCGCGAGCTTCGTTCGCGAGATCGCCGGCTGGGCCGACTCGACCGCGTAGAGGACCGCGAGCGCCCGGAAACGCTCGTCCGGCGACCAGGCCGCGGCGCACTTGGCGGTCTCCGGCGTCGGCTCCCGGTCGAGCGGCGCCTCGACGGCAGCAGCGAACTCGTTCCACAACCCGACATGCTCGGCCTCCTCGCGCGCGTGCTCGCGGTCGCCCGCGGCGGCAGCCGCCTGCGCCAGGGCGACGACCGCGTGCCGGTACTCCCCGGCGTAGAAGGCAAGCTCGTCACGGGTCAGCTCACCGCGCTCCCAGCGCTGGTAGAAGGGGTGCTTCAGGACATCCCAGCGCCGCCGCGCCTGGTCGATACTCGTGCAAAGCTCCATCTCGCTCCTTCGCTCGAAAGCGACCCCGCCGGTTGATCCTAGCGGTCGGCTCGACGCGCTTCGCGAACGAAGGTAGTCTCGCGGAATGAGGTGGTTCCTCGTTTTCACCGCGGTTGCATTCGCGGTGACGGGGAGCGCCTCGGCGGAGCTGGTGGCGCGAGCCCCCGACGGGATGATCGCGGTGGCTCCGACCGGCAAGCCGCTCGTCGGCTTCGTCCGCGGACAAGGGCTGGTGATCGCCCAGCGGGCCGGCCCGGAGCGTTGGACCCAGCAACAGGTCACGCGAGTTTCGAAGGGTTCGAGACTTGCCGCCTTCAAGGCCGGAGCCGCCGGACCGGTCGCGGTGATCATCGGCCCCGCCGACCGGAGCCTGGTCGTCGTCCGACGCGAGGGCAACCGTTGGCTGAAGACGCCACTGGCGGGACCGCTCGGCCTCGACCTCAGCGTCGGCTGGCCGGGACTGACGCTCGATCGCGCCGGTCTCCCTGTGGTCGCTTACACGCGCTGGCACTCGCGCAGCCTCACCAGCCAGCTGATCCTGGCCAAGATCGACGTCCGCGGAACGCCGCACACGCAGCGGGTAACGGCCGGCGGCTGGCCGAAGAGCTACACCCCCCCGCCAGCCGCGCCCGTGATCGTGCGGAACGGAAGCGTCCACGTGGTCGAGACCTACGGCGTGGGCGGCGCGGTCGGCACGCTCGAGTGGATCCCCCGCTCGCACACGTGGATCGGACTCTTCCTCTCGGCCGGTCGCGGCGGCTTCCCGATCGGGCCGATGTTCGCGGTGCCGGGTCGAGGCACCATCGTTTATGCCGCCTGGACCGAGGAGTTTCCGGGCTCCCTCTACGGTGGTTTTCCGGTCACTCTCGCCACGCATGGGCGCGAGATCACGGAGAACGTCGTCTCGGAACGTGGGGTGACGACGGGCCTGGCGATGACCTCGCATGGTCCCGAGCTGGCCGCCAACGAATGGGTCGCGGCTGACAACTTCTCCTTCTCGTTCCCGGCGCCCGACGCCGTCTGGGCAGGAACCGTCACGGGCGGCGGTGGCAGCGAGCTCGACGGGCGCCTTGCCGGCCTCGCAGCCGTACCGCACAGTGGCGCCCAGGACTTGCTGCTCTCCAGGCCCGACGGCCTCTGGTGGTTCCGCAGCCGCTCGCTGCCGGTACACGTCGGCCTGACCGCGGAGCCGCGCGACGACGGCACGGTTGCGCTGACAGGGCGCGTCCAAGGAGCGCACGGCGGCCACGTCACGGTCTATCGCGAGCACGCGAAGACCCGCCGCGAGACCGTCGGCACGGTTAAGCCCGGCGCCGGTGGGGCCTTTGCGCTGGTCGACTCGCCGCGAGCGCGCCCGATTTTCTACCGCGCGGTGTACGTCGATCCGGCGACTGGCATCCCGTACGCGAAGCTCCTGCGCGACCCGGTCGAGTAGGTCCCGGCCAGACGGCTAGGTATCCCGGCGAACCAGCAGGAACGCGGCGACGGCGATCGTCAGCGCGCAGTAGCCGACAAACAGACGCGCGCCTGCCCCCAGCGAGAGGCTGTTCGCGTCGTGCGTGAGCGAGAAGAGCTGCCGGCCCGCCTCGCTTGGGAGGTACTTGCTGACCGCGTGGTTCCAGTTGCTGGGCAGGATGTTCATCAGGGGCGGGATGACGAAGAAGATGCCGGCGAACGTCGCAATCGCGCCGGCGGTATTTCGCACGATCGCGCCAATCCCGAGCGCGAAGATCCCCACCAGCATTAGGTAGACGGCGCCGCCGATGACGGAGCGGGCGACGCCGGAGTGGGAGAACGAGATCTGCAGGATGTGGTGCCGCGAGAGGATCGCCTGGCTCGCGAAGAACGCGATCAGGACCGGCGGCAACATGAGCAGGAACGCCACGACCGCGAAGACGGCGGTCTTCGCCCAGAGCACCGGCAGTCGTTTCGGCACCGCGGTGAAGCTCGCGCGAATCATCCCGGTCGAGTACTCGCCGGTGATCACGAGCACGCCGAGCACCGCGATCGCGAGCTGCGAGACGTTGACGCCCGCAAGGGCGATGTCGAGCGGGTGGCGGTCGGCGCGCTCGTGGGGGCTCATCGAGCCCCAGTGGGACGACGTGAGCGCCGCGAAGAGGACCGGCAAGAGAATTGTCAGCAAAACGCCCGCGAACATCGACCAAAGCGTCGAACGCAGTGAGCGCAGCTTCGTCCATTCGGAGCGAGCCACCCGCAGCTGCGTAACCCGGCCGGTATGCGAGAGCCGCGGGATCTGCTGAGCCTGGGAGACCGCGCTCACAGGACCGCTTCCTCGGACTCGAGGTCGGCCGCCTTGAACTCGACATCGTCGCGGGTCAGGGTCATAAAGGCCTCCTCGAGCGAGGCCTGCTGGGGCGTGAGCTCGTGCAGGACGAGCTGATTCGCGGCGGCGGCCTCACCGATCTGGACCGCGGTCAGTCCCCTCACCTCGAACAGGCCAGGCCCAGCAGCTGTCACTGTCACGTCGGGCCCGCTCAGGAGCGCCTTTCGCAGCTCGGCTGCTTGCGGCGTGCGGACGAGAACGAGACCCCCGGAAGCCTGCCTGATGAACTCTTCGGTGCTCATGTCGGCGATCTTTCGACCCCTTCCGATCACGATCAGGTGATCGGCGGTGAGCGACATCTCGCTCATCAGGTGGGAGGAGACGAAGACCGTGCGTCCCTCGGCAGCGAGCCCTCTCAAGAGATGGCGCACCCAGAGGATGCCCTCCGGATCGAGACCGTTAACGGGCTCGTCGAGCATGATCGTCGACGGATCTCCGAGCAGCGCCGCAGCGATCCCAAGCCGCTGGCCCATCCCGAGCGAGAACTTCCCCGCTCTCTTTCTTGCCACGTCGTGCAGCCCGACGAGGTCGATCAGTTCGTCGACCCGCCGGCGACCAATCCCGTGAGTGTGCGCGAGCGCGAGCAGATGGTTGTAGGCCGAGCGGCCGGTATGGACCGAACGAGCCTCGAGCAGCGCCCCGACCTCGTGCAACGGCGCGGTGTGATCGCGGTAGTGCTTCCCGTTGAGGGTCACGTCGCCGGCCGTCGGCGCATCGAGCTCGAGAATCAACCGCATCGTGGTCGATTTCCCGGACCCGTTCGGCCCGAGGAAGCCGGTGACCAAGCCCGGCTGAACGGTGAACGACAGGTCGTCGACGGCGCGCTGCTCGCCGTAATACTTGGTCAGGCCTTCGGCCACGATCACTGTCTCACCAAAGCAGCGCTGTCTGAGAGTTTCCTGAGATCCCAGACCCTGTCGCCGACGGGCGTAGGCCAGGGCGTGCGTTAACCCGGCGTGTGCCTTTCTACCCCGATCAGGCACCTATGCACTCGTGCGAGGCAAGGATCTGCCATCTCGCGCAAAGAGATCGACGTCGATGCGCAGCGGCCGGACTTCGATCGGCGAAAAAGGCGCCGACCAGATTCGAACTGGTGTACGAGGCTTTGCAGGCCTCTGCCTAACCTCTCGGCCACGGCGCCGCGACGAGGAATCGTAGCGCCGGGTTCTGGGTACGCCTGAACACGTGAGCCAGCTCTCAATGGACGGCGAGGGCACCGCCGCGGCGCTCGTCCCCGCGCGCCCCAGCCTGAAGAAGCTGCGGGAGGCGGCCACGGGCTGCAAGGCGTGCCCGCTCTGGGAGACAGGCACCCAGACGGTCTTCGGCGAGGGCGGCGCGAAAGCCGACGTCGTCTTCGTCGGCGAGCAGCCCGGCGACCGCGAGGACATCGAGGGTCATCCCTTTGTCGGGCCCGCCGGGAAGCTCCTGGACAAGGCCCTCGAGGAAGCCCAGATCGACCGCTCACAGGTCTACGTCACCAACGTCGTCAAGCACTTCAAGTGGAAGCCGCAGGGGAAGCGGCGGATCCACCAGAAGCCGAACTGGCGTGAGATCGCCGCTTGCCGGCCTTGGCTCGACGCCGAGGTCGCGGTGCTGAAGCCTCGCGTGCTCGTCTGTCTCGGTGCCACCGCCGCCCAGGCGCTGCTCGGCCGCGACTTCCGCGTCTCGCGACAACGGGGCGAGCTCGTCGACTCCCCGCTCGCGCCGAACGCGATCGCGACTGTGCATCCGTCCTCGATCCTGCGCGCGGAGGATCGCGAGGCTCAGTTCCGGGAGTTCGTGCGCGACCTCGAGAAGGTCGCCGAGTTGATCGCCGCGGCCTCGAACAGGTCGTCGTCCTCGGTGTGACCCATCGGGTCGAGCCGCCGGTTCCGGCGAACGAGGAAGACAAACCCGCCGCCGATCATCGGCACGAACAGCAAGACCCAGGCGTCGCGCCAGGCGATCGAGAACCACAGCGCTGCCGCTACCGCGGCCCCGCTCCAGTGCAGCATCCGCGCCTCTTTGGGACGAAGGCTTTGGTAGATCTCCCTCATCGTTAGTTGCCGGGGAGGACGTCCGCGACGCTCGTGATCACGTTGACGATGTTGGTCGAGAGCAGCGCGATCGCGGTGATGACGGCGAGCGTGATCACTGAGAGCATGACGGCGTACTCGGCCATCGTCTGGCCCTCTTCGCGCTTGCGCAGCTCGGTTGCGTCGGTATACGCCTGCGGGAAGGCGGAGAGCTTCAGCAAGGGATTCACCTCCCCTCGGCTTCCCGGGAGGCGATTGCTCGTCTGGTTGGTCGAGGGTGGTGCAGCGACAACGCCTGATCCCTCCGTACTTCTGGCGTGGCCGCGCCGCCCTGTTTTGCGTACTTGGGCTGATGATCGGCGCGGAGGCGGCGGCCGCTATCCCTCGCGGGAGCGATTGATCGCAAAAAAGTCCAGATCGGTACGATCACGACGCTCTAATGAGCAATGTTCTCTTCGTGTGCGTGGCCAACAGCGGGCGTTCCGTGATGGCAGAGCGCATATTCCGCCAGGCCGCGGGCGGCCGCCACGAGGCGCGCTCCGCCGGCTCGGATCCCGGCCCGGCGGTCCACAAACAGGTACTCCAAGCGCTGGCCGAGGTCGGGATCGACGCGTCCGATCACCGGCCGCGGCGGCTCGACGGGGAGGCGAACGAATGGGCTGACGTCGTCGTCGCGACCTGCGACGACGCCTGCCCAGTGATCCCTGGCAAGCGCTACGTGAGCTGGGAGCTGCCGGACCCGAAACCGCTACCGCTCGAGAAAGTGCGGGAGATCCGCGGCCAGATCGAGGGGCTTGTCGGTCACCTCGTCGAAGAGCTCGACCAGGAGGCCGCGGCCGCCTGAGCGGCCGTTCACAGCATCACCCGATCAACCGCTCACGAGTCAGGGCCTGTGCAATTGCACTTTCGAGGTCCTCGAGCGAGAACGGCCTGCGCAGCGTGAGTCCGTCGGAGGACGGCTCGTCAGGATCGAGAACACGGACAAGCCGTAGCTCAGGCTGAATCGAGCGAAGGCGCTCCACGAACGCAGGCCGTTCCCGGCATAGCTGGAGACTGTCTACAAGAACGTCGATTCGGACGCGCTCTCCGAGTTTGAGCGCCTCCAACGGATCCCTCGTCACGAGCACACAGCGGCCGCATCCACGCAATGCCTGGTCAATCAGCTCTCGGGCCGCGGGATCTCCCTCAACGACGACGATAGTGGCGGGACCTGCCGAAGCCATAGGGCGGGCACCTTGCCGCAGAACCCTGCGGTCGCGCTAGACCCAGACAGGTCAGGAGAACGAGGGGCATCATTCGGGATGAGCACCTGGGTCGGACGGCTCGGGCTCCGGACCGAGCGCCGGCGGAGCGAGCAAGCCGAGGCGGCGGGCTGTCACGATTGCCTCGAGTCGGGTGTGCACATCCAACTCCTTGAAGACGCTCCGTAAGTGATTACGGACCGTCTCGGTGGAGATCGTCAGCCTCGTCGCCATCTCGGACGTCGAGAGCCCGGCCGCTATCAGCTCGAGGATCTCACGCTGGCGCGGCGTCAGTCGCGGCTGCGGCTCGTGGCCGGACTCGGACAGCGGCCGCGGAGCAGCGAACGCGAGGATGAGAACGCCGACGATCTCGTCGCCCGAGCGGAGAGGCAAATGCTGCGCCCGCACACCCCGCAGCTTCCCGCTCCCATCCACGAAAACGGTCTCAAAGTCGGTCGGCTCGCCGCACTCCACGGCGCGGCGGAACTGCTCCGCGACGTTCTCCCGCGCTTCCGGGCAGACGGGATCGGTGAAGTGACGGCCCAGCAACTTCGTCCTCGAGAGGCCGGAGGCCCGCTCGGCGGCTTCGTTCACATGCACGAACCTGCCGTCGACGTCATGCAGGCTCGCGGGCACCACGAGGCTGTCGACCAGACGCAGGTCGACATCCTGCAGACGGTGTGGCATCGCGTGCACAAGTTGGACCAGCTGTTCTCGAGACGTCAACAACGCAACGAATGCCGTGATCCCCCAGAGCCGGTGGAGACCACGCCGCGAACGCAATAGACTCGGCGGAGGATGCCTGAGGAGCTGCCGCGCGCGGCGATCGGCCTCGTCGGCGTCAGCAAGCGCTTCGGCTCGCATGCTGCAGTCGACGATGTCTCGCTCGAGATCGCCGAGGGCGAGTTCTTCTCGCTGCTCGGGCCGAGCGGCTGCGGCAAGACGACGACGCTACGGATGGTCGCGGGCTTCGAGCTCCCCGACGCCGGCCGCATCGTCCTGAAGGGGAACGACGTGACCGAGGTTCCCGCGAACCGCCGCCCGGTGAACATGGTCTTCCAGCAGTACGCGCTCTTCCCGCACATGTCCGTCTACGACAACGTCGCTTTCGGCCTCAAGGTGAAACGCGTCCCGCGGAGCGAGCACAGCGAGCGCGTCCAGGAGATGCTGCGCGTCGTCTCGCTCGAGGGACTCGACCGCCGGCGGGCACGACAGCTCTCCGGCGGGCAGCAACAGCGGGTGGCGCTGGCGCGAGCGCTCGTCAACCGCCCGGCGGCGCTGCTCCTCGACGAGCCGCTCGGCGCACTGGATGTGAAGCTGCGAAAGCAAATGCAGCTGGAGCTCAAGCGCATCCAGAGCACGCTCGGGACGACCTTCGTCTACGTCACCCACGACCAGGAAGAGGCGCTCGCGATGTCCGACCGGATCGCGGTCATGAACGGCGGCCGCGTCGAGCAGATCGGCAGCCCCCGCGAGATCTACGAGCGCCCACTGACTGCTTTTGTGGCCGACTTCATCGGCTCGCTCAATGCGCTCGACCTGAGGATCGACGAGCTCGTCGGAGAGAACGCCGTCATGCGGCTCGGAGAGGTGGAGCGGATCGTCGTCCCGGTCGGCGGCGGCCGTCGGCCCGGCGAGACGGTGCGTGTCGCCGTACGCCCCGAGCGGGTGCAGATCGAGCCGGCGGGATCCCCGATACTCAACGGCGGCTCGCGGCTCGAGGGCACCGTCGCCGAGATCGTGTTCCTCGGGATGTACACGCAATTCCACGTAGACACGCCGGCCGGCCGTCTCGTCTCCCACCGGCTCGCGGACGAGTCGCTTGCCCCGCTCGAGCCCGGCTCACGCGTGGCTTTGTCCTGGGAGCCCGAGCAGGCCTCACTGCTCGGCGACGGCGCGCTCTAGCCGGAGCTTTCGAGCGAGGCGAAGCGCCGTTCCGCGATCCTCCGGCCGACCTCCGCGGCGACGACCACGGCAAGCGAGAGGACGAGCACGACCACCGCGACCGCGATCACCTGCGGCAGCTGGCTCGGGAAACGGAGCGCGGAGTAGAGGTAGATCGGGAACGTCGCCCGCGTGCCGACGACGAACGATGCGACCGCGTACTCGTCGAACGAGGTCGTGAACGCGATCAGGAAGGCGGAGAGAATCGCGGGCAGGATCAGCGGCAGCGTGATCGAGCGAAACGTCCGCAGCCGGCTTGCACCGAGGTCGAACGCCGCCTCCTCGAGCGAGATGTCGATCTGGTTCAGACGCGGAACGAGGACGAGAAGCGTGTAAGGCACGCTGATGACGATGTGCCCGATCACCACGGTCAGGACCGACCGCGGCACACCGATCGTGTGGAAGAGCAGGAGCAGAGAGATGCCGAAGACGACGTAGGGGATCACCAGCGGGCTGAGAAGCAGCGCGGAAACGGCGGCCTTCCCCCGGAAGCGGCGACGCGTGAGCGCCATCGCCGCGAGCAGCCCGAGCACGACTGCCCCCGTGCTGGAGAGGGCCGCGATAATCCCGCTCGTCTCGAGCGCGCCTTTGAGGTCCGAGTTCGAGAGGAACTCGTGGTACCAGTGGAGAGTGAACCCGGAGAGCGGGAACGAGGGCACCTCCGAGTTGTTGAACGAGAAGATCAGCAGGATGACGATCGGCGCGTAGAGAAAGAGCACGATGAGAGCGAAGAAGGCTCTCAGCAGCCGTGCGCCGTTCTTCGAGAGCGCGACGTCCATCAGTCGACGGTCACCTCCGCGGGCTGGAGGAAGCGCGCGAAGACCACGGTCAGGATCGCGACGACGCCGAGAAGGAAGATCGCGAGCACCGAGCCCGTCTCCCAGTCGGGAAAGCCGGTGCCGAACAAGTCGACGATCTGGTTGCCGTACAGGTAGCCGCTTGCACCCCCGACCAGCGACGGCGTGACGAACTCGCCGAGCGTCGGGATGAAGACGAAGAGGAACGCCGCGACGACGCCGGGCAACGAGAGCGGCAGCGTTACCCGCCGGAAGGCTTGCAGGCGGCTGGCGCCGAGATCGCTCGCCGCCTCGAGCAGCCGCCGGTCGAGGCTCTCGAGCGAGACGAAGATCGGAAGGGCCACGAACGGGAGCCAGATGTAGCCGAGCACCAGCATCACCGCGAACCTGCTGTAGAGGAGTTGGGAGAGCGGGTGGTCGGGCGACCGGAGCCCGGTCCAGAAGAGGAATGTGTTGACCGCGCCCTGGTTTCCGAGGATCACCTTCCAGGCCAGCACCCGCAGCAGATAGCTCGTCAGGAACGGCGCGATCAGGAGAAGCAAGAGGATGTACTTGCGCTTCGTGCCGGAGAGCGCCAGGTAGTACGCGAGCGGATAGGCGAGCAACACGATGATCGCCGAGACCGTCAGCGACAGTTTCACGGACTTCCAGAAAAGCTTGAGGTAGACCGAGCTGTGCAGGAAGTCGTGCCAGGCGGTCAGCGTGAAGCCGTGCGGCCCTGAGTTCAGGGAGTACACGTCGAAGCTGTACGCCGCGACAATCGCGATCGGCACGAGGAAGAAGACGGCCAGCCAGGCCAGCGGCAGGCCGAGCAGCGCCGGCGTCGTCAGGTCGAGCCGCAGCCGCCTCGGCCGGGGGACGAGCTCCGGCGGGCTGCCGGCGTCGACGAGCGTCACGTTTCTTACTGACCCCGCGTCAGGAGGCTTTCACTTCTTCCCACATCCTGGCGTAGAGAGCGCGGCGCGGGATGTCGCGGTCGAGGTGTGCGCTCGGCTCGGTCACCGCCTTCGGATTTGTGAGCTGAAGCGCCTTGAGCAGAGCACTCGACGACGGCCGTGCGAGCGTGTTCGCATGGCCGTAGCCGTAGTTGTCCTCGAGCCACTTCCCCGAGCGGGCCGAGCTCCAAGCGTTGACGTACGAGTGTGCGAGGTGTGGCCGCTTCGAGTCCTTCAGGAGCATGAACATGCCCACCCAGGCGATCGGCTTCTCCTTGGGACGCATGTAGACGACCTGAAGCTTCTTCTTCTTCATCTGCACCCAGTCGTTGGGCCACGCGTAGGCGATCCAGAGGTCGCCTGACCCGAAGGCCTCCCAGAGGTTCGTCTCCGAGGACCAGATCAACCGGACGAGGTGCTTCTTCGACATCAGCAGCTTCTGGGACTTCTTGAGCTCCGCGTCGGACTGCCGCCACGGCTTGTCGAAGCCGAGATAGAGGCCGGCGATCGTGAGCATCTCGAGATCGTCGAACCAGGCGATCTTGCCCTTTTAGCGCTCGTCGAACAGCAGGCCCCACGAGCGGGCTTTGGGGTGCACCTTGTCGCTGCGGTAGAGGATCGCGTCGAAGCCCCAGTCGTCCGGGATCCCGTACTGCTTGCCGTTGTACTGGCCGGCCTTGACCATGAACGGGTTGAGGTGCTTGAAGTTCGAGATCTGCTTCGTGTCCCAGGGCTGGACGAGGCCGCTGGTCGCGAAATACTTGACCCAGCCGACGTACGGTCGGAAAAGGTCAGGCTTGAACCCCGCGTGGATCCGGCCGAGCGCGTCGGACTCGCTGGTCATCTGAGTGAACTGCGGCTTGTTGTTCGGGTGGGTCTTCACGTAGCGGGCGAACATGGCCTGGCCGCCGTCATTGCCGTAGCCCGGCCAGTCGAGCACCTGTAGCCGGCCAGACTCGGCGCCCAACCGCTCGATCGCTGCCTGCGCCGTGTCGAAACGGCCTCCCAGGAGGGTCGCTCCTCCCGCGGCGGCCGTGAGCTTCAGGAGCTGCTCTCGGCTGAGCCGTTTCTCCGTCTCCTCGTGCTTGTCCATCTCGTCTCCTCCTTCTTCCCCCTAGTAGCTGGGCGGACTGACGATCCACATCACTTCGGCGAGCTCCTGGCCGGTGTTCGAGACGCGGTGCGGCGTAGAGCTGCGATAGACGATGCTGTCCCCGCGCTCGAGCTCGAAGAGCTCGCCGCCGAGCTCGAGCTGCACTGTTCCGGACTGGACGACGAAGAGCTCCTCGGAGTCGCCGTGCGCGTAGGCCTCCTCACCCGTCGACCCTCCCACCTCGAGCTCGCCCGCGAAGACCTCGAGGTGATGCAGCGGCCCGGGAGTCAGCAGCAGCTTGCGGCCGAGGACGCCGAAGGAGAGGGCCGGTCTCGCGTCACGCTTGAGCACCCGCGGCCCGGGCAGACCGTCCGGCTCGAACAGGTCGGCCATCGTGACGCCGAGCGCGTCGGCAATTCGCCGCAGCGAGGCGATGCTCGCGCTGGCGCGCCCGCGTTCGACCTGGCTCAGGAAGCTCTCGCTGAGGCCCGACCGCTCGGCCTGGAGTCGCTCCCCGACATCGATTTCAGTTGAGACGTCGGGTGCGCTCGACGGCATCCAGATCTCCTTAGACCCCGTCGAAGGAAAACTGAAGCGACACTACGGTGTTCTTGAAGCCGAGTCAACGCGAAGATCCGGTGGCCCGGATCCGCGGGGCGCGGAAAGCTGCTGGCGCTGCTTGACATCGCCGAGGCTATGCCCGCAAGATGCCCCGCGGTTTTCGGTTCGATCCGAAGGAGGTGCTATATGCGGAAAGGCATCCCTCGAGCGGCGGCCGCGGTTTTTGCGGCCCTGTTGATTCTTCTCATTCCCCTCGCCCCAGCGTCTGCGGGACCGTACGCGACGACGGTCGTGTATCAGGCTTCGGGCACCCCCAGCCCGCCGGCCAATGGCAACAGCCCCTTCGCCTCCTGCGACATCTCGGGGTTCTTGATCCCTGGGGAGACCAACTACGTGAACACCGAGCTCGAGCCCTGGGTCGCGGTGAACCCCACGGACTCGGACAACATCATCGGCGTCTACCAACAGGACCGGTACACCTTCGGTGGGGCCCGCGGACTGGCGGCGGCGGTCACCCACGACGGCGGGTTGACCTGGAGCTCCACGCATCCGCACTTCAGTAGCTGCGCCGGCGGGACCGTTACGAACGGCGGGGACTTCCAGCGAGCCTCGGACCCCTGGGTCACCTTCTCCCCCAACGGTGACGCGTATTTCATCAGCCTCTCGCTCACCTTCATCGGCCCCACCTCGACCACGGGCAGCGGGGTTCTGGTGAGCAAGTCCACCGATGGCGGCGACACCTGGAGCAACCCGGTGACGCTCGTCCGAGACACAGGTGACGCGGATGTAGCTCCCTTCTTCTTCAACGACAAGGAGTCCATCACCGCCGACCCGTTCAACTCGAACTACGTCTACGCGGTGTGGGACCGCCTCCGGAAGCCGGGCGAGGCCGAGAGCGTCAACGCCGAACACTCCTTTGCGTTCCGTGGCGACACGCTGTTCTCTCGCACCACCAACGGCGGCCAGAGCTGGGAGCCGGCGCGGGCCATCTTCAAACGGACCAACAACGCAGGCACGATCGGCAATCAGATCGCAGTGCTACCCGATGGGACCCTCGTCGATATCTTCGACTCCCTCCAGGGCTCCGGGAAGAACGTCCCCGGATTCGACATCCAGGTGCAGCGCTCGACAGACCGTGGGGCGACCTGGTCGGAGCCCATCGAAGTGGCCCCGGAGCGTGCGGTGCGGGTGTTCGACCCGGACACGGGTAGCTCCGTGCGGGCGGGAGGCGGCTTGCCGGACATCGCCGCCGACCTCAACCCGACGAGCCCGGGCTACGGCAACCTCTACGCCGTCTGGGGGGATAGCTTCGGCAGCGAGAAGGTCAAGTCGACGTTCCACAGCACCGTCGTCTTCACGGAGTCCACCGACGGCGGACTAACCTGGTCGCCGCTGTCGCGGATCGACCAGTCGCCGGGCGACGTCCAGGCCTTCACGCCGTCGGTCCATGTGGCAAGCGACGGCACGGTCGGAGTCACCTACTACGACTTCCGCAACAACACTCCGGCCCCCGGGCTCCCGACGGACCAGTGGTTCATCCATTGCCATGCAACCACTGACTGCACTGATCCAGCGAACTGGGCGGAGAACCATGTCAGCGGACCGTTCGACATCGAGAACGCCGCGACCGCCGGCGGCTACTTCCTCGGCGACTACGAGGGCTTGGACTCGATCGGCACGACCTTCACGTCGTTCTTCTCCAAGACCACGGCGACGGACAAGGACAACACCTACCTGGCGAAGATCTCTCCATAAACGACGAACCGTGACGCCCCGGTCGTGTGCGAACGGCCGGGGCGCGGCGGGGGTCTCAATCTACGAGGCACCCTCGCGGTCGAGAGGCTCCGCCTATTTCGGCTGCTCAGCGGTTCGAGAGGGGACATCGCGAGGCACCTCAACTGAGTGGCGTCACGGCAGCTTTTTATGGATTTTGCAGGAAAATCGGATTCTGCAAAAAGCGGGAAAATGGCCTCTCGCCGGCCCGGCCCTTGTTAGCTTGTCGCCGAACCGTTCTCCGACCTTGAAGGGAGGTTTTCAATGGCGGCAACGGTCACACCATCTCTCGTCCAGCAGTTCGCCTCGATGAAGCCGGCCGACTTTGGGCGCACGATCGAGCCGAAATGGCAGGTCGCGCAGCGGCTTGTGAAGGAGATTCAAGGCGGCGTCGAGAAGGGGCACCTGACACCGCTCGACGGAGCGCGGACGATCTCCGCGGTCGCAGCGAGCCTCTTTGGCTACGACGAGTTCATCCTCCGCGAAATCTCGCCGGAGACGTTGCTCGCGACGACGCCGCTTTACCTTCTGGGCAGACGAGAATCGCGCTCGCGGCCCTGTTTTGCGCAGAGAAGAAGGGCGAGCTCGGAAGGGCGAGCTCGGGCCCCCGCGCCGAAACGCGCGGGCCCGTCCCTGCTCTACGAACGTGCGCGGTTGATCGCGCGCTCGAGCTGTGCTTTGTTCATCGTGGAGCGGCCCTCGATCTTCAACCGTTTCGCCTGGTTGTAGAGCTGCTCCTTCGTCCGATTGCTTCCGCCCAAGGACGAGCCGCCCGACCTGCCGCGCGACGAGCTAGCGGTCGTACGGGACCGGCTCTTCCCGCCGGACGAGCCGCTGCGGCTCCGGTTGCTGCTCGCGCTGCTGCGACCGCTCGACCGCTTCGACGACGAGCTCCCTCGTCGGGTCGCCGACGACGATCGGCTCCCGGCAGAACTCGTGGACTTGCGCGCGGCTGGGCCGGAGCGCTCAGCCTGGGCGTTCCCTTCGTCCTCCTGGTCGTCCCCGCTTCCGAGTAGCTTCTTCGCGACGCCGACGGCTGCGGGAACCGCTACGCCTACAGCCGCGCCGGCGACGACCTTTTTACCGGTCGACATACCTTCGTTCTCGTTCTCGTTTTCGTTCTCATTGTCCATCTCGACCTCCGGTCTCGCGTTTGCAGCGTCAGCTCGCGCTGTGCGCCTCGTTGAACGATTCGATGAAGCGCGGGACGATTCGATCGCGGACGATCTCCGGTCCCTTCGTGGCGAGGTACTCGCCCGCGGCCCCTGCGGCGTCCTCGGCAGCGGGGATCAGCGCATCGCGCGCCGCGTCCCACCCGCCCGAAAGGACCGAGCCGAGAACGGAGCCGACGTCGCCACCCGATCCCGAGTTGCCGTTGCCCGAGTTCGAACCGCGATGCGACATCGCCTTCTTCGCCGCCAGGGCCGCGACACTCGTGGCCGCGGCCGCTGCAGCCGCTTTGACAGCGGTGCCCTTTCCGGGTCCGTCACCGCCGTGCTGCGATTCCTGCTGATCTTCCTCGATTGCCATCATCCCTCCTCGGTGTCTGGCTATGAGCGTGCTTTCGCGCGGGCAGAGCCGGAAACGCTCCCGCTGCCCGAGCCTCGGGTTCCGCCTTTGAGCTCGTTCAGCCGACTCATGAGCGCGTCGTTGACCGTGCTGAAGGTGCCCGCGGCCTCGTCGGCGTGCTCGCTGATCTCATCGGCGAGCTGGACGAGCCTGTCGAAGCTGGCGTTGTTTTTGATCTCCCTGCGCAGCTGATCGACCAGAGCCGACAGGTCGTCGGCGACTTGCTCGACGTCCTTCAGTGAAGCCATCCTCGTTCTCCTTTCAGTCGATGTCTGTTTCCGACTATCCCCACCGCGCCCGGTTTCATTCCAGTCCTCACAGCAGGTTTCCGAGCGGCCCGAGATTGATGTTGAGGTCGCTGTCCTCCAGCTCGAAATGCTTCTTGAGCTCCTGCATTCGCTGGTCGAGCTTCATGAACGTCTCCCCCATGCGCTCGACCTGCTCATCGGTCAGCGTGTCCAGGTCCATGCGCCTCAGCGCCTGCCGCTCCATCAGCTGGCGCAGCAGCTCGACGAGCGTCAATACGAGCTGTGCGAGGCCGCGCTCGACCTGCTCCGGATCCGCGTTCACGCGGCGGGGAAACGCTTCCGGCAGGTGCTCGAGGTCGCCGGCAATTCGCTCGAGGTCACCGCCCGTCAACAGTTTGTCGATCGGCTCGTGCCTCGCGTTCACGCGTCCTCCTCCCCGTTGGCCGCGAAGGTGTACGGCGGCCACGGTCCGGTGCAGACGATCGTCAGGTGCGGGTGCGCAGCCTCGAACCGGCGCACGTGCTCGCCGAAGACATCGACCTCCTGACGGGGCACGAGGTAGGCGGACTGAAGCAGGTCGGACGACGCGCCGCCGAATCGAGCGCTCGCACGCGACAACCGAGCGAGCGGCTCGTGCAGCTCCTCGGCGAGTCGCCAGCGGGCCTGCTCCTCCGCGAGCCGGGCCCGCATGTAGTCGCGGCCCGAGAGCTCGCGGGATCCGTTCTCGGGCGCCTTATCGTCGCCGAGCACTCGAAGGCCGAACTCGACACAGCCCCGGACGAGGGTAAGGCCGCGAGCGAGCGCAGAGGCCTTGGTCCTCACCGCGGCGGCGAGCTCGTGCTCGTCCGAGAACGCGTGACCAAACCGGGCAGGCAGGACGGCGCCGCTTCGGGCCATCAGCGCCTCGACGACGTTGGCGTGCGACAAGACCGCTGCCTGGGTGACATCGCTTCCTTCGAGGGCCGTGCGGCTGACAACGAGCTCGAGCCCCTCGATTCGGCGGCGCTCGAGCGGCTCCGCCCCGACGCCGTCGACCGGCGGCAGCGCTTCCAGCTCCTCGACCACGCCGTAGAGATGGATCATGGCGCCGCACCTGCGGCTGAGATTCGCTCGCGCGGCTCTTCGAGAGTTGCCACAGACGAGAGCAGGACGCGGAGCCCGACGTAGACGAGATCGACGCCGGCAACAGAAAGCGTGATGTCGCCGGACACGACGACTCCCTTGTTGAGGACGCGGTCGACGAGCTCGAGGAGCGTCACCTGCTGCTTCAACGTCTGCTGCTCGCTCATGCTCATCCCGCACCGAGCTCCTCCGGCACGAAGTTGTACGCAGGCCATGGGCCCGTGAGCTCGAGGTCGATGCCGTCGTCTCGGATGTCCCGGGCAAGCGAGCCAAGGGCCTCCTCGAAGCCGACTCGGTCCGCGGTCACGAGATAGGCGCCGTTGAAGACCATCTCCTCGGCGCGCCCCGAGAGCTCGGGGGCCTGCAGCGGCAGGACGAGGCCGTCCTCGGCAGCGGACAGCAGGCGGGTATGAATTCGGTCGGCTGCTTCGCCCCGGAAACGCTCCAGCTCCGAGGCGACCAGTTGCTCGAGGCGGCGGCGCTCCAGGTAGGCGCGCCCGCCCTCCGCAGTCGACGCCTGAGCCTCGAGCTGCCGGATGTCGTCGTTTTGCCTGGCCCGCCCCGCTGCGAAGCGGTCGCGATCGACGAACGCCTTGACGCCGACCTCCACCCTTCCCCGGACACGATCGAGCGCGGCTTCGAGCGCCTCGCCGCGCTCCGAGAGAAAGCGCCGGAGCTCGACCTCGCCTCGGTAGACGGTGCAGAAGCGACACGGCACGACCGACGCGTGTTCGAGCACCCGCTCTAGGACGTGCTCGTGAGTGCGGATCTTCTGCTCGAGCCAGGTCGCGTCACTCAGCCGGTCGGGCAGCGCTTGCTCGTCGAACTCCTCCAGCGAAACACGGCTCGCCACCCCGACCAGAGGCCCTTCCGTGACGAGCTCGACCTCCTGCGCGGCACCGGCAGCAAGCCCGGCGCCCAGCCGCGCAGACGCTTCATCGGCGGCTGCGACGCCGTAGAGATACCAACCAAGGCCCTTACGGGGGAGCGTGGCGGTGGGCGCGATCAATCGGAAGACTCCTGCTGCTCCGACGTCGGCAGGCCCGCTGCCTCCTCGAGCTTGACGCGATCAGCAACCGGATCTTCACCGTCAGGAGCTCGATGTCGAGCAAGTTGATCTGGATGTCACCGGCGATCACGATTCCCTTGTCCAGCACGCGCTCGAGTACGTCGGCGAGCTGCGCCGGCTGCCCCGACCGATAATCGTCGAGCTCGCGGCTGCTCACTGCTGGTCCCCCCGATCGGCCTGCGAACGGACGTAGCGGCGCACCCGCGCGTACCGCCTGAGGTTCCGGTCTTCGTCGAGCTCGACCTCGTAGGACGCGAGCACGTCGGTCGATTCCGGGATCCGGGAAACCTCGACGACTTCGAGCGTCACGAGCCAGCCGTCGTGCGTGCGCTCGAACGCGGAGACCGACTCGACTGGATGTGCCAGCAAAGCCGAAAGCTGCCGGCGAGCCCGCTCGACCGTCTGGGTTGCCTCGTCCGGAGACGCACCTCGAACCGGTTCTTCGCTTTCGTCTCCGTCTGCCGCGAAGGCGGCCGGAGCCCTCTCCGAGGCCTTCGCGCGCCTCGGGCTGGGCTCGGGCTCCGGGGACTCCTGTTCGGTCTGCGACGCTTCCTCGGCCTCCGCTGCGGGTTCGTCGTTTCGCGGACCGGGTTCGCCCTTCTGCGACTCCTGTTCGGCTGCCGGCGCCTCTTCGGCCTCCGCGGCCGGCTCTGATTCGTGCTCGTCGTCGCTGCGGGACGTGAGCGCTCGCGCCGCCGCTGCGGCTGCGCCGACCGCCGCTCCTGCGGCCGCGACCTTGGCAGCGTGCTTGACCGCCTCGAGCGGCTCTTCGCTTTCCTCGACGACGCCGTCGCCTGCCCGATTCTCCGCGGCAGCAGCTTGACTCCGGCGCCGCTCGCGCCCCTGCGATCGTTTGCGCTGCGCTTCCGTGGGCTCGGCCACTTAGGACTTCTCCTCTTCGAGTCGTGCGAGCAGCTCGTCCTCGATCGCTTCGTACTCCTCGGCTGTGATGGCACCGAGCTCGAACTGCCGTTCGGCCTCCCTGAGCTGCCGCCGCACCGACCGCTCGTCCTGAAGCTCGCGTTCGGCTTCCGCGGCCAGCTGCTCAGCGATCCAAACGGTCCCGCGGACGGGTGCGAGCGGCAGCGTCAGCAGCCCGGTGAACAGGCCCATCAGCGTCGCTCCGCGTCGAGACCCACGAAGCTGTGTGGCGCCAGCGGGCCTAGATACTTGAAATGCATTCGCTCCGCCTGTTGCTGTGCAAGCTCGTTCATGGCGTCGTCGAACGCCGCAACCCGCTCGCGCTCGACGAGAAAGGACGCCCCGAGGACCTGGTGCTCGATCGGCTGCTGATCGACCCGCACGTCCAGGGCCAGCCGGGAGAGGCGATCGAGAAGCGCCTGCCGGTCACGCAGCGTCCGTCGCTGGAGCTCGCCGGCGACTCGTTCGCCCAACTCCAGCCTGAGCGGATACGTCGAGCCGTCGGAGCCGTCGCGCGTCGCCTCGCGGAGCCGCGCGATCCGCGGATTGGCCTGGACGATCTCGGCGAGGATCGCCTCTTCCCTGAAGAACGCTTTCACGCTCAGCTCGACGCGGCCTTCGAATTGACGGAGAAGCTGGACGAGCTCGTTGTAGCGGGGGAGCAGGAAATCCTCGACGAGCGCGGTGCCGTTCTCGAAGACCACGCCGAAGCGAAGCGGAAGGACGGTGCCGTGCTCGAGCGCGGTGCCGAGAACTTCGGCATGCCTGAGCAGGTCGCGCCGCTTCGCAGGCAGCTTCGTCGACTCAACGCTGCTCGTCAGACCTGCGAGCTCGCGATAGGTGACGGAGTCAACCGACTCTCCATGGACGCCCGCGCGCGGCTGCGGGCGCGCAGCTTCCGCCCAGGTGACGCCGTACAGGTAAAGAGCGGTCGCCGTCGAAGCACCCGCGCCGCCGATGATGGGACTCTCGAGCGGCACGGCTCAACGGCCCTTCGCGCGCTCTTTCTCGCGGTTGCCCTCACCGGAGAACGCGTCCTTCGCTCCCTCGACCATGCCCTTCGCCTTGCCATCGCCATTCCCCCCGCCGTCCCGGAGCTCCGCCAGCCCGGCGGCCTCCGTCTGTGTCAGATCGAGCCGATTGACCGCTTCTGCGAAGCGCAGATAGGTGTCGACGCTCGCGATCACGATGCGTGCGTCGATCGTGATCAACTCGATCCCGATCACCGCGATCCGCACGTAGGCGTCGATGACCAGCCCCTTGTCCAGGATCAGGTCGATGACGTCCGCCAGCCCGCTCGGGCTGGGCGCCCGCTGGAGGTAGTTGCTGGCAGTTCCTTGGGTTGCGATAGCCATGGCTCTCCTTAGGTCGAAGCCGACTTCTGGAGCGCCTTCTGACGCTGGTGTCGGCGTTGTTGCCGTTGCTTGCGCTCCTCTTCGCGCTTTGCCTCGGGCTCAGCCGTCGAAGCGCCGTCCTCTGGCTCGGCCGTACCGCTCTTTTCGGTCGAAGGTCGAGCCGCGTGCGGCTGGTTCGGTGCTGCGTCCCCCAACCGTTCAGCAAGCTCGGCGAGCAGCCGCGCGGGCGACCCGCTCAGACGGTCCGCGACTTTCCCGAGCGCTTGCTTGGCGATTGCCTTGCCGCCGCCCTTCTCGCGCACCTTCGGAAGCACGTCCTGCTGCCAGATCTCGGTTGTCTTGCGGGTCAGATACGACGTACCCGCCGTTGCAGCGGCCGCCAGCACTGGGGTGAGCGCCTTCTTGGCGGCCGCGCTCGACAGTTCCTTGAAAAAGCTGCTCCCGCCGGCTTCCTCAGCAACGGTCGAAGGCTCTTTGGCCATGGGTCATCCCTCGTCTCCGGTGTCATCGCTCTTGTTGTCTCCGCCCACGCGCGAGGCAAGCTCCCGCGCCGCCACCGCCGCCGCTCCCACCGCTGCGGCAGCGGCCGCCCCCTTGGCGGCCGTCCGCAGGCCGGAGCTGTCGGGCGTGATCTTGTCCTCGGCTCCCTCGATCGCGCCCTCGGTCGCCTTCTCGGCTCCTTTCTCGGTGAGCTCCGGCAGGCCGGCGAGCTCCGTCTGTGTCAGGTCGAGCCGATTGACCGCCTCGGCGAAGCGCAGATAGGTGTCGACGCTCGCGATCACGATGCGTGCGTCGATCGTGATCAACTCGATCCCGATCACTGCGATCCGCACGTAGGCGTCGATGACCAGGCCCTTGTCCAGGATCAGGTCGATGACGTCCGCCAGCCCGCTCGGGCTGGGCGCCCGCTGGAGGTAGTTGCTGGCAGTTCCTTGCGTTGCGATCGCCACGATCAGCCCTCCGTCCTTTCCTGACGCCGTCGGATCTCATTCACGAGTCCCGCCGGCGCGACCAGCCCGCCGAAGACGGAAAGGGTGCGGCTCTTACCGAGTATCCGGGCTGCTGCGACGGCGGCGGCCATTGTCAGCTCGAGGCGAGCGCCTCACGTCGCTCGTGGCGCCGATTCTCACGCTCCTGCCGTTCGGAGTCGCGGTCCCGATTCTCGTCCTCGGAACTCAGCTTCTTTTCGTCCCCTGACTCGCCCCGACCCTGGGCGGCGTCCTTCCCGCTTTCGTCGTCGCCCTCGCGATGCTGCTCCATCTCTTCGGGCTGGGCGCGGTACTCGAGCCCCTTCGCGTCGCCGAACTCGACATACGCCTTGAACCGAGCGAGATCCGCCTCGACGGCGCGCTTCACGAAGCGCATTCCTGAGGCCATCTTCTCGATCATCCCGGAGGGCACAAAGTCGACGGTGACCAGCACCCGGGTCAGGTTCTTGTCGAGCCTGTGGAAGCTGATCACGCCCGAGTGCTGCGTACCGCTGACGGACTTCCAGGCGATCCGGTCGTTCTGCCTCTTGTCGGTGATCTCACCGTCCCACTCGCGCGTGCTGAACCAGATCTTCTCGCGCCAATGGATCTTGTTGTCTTCCTCCTGATCGACGTCGAGAACGCGGTGCATGAACTTCGGAAATTCCTCGAACTGTGTCCAGGTCTTGTACGCCTTCTCAACCGGAACCGCGACGTCGGTCCAGCGTTGGATCGGCAAGCGCCGTGTCTTGCCGCCGCTCTGACCGCCTCCGTCACCTCCGCCGCCGAGCAGCTTCGAGGCGGCCTTGCCGGCGATCCCCCTGCCCGAGGCGAACTGCTGCTTCGCCCCTTCAGCCCCTTTGCGGCCGAGCTTCTCGGCTTCGTCGCCCGCCTCGCCTCCGAGCATCTTCATCAAGTCTGGGCCTTTTTTCGCGGCCAGCCCAGCCGCCGCCGCGGCAGCCGCGGTCGCGGCAGCCGGAAGCAGGATTTCCTTGCTTGTCAGCGCCGCCAGACGGGACCGGCCGCCATCGTCGGTCCCATTCTGCGATTCGTCCTGATCGACAATTTCCCGTGCCTTTTCATCGGCCATCGTGCGTCGGCCTCCTTTTTGTTCGCTGACGGCTGGGTTGCCGACAGGCTGCATCCGTAAACGTCGTCAGAACCCACCGCAGCGCCCGAGAGCGGGCAAGAAGGGAAGCTGACCGGCGGCGACCATCAAGTTGGCTCGGCTGCCGGTCAGGACGTTCCCGGTCACGCGCGTGTTTTCGAGCGAGGTGAGGCGGCGGCGGGCCCCGGAGCCCGCCGCCGCTCGTCGGATCAGCCGCAGGTGTTCTTGCCGGCGACGACGTTCGGGCAGTCCATTGGCTCTGGACTGCCCACTGCGGGCGAGTTCGCCTCGCAGATCGCGTTGCCGCCCTCGCCGTCGTAACCGCCGCGTACCTCGCCGCCGTCTTCCTCTGCGCGGACGCCGCGCGGCTGGGCAAACCGGCGCTCGAGCGGAAGTTCCGCAATCGCGGGCTCGCGGCCGGTCTCGTCAGCGGGGCGATCGCGCCCGCGGGTGTGGCCGTGCTCCACTCCGACGCGCAGCCGCTCTACCACCATCTCGTCGAGGGCAGGGGGCCGATCGGCCTGATCGCGTCGATCGTTGCCGGCTGCGCGACGCTCGCGCTCGTCTGGTGGAAGCGCTACGAGGCATCCCGCTACACCGCGGCGCTCGCCGTCGCCGCGATCATCGCCGGCTGGGCACTTGCGCAATCGCCGGTGTTCCTCGAGGGACTGACAGTTCGAGACGCGGCCGCAGGCCGAGACACGCTCGTGGCTGTGACTGTCTCCGTGCTCGCGGGAGCGGTGATCCTCTTCCCTCGCTCGCGCTGCTCTTCCGACTCGTGCTCGGCGGAGACCTCGGCCGTCGCGAGAGCGTGCCCGAGCGGCCCGCCCAGGCGCGGACTCTGCTGACCGTCCTCGCACAAGGGCTGTTGCCGCGGCTCGCGATCGCTTGCTTCGTGGCCGGGATCGGATTCCTCACCGTCGCCGACGCAGCTTGGGCGCATACGCTCGGCGTCTTCTGCCTCTTCGCCTTCATCGTCGCCGCGTTTCCGGCCACTCTCCCACCCGAGCTTCTGCCAGCCTCGATCAAGAACCGCAGCCGAGATCAAGGATGAGCGTGCTCGCCTGTTAGGAAGACGATTGTCCCCACTACGATGACGAGCGGCGTCCATGCATAACAGAGGAACCGGCCGCACCTGGGTGAGTCGGATCGCAAGCGAAAGGAGACGAGATGAAGATTGTTGTCATCGGCGGAACCGGCCTAATCGGGTCGAAGCTCGTCGAGAAACTGCGCGAGGCCAGCCACGATCCGCTCGCGGCGTCACCCGACACGGGCGTCAACACCATCACCGGCGAGGGGCTGGCCGAGGCGCTCGAGGGTGCCCAGGTCGTCGTCGACGTCTCGAACGCGCCAGTGTGGGACGACGCAGCAGTCATGGACTTCTTCCAGACCTCGGCGCGGAACATCCTGGCCGCGGAAGCCGCCGCCGGCGTAAAGCACCATGTCACGCTGTCGATCGTCGGCGCGGACCGACTCCCCGAAAGCGGCTATCTCCGTGCGAAGGTCGCGCAGGAGGAGTCGGTGAAGGCTGGGCCCGTGCCTTTCACGATCCTCCGCGCGACGCAGTTCTTTGAGTTCATCGGCGGCATCGCTGACTCGAGCACCGACGGGGACACCGTCCGCCTGGCGCCCGTGTTCGTCCAGCCGGAGTCGGCCGACGACGTGGCGGCCGCACTGGCCGAGGTCGCGGTGAGCGAACCGGTGAATGGGATCGTTGAGCTCGCCGGTCCCGAGCAATTTCGGCTCGACGAGCTCGCCCGGCGCGTTCTCAGCGCCAAGCACGACCCGCGTCCTGTGACGGCCGATGTCCACGCCCGCTACTTCGGCACAGAGCTCGAGGACCACTCCCTCACCCCGGTGGGCAACGCACGCATCGCCCCGACCCGCTTTGAGGACTGGCTCAGCCAGTCCATGTCCCGGTAAGCCCGCCTTTGTAAGGACGTCGTCGCCGCGCAGTGACCGCTTAGGCGAATCGCTTGACGAAGTCGAGCGCCGTCTGGGCGACCTCGCGCCAGCCGTGGTCGATCGTGAGGGCGTGGCCTCGGTTTGGCATCTTCACGATCTCCGTCACGGCGGGGTTCCGTTTCTGCCGCTTGTAGGCGGCGTTCGCGACCGCCCACGGCACCGTGTGATCCTTCTCGCCCTCGATGATCAGCAGGGGACCGCGGTCTGGGTTCTTCGTGTTCACCTTCGCCTCGGTCCGCGGGTTAGGTTCGCGTTGCCCATCTGCATGAGTGCAATCCCGGAGGCGGCGACGTGGAACGTGTCGTCCTTCGCCTCCCTTTCGTCCAGCGCGTTAGCCCAGCCGTACTTGAATTGGTCGAACCTGAGCGTGATCGCGCGGCCGCGCGTGAGCGGGTTGGCCAGCAACGGGCCCGCCACCCTGAGTTCGGAGGCCGGCAGAGGCAGAACGCCGCGGAAGGGCCCGGGGTCGATTGCCACCGTGGCCGCTGAGAGGCCCCGGCCCGCGAGCATCTGCGCCGCCAGGCCCCCGGTCGAGTGCCCATCACCGCTGGTTTCTTGTCCAAGGCATTGATGATCTCGGTGGTGTGATCGGAGATCTGCTTCAAGGTCTTCTTGGCAAGGACATCCGGGTTCGCCCGGGCCGCTTCAACCGTTTGCGGATCGTCTGGCCAGTCAGGCGTCAGCGGCGCATAGCCGGCCTGCTTGAAGAAGTCCGCTCAACTGGCCCAGCTGCTCGGCAGCACCCAGAGTCCGTGGATGAAGACGACCGGGGTATTCCCGGACGCGTTTGCCGCCTCGATCTTCCGCTTTCCCGCTCGGAAATTGCCGCCATCACGAACTCCCTCCGGTCGGGTGAAAAGTCAAGCCAACCCTCTCGAACAGAATGACCGCCGGAGGGCGTAGTTCCTCGTCAGCCCGTTGCAGCCCGACCAACAGGGCACGCCACCAGTGAGGAGCCGGAGAGGAGAGAGGAGGAGAGGAGAGGAGAGAGGAGGAGAGGAGGAGGGCGAGTTCCAAAAAGCTCAACGAGTTCCAAAAAAGGCTACGGAGGCGCGTTAGCAAGCCCTCAACGACGCACTCTCGCGGTGGAGAGGTTCGGACTATGTCGGCTGCTCAGCGGCTCAGACCCAGCTCGAGTAGCAGCGGTGATGATGCGGTCTCGCCGCGGACAGATTGCGACGGAGCCGTCTCACGGGCGTCGGACTTATGGACAGACGTTGCGGTAGCTCCGCCCGCCCAGGAACTCGGTCCACTCAGCATGAGTGAGGTTGCGGCGGGCGACGCTGCACGCCTTCGCCTTCCACGCGGCGGGATCAACGTTCCAGAGGATCCCGGTCCCTGAGCTGAAGACGCCGAGGACGTGCTTCCCGTCCGGGAAGAAACTGACGGAGCCGCTGGTGGTCGAGCCGGGTAGCGGCGCGCCGATCAGTTTTCGTGTCACGACGTCCCAGAGGCGGAGCTTTCCGTCTTCGCTCGCGGTCACGAGCCTTCCGTGTTGATCGAAGTCGAGCGAGTTCACCGCTCCGCCGTGTCCCACGAGCGGTTCGCCGACGCGCCGCCCGCTGACGGCGTCCCAGAGGACGACTGCGCCCGAGCTGTCGCCGACGGCGACGAGCTTTCCGTTCGGCGAGAACCGAACCGCGAAGGCGGCGACCGCGCCCGGCAGGTCGCGCACGCGGCTTCGCCGGGCGACGTTCCAGAGGGTCGTCCTCCCCGTCAGGCTTGCCGAAGCGAGCAGTTTGCCGTCCGGGCTGAAGTCGATGTCGACCGTGCTTCCGGCGCCGATCAGCTTCGCTGTCTCCTTCCCCGTCCGAAGGTCGTAGAGAGCGTCGATTCCGTCGGCGCGCCCGATCGCCAGCGTGCGACCATCCGGACTGAACGCGACCCCGTCCGCACCGTGGTCTCCGACGGACACGATCCTGACGATCTTCCTCGTACTGACGTTCCAGAGGACAGCGTTCAGGCTGCCGACGGCCGCGACTAGGTTCCCGGCCCGGCTGAAGGCGAGCCCGCTCACGTCCCCGACGGGGCCGCGCAGTGGGACGGCGAGACGGCTCAGCGTTCCGGAACGCCAGAGAGCGACACGGTTCGGCCCGGGTGACAGGGCGAAGAGCGAACCGTCCGCGCTCACGTCCGACCAGGTCGAGACACCGCCGGTGCGGGAGGTGTATCGAAACGGCTGTCCCAGCCGGCGCGCTCCATCCAGATCCCAGGCAATGACGCTGCCGTCGTAGCTGGCCGTGTAGAGAGTTCGCCCGTCGGGGCTGAAGACCGCTTCCCGCACGGCCGCGGAGTGGCCTTCGAGGGTCTCGCGCAACGCTCCAGAGCGAACGCTCCAGGCGGAGACGGTGCCGTCGTCGGCTGCGGTTGCGAGCGTCATGCCGTCGGGGCTGAAGCTGGCGGCTTCGATGTTTTCGCTCGCCCGCCCGGACAGCGTGCTCGTTCCACCGGTCTTCAGGTCGAGAAGTGTGACGCTGCCGTCGGGGTGACCGAACGCCGCCTCATCCTCGGTCGGCGAAAGCGCCGCAGCACCGCCGAGCCCGATCGTCTTCACGGGCCTCAGGGTGCCTGCATCGAGGAGGAGCGAAGCTCCGGCGCCTTTGGTGACGAGAAGGAAGCGGCCGTCACTCGTATAGCCGGCAAGCCGCCCGGCCGCAATCGGCCCGGAGGTCGCGCGCTTGCGGCCAGTCCGTGCGTCACGCAGGACGACCACCTCGTCGGGTGGACTCACCATCCCGGTCACGGGCTCGCCGGCCGCGACCGTGCTCCCGTCAGGGGAAAACGCGACATCCGCAGTGTGGATAGATGAATCGATCGCCGCGTGCCGCGTCCGATCGGAGCGGGTGTCGACGAGGTCGAGCGTCGCCTGATGCCCAGTCGTGCTCCCGATCGCGAGCGTCTTGCCGTCGGAACTGAAGGCGAGCGCGTGCAGGGGTCCGACTGTTGCTCCCATGAGGCCGAGCTGATCGCTGCCCGGCAGCGCTTTCCCCAGCCGACGCAACGTCTGCGCGTCGAAGAAGACGATCCTGCCGTCGTCACCGCGGACGGCAAGCGTGCGGCCATCGGGGCTAAGCGCCTCGTCCAGCAGACGGTCGCTGCCCTCGTGCGCAACTCCGATCGCGGCGGGGCTGCGCAGCAGCGCGGCAAGCAGGTTGCTGCGGGTGGCGACGGAGTCGTCGAGGTTGACGCCCTCCCGTGCGAGCAGCAGCGATCGGTCGACGCTCGGGTCGATCAGCGCCTGTGCGCCGAGGCGCTGAGCGATCGCCGCGGTCGCCTCGCGCCTTGCGGACCCTCGCGCCACGAGCGCCAGCCCACCTGCAACGAGGGCGGCGACAAGCATGAGGACGGCAGCCGCGAGCAGGCCGCGCAGTCGCCGGTTCGAGCGAGCGAACGCGCTGCGGCTCTGCTCCAGGAAGTCGTGCTCGAGCCGGTTCAGTCCTGCGTCGTCACCGGCAGCGTCGACCCAGTCGAGCGCGCCAGCGAGGCGAGCCCCGCGGTAGAGCTCGCTCGGATCGCGCGCCGCCGTCTCCCACTCCGCTGCCGCCTGAGTGAGGTGCCGGTGCAGGCGGCGGCCCTGAGCGTCCTCCTCCAGCCAGTCGACGAGCCTCGACCACTGGTCGAGCAGCGCCTCGTGCACGAGCTCGATCTTCCCGTCGTCGGCGACGAGCAGCCGGCGCTCGACCAGCGCCGAGAGCACATGCTCGATGCGCTCGTCGTCATCGGCATCGAGCTCGCCGCTCGTCACGCGGCGGCGCGTGAGGGTGTCGCCCTCGCCGGAAACGAGCCGGAGCAGTATCCGGCGCGCGACCTTTTGCTCCTCCTCGCCTAGCGACCGGAACGCCGCCTCTGCGTGGCGTCCGACCGAGCCGCTGACGCCGCCCGTCCGCTCGTAGGCGGCGAGCGTCAGCGCTCGGCCCTCGCGCTCGCGCCAGAGGTCGAGCAGCGCCGTCGAGAGGAGTGGTAGCCCTCCCGTCTCGCCGACGACGTCGTCCACGAGCGCGTCGACCAGCGCCGGTTCGACCTCGAGCCCCGTTCGCTCGGCCGGGCCCTCGATCGCGCGGCGAAGCTCACCGGCGCTCATCGGCCCGAGCAGAACGTGGTTCGGGCCGACGAGATCCGCCAGCTCGACGTACGGCGCCATAAGCCCGAAGAAGTCCGCTCGGATCGCGATCAGGATCACTGCTCGGCGCTCGGGATCCCAGGCCGCGTCGACGAGCGTGTCGATGAACGCGCGTCGTTCGTGCTCGGCCACGGAGGGGGCGAACAGCTCCTCGAACTGATCGACGGCGAGCACGAGCTGCTCGCCGGGCGGAACGCGCTCGAGAAGATCGACAAGCTCGGCCGGCGATCGCTCTCCAGGCCGGACGACCACCGATTCCCGATCGAGCGCCGGCAGGAAGCCGGCTCGGAGGAGCGACGACTTGCCGCCTCCGGACGGCCCGACAATCGCCAGCAGCGGCGCTTCCGCGAGCCGCGCCACGAGCTCGGCGACGAGACGCTCGCGGCCGAAGAAGAACTCCGCGTCGACGGCCTCGAACGGCGCGAGGCCTTTGAACGGGCACACCTCGCGCTGTGGTGACGGGGGTCTCTCGGCGCCGTTGGAGCTCCCGTTCAGGGCTGGGTCTTGAACGAGGATCGCTCGCTCGAGCTCTTGCAACTCGACTCCGGGCTCGAGCCCAAGCTCCTCGGTCAAGAGCGTGCGCGTCCGCCGGTACACCTCGAGCCCTTCCGCCTGCCGCCCGCACCGGTAGAGCGCGAGCATCAGTTGCGCGTGGAAGCGCTCGCGATAGGGATGCTCGGCGCCAAGCGCCTCGAGCTCCGGAACGAGCGCGAGCTGTCGGCCGAGCACGAGCTCCGCATCGATCCGCTCCTCGACAGCCGCCAGGCGCAACTCCTCGAGCCGCTCGACTTCCACCCGCGCGAACGGCTCGAACTCGAGGTCGGCAAGCGGGCGGCCCTGCCAGAGATGCTCGGCGCTCCGCAGCGATGCCGCGGCCCGAGCCGGATCACTTTCCGCGAGTGTTTCGCGCCCGGTCGCCACGAGCCGCTCGAAATGCTCGAGGTCGAGCTCGCCCGGTTCCACGCGAAGCAGATAGCCGGGAGCGCGCGCGACCAGTCGGGGCTCATCCGCGGCCGCCGGGGCGAGCACCTTGCGCAAGCGCGAGACCTGGTTTCGTAGCGCATGGTCGGCCGAATTGAGGCTCTGCTCGGCGAAGAGCTCTTCGATCAGCCGCTCGCGCGAGACAACACGGTTCGCGCTCAGCAACAGGAGGGCGAGGAGCGCGCGCTGCTTCGGGCCTCCGATGGCGACGGAGGCGCCGTCAATCCGCAGCGCAAGGGGACCAAGAATCCGGAATTCGAGGCGGGTTGCTGCCATCGCGCGCAACCCAGAGTGTCCTCTACTTATCCCCTCGATTCTAGGGGCGATGACGCGCTTGGGACAGCTTTGGGACACGGTTGTCGGACGATCGCGCCGAGATGCTCTACACGGCAAAGTGCTTCTGGCCCGGCGTGACCGAAGACGAGCTCCGGCTCGCGGCCGCGCGGGCGGGGAGCGAAACCTCGGAGCGGCCACAGACAATTTTCAGGGGAGCGCTTTACCTTCCTGGCGACGAGCTAGTCCTCTGCCTGTTCGACTCCTCGGCACGCACGTCCGTCAAGGACGCGAGCGAGCGCGCGGGCATGCCCTGCGAGCGCGTCATCGACACCGTCTGGGTCGCACCCGACTGGAGAGGAGGCAACAAGACATGCGGACGCTGCTGATCGCGAGCTGACGTACCTCTGACCAACGAATACGCAATCGATACGACAAAGAAGGGAGAAATCACATGTTCAAGACGCTGACCATCGTCGCGGTTATGGCGCTGGCCCTTGCTGCGATCGGTGGGACGGCGGCGCGCGCAAGCGCGTCACCTGAACCGGCTGTAGTCGATTTCGGGAACTGCGCTTTTGGAAATGATGGCGCGGCGACAGTTCCCGCAGGGGAGCCAATCACCGTCACTGACACGGGAGCCTTCGCCGTCGGGACATACGGGTTAGCTCTTCATATCTTCAACTCGAACGTGGCGACCGCCACGATCGCCGTCACGGACGGTGCGACGACCACGATCCCACTGGCGTACTCCGCGCCTCAATTCTTCGGCGCCCCCTTCTCCGCCTGGCTGTCGTTCCTACCGGATATCTCGCTCGATCCCCTGGCGTCGGGTGGCAGCGTGCTTGTCACAATCGACCAGACCCCGACAAAGGCCGAGGAGGCCGTCTTTCCTGGTCAGAAGGGACCAGCTCCGCATTTCGGTCCCTTTCACATCAGCGCCGGCGACACCTTCGAGGCGCAATGCCTGATCACCGCGAGTGGCTAGGCCAATACCTGGCCGCATTCAAAACGGAAGAGGCTCGCTCCGGCGAGCCTCTTCTCTCGATGGAGCGAGAACCTTCGAGAGGAGGACGAGAGAGAAGAGAGAGAGAGAGAGAGAGAGAGGGCGAGGAGCGGATGATGGGACTCGAACCCACGACCTTCTGCATGGCAAGCAGACGCTCTAGCCAACTGAGCTACATCCGCGCGGGGGCGAAGTATAGCCTCGCTAGGCAGCGTCCAAGGCTTCGTTGACCAGCTTGTCCGCGAGCTCGTTGTGCTCTCGGCGGACTGCCTTGTAGCGCACGCGGCCGAGCTTACGCTCCAGGTAGTTCGCCTCTTCGTTGAGCTCTTGTAGCGCCTCGTTCTTGACGCGGTACTCGCCCTGCATCTGCTTGACGAGGAGCTCCGAGTCGGAGACGACCTCGAGCTCGTCGATGCCCAGCTCCAACGCTTTCTCGAGGCCCGCGACCAAGGCTCGGTACTCGGCGACGTTGTTCGTGGCGACGCCGATCTTCTCGCCGCGGGCATCCAGGACGGTGCCGTCCTCGGCCTCCAGCACGTAGCCGTACGCCGCCGGGCCCGGGTTGCCGCGGGCGCCACCGTCGGTGGAAAGCTTCGCCTTCATGCGAGCGGATAGAGGTCGTAGGCGACTTCTTCGTAGGGATGGGCCGCGATCAAAGCGGCGACGACCGGCTCGACGCGGTCGCCGGCGACGACGGTCTCGACCCGTAGCTCAGGCGTCCGCTCCTCGCGCCCGGGCTCGCCCGTCGCAGGGGACGTCCCCTCGCCGCCAAGGAACGTGCCGGTTCCCGCCGTGTACCACGAGCAGCGCTCGTAGTCGCCGATCCGGCCGGCGCCCGCGGCGAAGACCGCGGCACGGGTCGCATCAAGGGCTTCCTCGGGCACGAACCAGACGAGCTTGTGCCGCCGCTCGCTCACGTTTGGGCGACCAATGGGCCGGATACGCAAAACTCGTGCCGGTTCTCGAAGTCGTCCCCCGCCCCACGCCGGCCGAGCGCTACGACGCGGCCGTCGAGGTCCAGGTCGACGAGGCGCTGACCGTTCACGCCGCGACTATCGAGGATTGGGTCGCGCCGCGCCAGCCGTGGGAGCTGACCTTGCGCGAGGGCACCGATTTCGACCGCCCGAACAACGTCGAGGCGATGCTGCTGTTCGTGATCGGCGAGCAGACGTCCTCGCTCACGTTCCGGCTCGATCAGCTCGACCGCGTCGACGACGAGGGGCAGGAGCTCGTGCTGATCTTCGAGGAGCGGGACGGAATCGCGAAGACCGCGCGCCTGACCGCGAACGGGCTCGACGTCGAGCTCTTCCACATCCTCACCTTCACGTAGGGCCGCGCCTATTCGGCCGTGTCGATCTGGGCCCGCTGCAGCTTGCCGGAGTAGTCGACGTAGATCGACTT
>VAXH01000009.1 GCA_005883955.1 Actinomycetota bacterium | reverse complement strand
TTCTCGCGAGCCCGAAGGCTGCGTCGTCGCGACGAAAGGCGGCGGAGGCGGCGGCTCCGGTCGCGGGCGTCCGGAGATCCTCCGGGCCGAGATCGAGCAGAGCCTTCGCCGTCTGCGGACCGAGACGATCGCCCTCTACTACCTGCACCGTGTCGACCCGGAGACGCCGCTCGAAGAGAGTCTCGCGGCCATCAACGAGCACCGCGAGCGCGGCAAGATCCGCCACATCGGCATCTCCGAGGTCTCGATCGAGGAGATCGAGCGAGCCCGCGCAGTCGTGCCGATCGCCGCCGTCCAGAACCACTACAACCTCTCCGAGCGCAAGCACGAAGCGGTCGTCGACTACTGCGAACGGGAGCACATCGTCTTCGTTCCCTTCTTCCCGCTGCGTGGTGACGGAGGTGGCACCGTCGAAGAGGTCGCCGCCCGACACGGCGCAACGCCGGTGCAGATCAAGCTCGCGTGGCTGCTGAGGCGCTCGCCGGCGATGCTGCCAATCCCGGGGACGCTGTCGCTCGAGCACCTGAGAGAAAACCTGGCCGCGTTGCAGATCGAGCTGACCGAGGCTGAGTTCGAGGCACTCAGCCAGTCGGCTTAACGCACAAGCAACGCAGGGTTAACGAGCCCGCAACGGCGACCGCTTAGTCTCTTGACACCGAATCCCTGCTCGCTCGCGAGCAGCACCCTTGGGAAGGAGCGGCGAATCGCCTTCCCAGAACGAAGCGGCCCGGATGCCTGCCCCGGGCCGTTTCGTTGTGGAGCCGGGGCGGCTTCGCCGGCGCGCCGTCTAATCCCCACCTCAAGGAGATGCCGCCGGCAGGAATTGAACGCACGCACGCCGTTTAGGAAACCGCTGATCGTGCTCGAGAGGGCGCGTTCGGAAGCGGTTGCCGGTTGGGCCTTCCCGAGCAACACTTCGGCTATGGAGTGCAGCGACATTCACTACACGCGAAGCGGCGACGTTGCTCTCGCATACCAGGTAATTGGCGATGGGCACGTGGATCTCGTCTTCGTCACCGGCTTCGTCTCCAATCTGGCGTGGGCGTGGGAACACCCGACAATCGAGCGGTTCTACGAACAGATGGGGGCGTTTGCGCGGATGGTGCGCTTCGACCGCCGCGGCACGGGCCTCTCCGATCGGCCGACCAGCGTCGCGACGCTCGAGACGCGGATGGACGACCTCCGCGCGGTCATGACCGCAGCGGGCCTCGAGCGCGCAGCCGTGCTGGCGACCTTCGAAGCGGCGCCGATGGCCGCGCTCTTCGCAGCGTCTTATCCGGAACGGGTCGGTGCGCTCATCCTCTTCAACCCGTACGCGAAGGGCGTCCGCGCGCCCGATTATCCGTGGGGTCGAACCGCCGAGGAGTGGCGGAGGGAGCTGGCGGAGATCGAGACCGGCTGGGGTACGTGCGCGTACTTCGACCGCGTGCTCGCGCGGAGCTACTCATCAGCGGCCGGCGATGACAGCTTCCGCCACTGGTTCATCAACATGATGCGGTACGGCGCGAGTCCGGGAGCCGCGCTCAATGTTCATCGAATGGCAATGGACGTCGACATCCGCGACGTGCTCCCGGCGGTGCGCGTGCCGACGTTGATCATCCACGGTCCGGGCAACGCAGGTCATGCGCAGTTCATGGCGCAACGCATGCCCGCTGCGCGGCGGCTCGAGCTATCGAACGGCGACGAATCGATCTGGCTCGTGCCAGAGGTCCCCGAGCAGACGCGGCGATTCGTGGGTGATGTCTGGCTGGAACCGGAACCCGAAACCGTGTTGACGACCATCCTCTTCACGGACATCGTCGGCTCCACCGAACAGGCAGCCGACCTCGGCGACCGCCGCTGGAACGAATTGCTCGCCCGCCATCACGCGCTGATTCGGCGGCAACTAGATCAGTTCCGCGGCCGCGAGATGGACACCGCGGGCGACGGTTTCTTCGCGACCTTCGATGGCCCGGTTCGAGCGCTTCGCTGCGCCCGCGCGATCAGCGAAGGCGTCTGCGAGCTCGGTCTCGAGGTGCGGGCCGGCCTCCATACGGGCGAATGCGAGATCCGCGACAACAAGGTCTCGGGAATCGCGGTCAACATCGCCGCGCGCGTCATGTCGCACGCGGGTCCTGGAGAGGTACTGGTATCGAGCACGGTCAAAGATCTCGTGGCGGGATCAGGCATCGCCTTCGACGACCGCGGGCCGGCAACGCTGAAGGGGATCGAGGGCGAGTGGCGGCTGTTTGCCGTCGATGCCGCAGCCGACCACCCAGCCGTCCCGTCCCTGATGCAAACCGCCTAGCCCACGACTTTCGGTCGCGGTGACGCTGCAAATTCTCCGGATCAACGGGATGAATAAAGAGATTGAAGGTGCCCCGGCCGGAATCGAACCAGCGCACGCGGCGTCGGCATCGCCTGCGATGCCGACCTGGAAGCGGGGCGGCTTTGCCGCCGCGCCGTCTAATCCCCACCTCAAGGAGATGCCCCCGGCAGGAATTGAACCTACGCACGCGGTTTAGGAAACGCCGTGGACTAGCGTAGAAGCAGCGTATTAGCAACGCGTTCCCGCGGCCGTCTCTCGGCTCAAAATACCGGCACGAGGCGGCTAATCTGTAAGCAGATCGAGTCCGGGCGCGCTGCCGAGTGGGGCTGCCTTGAGCCCAGGGACGCTGGACCCTTGAAGCGCCTGCTATCGGAGACGTCCGCGATACGCGCTGGCGTCGGAGGGTCTCGGGAGATCCGTTCATCCGGCGCACCCGCTGGGAGCCGCCATCTTCGCTGGGCCGCTGGTCACCCGCCCGCTGGGGTCGTATAGTGGCCCCGTCTCGGGCACCGCATCCCTCAGGAGGAGAGGAAGATGAACAAACGCAAGCTCGGCTTCGCGGCGCTGCTGCCCGTGTGCGTTGCCGCATCGGTTCTGGCGGTCACGACGAGTAAGGGGTCCGCGAAGAGCAACGCAGCGTTCAAGGTCGCGTGGATCTACGTCGGCCCGCACAACGACCACGGCTGGTCGGAGGCGCACGACAAGGGGCGGCTCTACGTCCAGCACGCACTCGGCAGTCAGGTCCAGACGACATACAAGGAGAACATCGCCGTCGGGGCCCAGCTAGAGCAGACCGTGGCGAGCCTCGTGAACGACGGCTACAAGATGATCTTCGGCACCTCGTACGGCTATTTCGACAAGAAGCTCGCGGCGAAGTACCCGCAGGTCTACTTCGAGCAGGCGACGGGGACCGATCAGGCGAAGAACCTCTCGGAGTACTTCGGGGCGGCCGAGGACACGGTCTTCCTCTCCGGGATGGCGGCCGGCGCGGCTAGCAAGAAGGGCAACCTCGGCTTCGTCGTCGCGTACCCGATCCCTGAGGTAATCCGGCACGCCAACGCGTTCGCACTCGGTGCCAGGCTGATGCACCCCGGCGCAAAGGTCCGGCTGATCTGGACGAACTCGTGGTATGACCCGGCGAAGGAGACGAAGGCCGCTCAGAGCCTCTACGGGGCCGGCGTCGACGTGCTCGGCCAGAACGTCGACTCCCCAGCGACGGGCCA
>VAXH01000061.1 GCA_005883955.1 Actinomycetota bacterium | reverse complement strand
GCAGTCCGGCGAAGCCGACGACGACGTTCAAGCCCATTGCCAGCAGGGCGTAGATGAGCGTCAGCAATCCGTAGCGGTAGAGATTGCCCTCGTTCGTGATGAAGGGGAAGATCGCGAACGGCCCGAGCAAGACGATCAAGCGTGCGGGGGCGGGCAGTCGCTCCCAGCCCCGGACGACGACGCCGCTGAGGCCTTTCTGTGCAGCGCGCCGCTCGTCGACCCGCGCAACCCACTCGTCGGTCCCGACCTGCGCCTGATCGGCGGGTTCGACTTCCGGAGCTGCCGGCGGCAGCCCACCCTCGCCCGGCTGTCCGCCGCCCAGCGAGCTCATACTTTCTGGATCACGGGCGAGCCGAGCAGACCCGACGGCCGGATGAGGAACATGACGATGAGTAGCGCGAAGACGTAGAGGTTTGCGTAGACCGACCCGCCCGGGAGGTAGCCCGTGGCGAAGGCTTCCAAGAGACCGATCAGGAACCCGCCGACCACGGCGCCGGGAATGCTGCCGATCCCCCCGACGACGGCGGCGGTGAAGCCCTTCAGCCCGGCGGTGAAGCCCATCAGCGAAAAGATCTGGCCGAAGACGAGCCCAAACATGATCCCGCCTGCGGCCGCGAGCGCCGACCCGAGGAAGAACGTGAACGAGATCACGCGGTCGATGCTGATCCCCATCATCTCGGCCGCGTCGCGATCGAACGAGGTCGCCCGCATCGCCTTACCAGTCCGCGTGCGGGAGACGATGAGCGTCAGCGCGATCGTCAGTCCGATCGACACGGAGATCGTGAGGATCTGGATGTTGGAGATGAAGAAGTTCTGGCCGATGTGGTAGCTCTTGACCCCGACCAGGTCGAACGTGTCGTAGTCCCGGAATTGCGGACCCCAAAGCAGGAGCGCGCTGTTCTGGAGGAAGATCGAGACGCCGAGGGCGCTGATCAGCGGAGCGATCCGCGGTGCATTTCGTAAAGGCCGGTATGCGAAGCGCTCGATCCCGACGCCGAGAGCACCGCAGCCGATCATCGCAACGGCGAACATGATCGCGACCGCGAGCCAACCGGTCACCACGGGCTTCAGCGGCCCGCCCAACCACTGGAGTATGAAGAAGCCGATGAACGCCCCGACCATGTAGACGTCTCCGTGGGCGAAGTTCAGGAGCTTCAGGATTCCGTACACCATCGTGTAGCCCAGCGCGATCAGCGCGTAGATGCTCCCGAGCGTCAATCCGCTGACCAGCTCGCCGAAGAAGAGGCTCCAGTTCACGGGGGGGAAGATCGCACAAACGAGTGCGGCCCACCGTGGGTGGGCCGCACTCGTTCAGCTCGAAACCGGCAGGACTACGCGACCCGGACGAAGACTCCCTTCACCGAGTGGTAGATGCCGAACGGCTTCTTGACCATGTCGCCGTGCTTGTCGAACTTGACCTGAAGGCCGAGCAGCGACGTCGCGGCGAGGATGTTCGTCCTCTTGATCTGCGCACGAACCTCGGCGCGGGAGGCCGTGCCGTTCTTGCAGGCACGGTCGATCGCACCCGTGACCACCTGCGTCGCCACGTAGCTCGGGGCGCCGAAGAGCTCACTGCTCTTATGGATCTTCGTGAAGGCCGCAACCCGCTTATCCGCCGGGTTCAGCGGGAAGAACGAGTCGTAGACGTTGTTCCCGAGACTGGAGAACAGCGGATCGAAGAGGCCGTCGGAGCCCATCAACTTGACGCCCGCCCTGCCCAGGCTCTTCATCTGCTGCCCGAAAGCCTTGCCCTTCGGCGGCAGCTGCCACGGCAGGTAGACGAGCTGGGTGTTGCGCGGGATCTTGTTGATCAGCGATGTGAAGTCCGACTGCTGCTGGCTGACGCCGTCGCGGCCGACGGTCACGCCCTTGGCCTGAAGCTGTGCCTGCACCTCGTCGGCGAGGCCGGTGCTGTAGGCCTCCTGGTCGTCGATGATGTAGACGCGCTTGAGCTTGAGCGTGCCGGTGATGTAAGCGGTGACGCTCTTGCTCTGCGACGAGTCAGGCGGGACGGTGCGGAAGAAGAAGCCGGTCCGCGTGCCGTCGAGCGTGATCTGCGTGTTCGTCGCCGAGCCGGAGACCCAGCCGAGTCCTGCTCCCTTGAGCGCCCCAGTCGTCGCCTTCACCTCGTTCGAGCCGGCCGGGCCGACGACGCCGAGAACGGCGGCGTTCGAGCCGAGCGCCTGCGCGCCCTTGACCGCCTCGGCCGTTCCGTTCGCCGAGCCGAGCATGGTGTCTTCCGGGACGAGCTTGATCTTCTTCTTGTGCGTCCTGTTGTAGGTGTTCTTGTAGAAGTTCGCCCAGTGCACCTGCGGCAGGCCGAGCGAGGCCGCCGGGCCGGTGATCGGCGCCAGCAACCCGATCGAGCGCGTCTTGCCGCACTTCACGAGCGCTGTGTCTGCGTTCGCCACGGAAGCGACCTTGCTCGCCCCCGTGGTAGACCCCCAAGCGGCCGTCGCGAGCACGGCCACTATTGCCGCGAGCACCGCGGCGATTACCACTTTCTTCATGCTGCCCTCCTCAGAGTTTTCCGGTACCTGAATGAGACGCCAATCGCCGTCATTCGTTTGCCTCGTACGCACGCGAGGCCGGATCGCCGGCGGGATGGAAGACGGCCACGATCCGCATCGGCGTGTCGCCGCTGTTCTCCAGGGAATGGACGAACAACGGCGGTAGATGGATGCAACTACCTGCCGACACCGGCTTGTCCTCGCCGCCGCCGTGCAGGACGCCCTCGCCCTCGAGGACGTAGATCACTTCGTCGTACACATGGCTGTGATCGGGTGCCCGGCCCGGCGCGATCACGCCGAAGAACTGCGTCATGTCGCGGCAGCCGACCTCTTCGGTGACGAGGTAGCGAAACTCGCGATCCCCGCTGGCAGTGAGCAACGGCTGGTCCGCGAGACGGACCGTCCGCGAACCGGCAGCGGACATCGCTCCGTTCGTCTGGGGCGCGATTGTCGAGACCGCCAGCAGCTCGTCCGGGCCCGGGTTCTCGATCTCGTACGACTCGCCCGGCGCGAGATAGACGCCCGTGCCGGGTTCGAGCTCGTGCTGTTCGCCGTCGACGAACAGCGTCCCGCGGCCCGACGCGGCGTAGACGATCTCCTGGACGCCGTCGAGTCTCCGCGGGAGCGAGCGACCCGGTTCGTAGTGCGTGACGTGCAACTCGAGAAAGTCAGAGCCCGCGGACGCGTCGATCGCGGTCGCCCGTGAGGCCGTGTCGTCATCGACACGGCGGCTCTCCAGCTCGTGTTGGTGCACGACGTAGCCGGCCACGCTGCGATTGTCACACGAATCCGGTTCGATTTCGACGAGTACGCTCCGCGGGTGGAGTACGGGCGGCTCGGCGGCACCGGTCTGGAGCTCTCGAGCATCGGCCTCGGCTGCGGCAACTTCGGCGGGATCGGCTCGGCTCCAGAGCTGTTCGGCCAAGGCGAGAGCGAGGCCGAGGCCTTCGCGATCATGGACCGTGCCGCGGCGGCGGGCATCAACTTCTTCGACACCGCGGCTTCGTACGGAGGCGGACGCAGCGAGAGCTGGATCGGGAACTGGCGCAGCGAGCGCGGGGCGCCCGTGCTGCTCAGCACGAAGGTCTTCTGGTCGGTCGCCGGCGACCCGGCCGACCGCGGTCTTTCGCGCGGGCGGATCCTCCGTGAGCTCGACGGCAGCCTCTCGCGCCTGCGGGCAGACCGCGTCGACATGTACCTGACGCACGAGCCCGACCCCGAGACGCCGATCAAGGAGACGCTGCGCGCGCTCGACGAGCTGGTCGCCGTCGGGAAGGTGGGCGCGATCGGTGTCAGCAACGTCGACGGGGAGCAGCTGGAGGAAGCGCTCGCCGCGAGCGACCGGCACGGGCTCGCGCGCTTCGGCTGGGTTCAGAACGAGTACAGCCTGCTCCGCCGGGACCCGGAGCGGGACGTGCTGCCGCTCTGCGCGGCGGAGGGCCTCGGCTTCACGCCGTTCAGCCCTTTGTGCGGCGGCTGGTTGACGGGCAAGTACCGGCGGTCGTCTCCTTTCCCCGACGACTCGCGGATGGCCTTGCGCGGCGAGCCATACTCCGACCTCGTGAACGAGAGGACTTTCCGGGGACTCGAGCGCTTCCAGGCTGCGGCCGCCGACCGCGGCGTCGCGCCGGCCGAGCTGGCGATCGCCTGGGTCTCGAGCCATCCGCAAGTGACGTCGGTCATCGTCGGGCCGCGCCGGCCCGAGCAACTCGACGCGGCGCTCGAGGCCACCGAGATCCGGCTCTCCGAGCAGGAACGCGACGAGCTGGCGGAGCTCTTCGCGTGAGCACGCTACGCGTCCAGTTTGGCTGGCGAGTTGGGGTCGGTATTCGCCTCGGAGTCCAACGAACCGCTCACGAGGTTGCCCGATGAGCGAAGTCCTCATCCTCTCGCACGGGGACGTGAAGCGCTTGCTTCGCATGGACGACTGCATCGAGCTGATGGCCGAGGCGCTGGCCGACCTCGCCCGCGGGCGGAGCTGGCAGCCGCTCCGGTTCGTCGTGCGGCCGCCCGAGGAGCAGAGCCTGATGGGGCTGATGCCCGCGCACCGCTCCTCGCCGGAGCCCGCCTACGGCCTCAAGACCGTCTGCATCTTTCCCGGCAACCCTGCACGAGGGCTCGACCCACACCAGGGCGGCGTAATGCTCTTCGACGGCGAGACCGGCGAGCTGCGCGCGCTCGTCGACGCCTCGGCAGTGACGTCGATCCGGACAGCGGCGGTCTCCGCCGTCGCCACTCGTGCGCTCGCGCGCCCGGACTCGCGGGTGCTCGCGATCCTCGGCTCCGGTGTGCAGGCGCGCGCCCATCTGGAGGCGATGGCGACGGTGCTTTCGTTCGAGCAGGCGCGGGTCTGGAGCCGGACCGCCGAGCATGCGCAGGCGTTCGCGGCGAAGGCCGCCGCGCCGTTCCCGGTCGAAGCGGTCGAGAGCGCCGAGGCCGCCGTGAGCGGCGCTGACGTCGTCGTCACGGTCACTTCGGCGCGAGATCCGATCGTTGAGCGCGCCTGGCTCGCGCCGGGCGCCCACGTCAACGCGGTCGGGTCCTCGATCCCGAGCGCACGCGAGCTCGACTCGGCGACGATCGCTGGGGCCTCGCTATTCGTCGATCGCAGGGAATCGACCGTGAACGAATCGGGCGAGTACCTGCGCGCGGTCGAGGAGGAAGGGATCGGCCCCGATCACATCCGGGCCGAGCTCGGCGAGGTGCTCGTCGGCTCCGCCGACGGCCGACGGTCGGACGACGAGCTGACTCTGTTCGTCTCGCTGGGCCTCGCCGTCGAGGACCTCGCCGCCGCCGAATACCTCCACCGGCGCGCCCGCAGCGAGGGCGCGGGCTCGGTGGTCCCGTTTTGATCCCGCTGGAGCAGATCCGGAGCGCGCAGCAGCGCCTCGCGGGCCGGGTCATCCGCACGCCGCTCCTTCGCTACCGGGGAGATGCGCCGGCGACCATCTACCTGAAGCTCGAGAACTTGCAGCCCATCGGCTCGTTCAAGCTCCGTGGAGCACTGAATGCGATCTTGCAGCTGCAGGCGTTCGAGCTGAGGCAGGGTGTGGTGACGGCGAGCGCCGGGAACATGGGCCAGGGCGTTGCCTGGGCCGCGCGCGAGCTCGAGGTTCCCTGCGTCGTCGTCGTCCCCGAAGGAGCGGCCGAGACGAAGCTGTCAGCGATCGAGCGCCTTGGCGGCCAGGTGGTCAAGGTGCCGTACGAGCGCTGGTGGCAGGCGATCGAGGAGTCGAGCTTCCCTGAGGCAGGCGGTGTCTTCATCCATCCCGTCCAAGACGAACGCGTGATGGCCGGGAACGGGACGATCGGGCTCGAGATCCTGGAGGACCTACCGAGCACCGACACGGTGCTGGTTCCCTTCGGCGGCGGCGGTCTCAGCGTCGGGATCGGGAGCGCGATCAAGGCGCTGAGTCCCGACACGGGAGTGCACGCGGTCGAGCCGGAGACCGGGGCGCCGTTGCGCCAGGCCTTCGCGGAGGGCGAGGCTCGGAAAGTCGAATACCAGCCCTCTTTCGTCGACGGTTCCGGCTCGCCGGCGCTCCTACCGAAGATGTGGAAGCTGGCGCGCGGCGTGCTCGACGGCGCCACCGCCGTCTCGCTTGACGAGACCGCCGCCGCGGTTCGTCTGCTCGCCGAGCGGTCCAGGATCGTCGCGGAAGGCGCCGGCGCTCTGGCGCTCGCAGCCGCGTTGGCCGAGAAGGGCGGCTACGGTAACGTGGTCTGCGTCGTCTCCGGCGGAAACATCGACCCCTCGAAGCTGGCGACGATTCTCGCCGGCGGAACGCCTTGACCGGCGACATCTGGGTGATCGGGGGCGGCGTGATCGGCAGCCTCTTCGCCGCCCACCTCTCGCGCGTGGCCGAGGTGACGTTGCTTTGTCGCCGGCCCGAGCACGCGGCCGCGGTTGCCGAGCACGGCCTGCGTGTCTCGGGGCGGGCCGACTTCGTGGGCCGCCCGCGAGCGTCCGTCGATCCGGCCGGCCTCGCGGAGACCGGGCTCGTGATCGTCGCGACCAAGGCCAACGACGTCGAGGCGGCGGCGGCGAGGCTCGAAGGCCGCCTCGGCGACGCCACGGTGATGACGGTTCAGAACGGCCTCGGGGCCGAGGAGGTCGTCCGGCGCTACGGCTCCTGGCCCCAGCTCTCGGCGGTCACCTTTATGAGCGGCACGAAGCTCGCGGACGACCACGTCGAGTACGTGCTCGACACGCCGACCTGGATCGCTCCCTACGAGGACGCGCCGTTTGCGACCGCCGCGGAGACCGCGTCGCTGATCGTCGAGGCGGGCCTGAAGGCAGAGGCGATGCCCGACCTCAAGCCCGCGCGCTGGTCGAAGCTGATCTTCAACGCGACCGTGAACAGCGTCGCCGCGCTGACCGGGCTCCCCCACGACCACCACTTCGCCGAGCTCGACCGGCCGAGCGATCTCGGCCACCTCGTTCGGGGCCTGATGGACGAGGGGAAGCGGATCGCAAGCGCCGCCGGGATCTCCTTGCGCGAGGATCCCTGGGAGATGAACGTGCTCGCGACGCAGCGCGGCAGCCGCCATTACCCGTCGATGCTCGAGGACGTCGAGGCGCAGCGGCCGACCGAGGTCGATTTCATCACGGGCGCGCTCGTGCGCGAGGCCGAGCGCCGAGGGGTCGAGGCGCCGCTGATGGCGGCTGTCTACGGCCTGATCAAGGGCCGCGAGGCGTCGTACCTTTGAGGGTGGCAATCGTCGGCTGCGGCGCGGTCGGTTCGCTGTTCGCGGCCAACCTCGCGCAACTCGATGAGGTCGAGGTGTGGGCGTTCGATCTCGACCGCGAGCACGTCGCGGCGATCAACGAACAGGGTCTGCGCCTCTCAGGCGCGGGCGAGCTCGTGGGCGAAGTCCGCGCGACGACGGACGCCGCCGAGCTGCCTCCGAGCGACTTCGGCATCGTCGCGACGAAGTGCATGCACACGGCCGCGGCAATCGAGGCGACTGCGCCGGCGTTCGCCGACGGCGCCGTCTGCTCCGTGCAGAACGGCGTCGGCAACGAGGAGGTGCTCGCGGAGTACGCCGAGCGCGTGATTCGCGGGACGACCTTCCCGGCGGGACGCGTCCTCGGGCCGGGCCACGTGCAGTGGGACGTCAAGGGCGACACGACGATCGGGCCGTTCGAGCCGAGCCCCGCGCCGATGGCAGAGGTCGAGCGGCTCGCCGCTGTCTGCACGCGCGGCGGCATGCCGACGCAGGCGGTCGCAGACGCCCGCGGGCCGCAATGGCGAAAGCTGATCTTCAACGCCGCGACGAACCCGATCGGCGCGCTGACCGGACTCACGCACGGCCGCGTCTGCGACGATCCCGGGTTGCGCCGCCTCGTCTCGCAGCTCGTCGACGAAGGGAGGGCCGTCGCGGCCGCCCAAGGGATCGAGCTCGACGCCGACCCCGAAGAGCTGATCGACCACGCGGCGCGTCCGGACGTCGCCTACGACCACAAGGCGAGCATGCTCCAGGACGCGGAGGCTCACCGACAGACCGAGGTCGACTACCTGAACGGCGGCATCAGCCGTGTTGGCCGCGAGCAGGGCATCCCCACGCCTCTGAACGACGCCATCACGGCGCTGATCAAAGGGTTGGAGGCATCGTGGGCGCAGACGTGAGCCCGACCGAGGTCGAGAGACGCTACGCGAATGTGCGCGAGGCGATGGCGGGCGACGGCCTCGAGGCCGTGATCGTCTCCGGGAGCGAGTACAGCGGCTTCGAGGGCGCAGTCCGGTACATGTCCGGGTTCGTCATCGTCCACCGGTACGCCTACGTGCTGCTGCCACTCGAGGGCGAGCCCTCGATCGTCTTCCCCACCGAGGCACGCTACGTCGGCGAGCACCGGACGACCTGGATCGAGGAGCAGGCCTTCGTCGATGCGCCGGGCGCGTGGCTCCGCGACCGCGCCCGCGGCCGAGGGTGGAAGCGGGTCGGCGTCTACGGCCTCGACTACGTGTTGACCGTTCGCGACTACCGGGCTCTGGCCGACGGCGAGCTCGAGCTCGTCCCCTACGACGTCGAGTTCGACCTCGCGCGGGCGGTCAAGAGCGACGAGGAGCTGGCCTCGGTTCGCAACAGCGTCCGCATCAACACCGAGGGCTTCTGGATGTTCCTCGCCGGCTTCGGCGCCGGCCGCACCGAGGCGGAGCTGCTCGCCCCGTGCGAGCAGTACTTCGTCGACCAGGGCTGCGGACGGCTGACGATGGACATGGTGCTCGTCGGCGAGAACGGCGAGGCCGAGCCCGAGTTCCGGATCGCGAGCCGCAACCGGCGAATCCAGGAGGGCGATCTGGTCCTCCCGTCACTCGAGATCGCTGGCCCCGGCGGCCACTGGGTCGAGGTCTCGCGCGCAATCGCGGCCGGCGGAGACGCCCCTGGTCCCGAGGCGAGGCGCATGCTCGATGCCTACGAGGAGTACTTCGAAGCCGCACGGTCGGCGCTACGTCCCGGCGCGAGCGCGCACGATGTCCACCGCGCCGTCTCGAAGGGCTTCAGCGACCGCGGTTACGAGCTCGGCCACGTCACCGGCCACTCGATCGGGATGACGATGATCGAGTTCCCGAAGATCGGCGAGGGAGTCGAGACCGAGCTTGCCGAGAACATGGTCTTCTCGATGCACCCGCACGCGATCTCAGCCGACGGTCACGCGTGCCTGTACATGCAGGACACCTGGCGCGTGACCCCGGACGGCGGCGAGGCGCTTGCCGGCCTGCCGATGCGGATCTTCGACGGCTCGGAGTCTCGGCCCGAAGACCGAGCTGGGGCGCGTTGACCGGAGGCGGCTCGTCGATTCGGGAGGTGCAGGCCCTGCTCGCCACGCTTGTGGCGTCGAAGCCCGGTGGCAGGATCGCCGAAATCGGCACCGCGTTCGGCGCCGGAGCGAGAGCGATTGCCGAGGCACTGCCACCTGATGCGACATTCGTAACCGTCGAGTCTGATCCCGCGCGCTACGCGGAGGCGCGCGCGGCGCTCTCTGGAACGCGGGCTGAAGTCCTGAACGCCCGCTGGGAAGACGTACTTCCGGCACGAGCACCCTTTGACCTCATCTTCTTCGACGGCGGGACAAGGGGACAGCCTTTCGAACTCCCCATTTCCCTGCTCGCACCGGGCGGCGTCCTGATCAAAGATGACCTCACCCCCGGCGAACCGATCGCGGGTGATCCTGTCCGGGAGGCGTTCTTCGAAGATCAGCGACTGATCGCGGTCGAGCTTCTGACAACAGCCGCGACGGCTGCGATCGTCGCCGTGCGGCGCCCTTAAGAATTCGGTTCGGCGATCGACACGTCGGCCTGGGCGCCTGTCCGGGGGATCCCCCCGAGGCAAGAGACGGCGGTGTGTTGACGGTCACGTCGGGTACGAGTAAGCCCATGCGCCACAGGCGAGTGATCACCGCCCTGCTGGTCTGCGTAACCGCCGTACCCGTCCTAGCCGCATCGCAAGCGGATTCGTCTTCACCCAGGCAGCGGGTGTCAAAAGGTTGCCCCGGGCGATTCGCCGGTCCCGCCGTCCGTCCCGCATCTCTCGGCAGTGTCGTGGCCGTTGCGCGATTGGTGGCGATCGACCACATCACGAGTCACTACCAAGGCCGCAGCGTGCGAAGAACCGTCGTCAACTATCCCGTGCTCGAAGTCCTTGAGCTTTCCACCGGGCCGATACTTCCCGGCCAGCAAACCCTCAGACGACGGGCTGCGCGTCGATGCGGCGACCGAGCTGCGCGCTCAGCGTGGGCCGTCATCTTCACCGATAGCGAGTCACCGATTTGCTGCACCGAAGATGTCCGTTTTGTGATCCACCTCAAGGACGGCTGGTGGGTCTTTTGAGCCCTTCCTAACTGGGGAGCGAACTGCCTCTCGGCTGGCCGAGGGTTGCGGAATGTTCCCTAGAGGAGACCGACTTCTTCTGACGCCTGCCGCCCTCAGCTTCTGCGGCCGTGCTCCGTCAGACGAACTCCAAGCCGTACCCGGGCGCTGCGGCGAGGAAGCGAGCAACGACCTCGTCCATGTTGTCCGGCGCCTCTTGCATCTCGTTCGGCGCCCGCTCGAGCGTCTCTTCGAACCACCGCTCGATGCCGGCCGGCGTGAACGTGATCACCATCCGAGCCGTCTCCGTGCCCGTGTTCGTGAAGCGGTGCACGATTCCGCGGGGAATGTTGACGAAGTCGTTTGGGCCGGCGACGATCGTCTCTTCGCCGAGGAGGACCTCGAGCTGCCCCGTCAGGAGGTAGTAGGTCTCGTCCTCTCGGGTGTGGATGTGGGGCGGTGGCCCGCCGGCCGGAGGCACGAGCGCCTCCATCGCAAAGTACGCGCCGCCTGACTCCTCGCCGGTTACGAGAAACGTGTAATGGTCGCCCGGGCCCCAGTACGCCGGGCCTGTGGCGACCGGGCGGTGGAAAAGCCGGCCGGTCGTCGGTTCGGGTGTAAGCATGGTCATGCGAGTTCCTTTCGTTCTTCGGCTACCGACTATCGCAGGCAATGAGGGCAATGCCTAGTCCTCCGTCATCACTCGATACGCTCGGCGTGGATGACGAGCGCCCTCCCATTTGCCCGGCTTGCGGGGTGACGATGGTGCCGGCGGCGCTCAGCGCACAGGAGGAGCGGGCGGGCGATTGGATCTGCTTGGAGTGCGAGGAGGCTAGTCGGTCGGAGTGAGCCGCATGGTGCAGGCGCGCGCCGGCGGCACGACTATCTGCTGCAGCGACTCGCCCGCGCCGGAGTACTTGGTTCGGTAGGCCTCATCCACCCTGCCGTTGGTCTCTTCGTCGTCTACGTTCTCGATCGTCACGGGATAGCGGTGAGCGCCGTCGATGAACGTGGCATTGCCTGTGCGTTGGACGCGGCGGTACCACTTCGCTTCAGGGCCATAGGCGCTGCGGACGTACGGCACGCTGTCGACCACGACGGCCCAGATCGGCGTCACAACTTCGCCACCGTCCCGTAGCTCGGTGGCGATGCGCACGACATCCGTACCGGCGAAGTAGTCGATCGCAGGCATGGGTGAGAGTGTTACCCGGAGCGAAGCGCTGCCGAACCCTCTTTCAGCCCATAGAAGACGATCACGAGCCCGGCAAGAGGATCGGCCCACCACCATCCCGCTTGCGGCCCTTGCCGAAGGCGAGAGCGAACATGACTGCAGCGGTCACGGTGAGCCAGGCGAGACCGAGCAGCGAATGACGCGGATGCGCCCCCGCCACAAGCGTGTAGACCGACTGCGCGCTGATGTAGAGCGCGAGCAGCAAGAAGGCGATACCGATCAGCCGGAGCGCCACTCGCTCGCGCTCTGGTCTGCCTCCGCGCAACTGCCAGACAACCACAATCGACGCGAAGATCTCGATCAGCGAATCGAGATCGAATCCGGCGAGCGCGACCGACCGCGCCGACAGCGCCGCGATCAGAAGGACGACCGTCCCGACGACGTTCCACCCGAGCGTCGCGGCTTCGAGCTGCAGACCGAGACGAAGAAGCGACGGGCGCGTGCTGGTAGTGGACACTCAGGCCGCCTTCTCGGGGAGCAAGAAGGTCGCGAGCGCCATCAGCGCAATCCCGGCAAGCTCCGCGAGCGAGCGGCGGAGCCCGATGAACAGGAGGCTGATTCGCAGGCGCTCCCGCCCTCGCGCCCCGCTGCCGCGAGCGCGGCGGGCGCCGCGAAGGTGTCGAGGCCCAGCGGAAGGACGAACAGGGACCAGCTCCGGCATCGCCCGCGCAGTATCGACAGCGCGAATTAGAGTGGCTCCGTGGCCGAGGTCCTGCTGTTTCACCACGCACAGGGACAGACCGATGGATTCCTCGCCTTCGCCGACGAGCTGCGGGCCGCCGGCCACGTGGTTCACGCTCCCGATCTGTACGACGGCAAGACGTTTTCGGAGCTCACCGATGGGGTCGGCTATGCGAAGCGAGTCGGTTTCGACGTGATCATCCAGCGCGGCGTCGGCGCTGCTGAAGATCTGCCGGCCGAGCTCGTCTACGCCGGCTTCTCTCTCGGCGTCCTCCCAGCCCAGATGCTCGCGCAGACGCGCCCCGGCGCCAAGGGAGCGTTATTGCTGCACGCGTTCGTGCCGCCGTCCGAGTTCGAGACTTCGTGGCCTGATGATGTCCCCGTTCAGATCCACATGATGGAGGCGGACGAATGGGGTGCGGAAGATCTTGTTGTCGCGCGCGCGTTTGTAGACAAGGTCGGGAACACCGAGCTCTTCCTCTATCCAGGCGAGGGTCACCTGTTTGCGGATAGCAGTCTCGGTGACTTCGACGAAGAGGCGGCTGCGCTCCTCAGGCAGCGCGTTCTCGTGTTCCTGGAAGACGTCGGATAAAGCTGGCGCACGCAGACGACCTGCTGTAAGAATGGAGGACCTCGAGCTTCGGCTGGCGTAGATGCGAAGAACAGGTCTGGTGCAGGTTGTCTTGCTGTTGGCGGCCTCGACGTTCGCGCAGCCGCTCGGGGCGTCCCAGACTCCATGGCAGAAGCTTCACCGACCGCTGCACCTGCCGCGACTAGCCGCCGGAGCCGCGTGCCCGGTCAGCCAGGTCGACCGGCGGATCGACTGGCAGCGAGTCGGGATCTTCGGGGGCTCCGGCATCGGGCGCGGTCCCGTCTACCCCGGCCTCGGTGGATCGGGCGGACATCTCGATGTGACGCCCGACGATCAATACGGCGGCCCCTGGGCCGGAGGAAAAGTCTTCTGGTACGTGCGGCCGAGCTACCCCGGGCGGGTCTTGATCCGCGGTCGCCGCCTGGATGGACCGCAGTCGCTCGGGTTCAACGGCGGCGTGGTGCCGAAGCCTGAGCTGCGAATCCACAATTACAGCGTCTCCTGGGAAGGGCAGCCAACCGGAAGTCGCGGCATACCTTCAAGTGTGCGCGTGCGTTCATCGGGCTGCTACGGCGTGCAGATCGACGGCACCACCTTCAGTCGGATCGTGGTCTTTACGGTCACGGCTCCGTAGCCTCGGCGGCAAGCCGAAGAAACTCCTCGTCGGTCAAGACCCGCCGCTTTGCCGTTCCTTCCGCCTTCACCCGCACGAGCAGCCCGCGCTGACTTTCCTCGTTAAGGTCGAGGCCGAGCTCCTCGGCCTTGATCCGGATCGAGTCGAGCCCGCTCTTCTTGCCGAGCACGATCCCGCGCTCGGCGCCGACCAGCTCGGACGAGTACGGCTCGATCGACGGCGGGTCGTGGAACTGGCTCGCGACCGCGCCGCTCTCACGGACGAACAGGTTCTCGCCGACGACGGGCTTCCACGGGTCGAGTTCGTAGCCGCTCAACTCCCCCACGAGCGCCGAGACCTCGCGTAGCCGCTCCAAGCGCACGTTTGTCCTGACGCCGTAGAGCGCGTGGAGTGTCAACGCAACTTCGCCGATGCTCGCGTTGCCCGCACGTTCCCCCATGCCGTTGATCGTTCCGTGGATCCAGCGGGCGCCGGCTTTGACGGCGGCCACGGCGCCGGCGGTCGCGAGGCCGAAGTCATTGTGGCCATGGAAGTGGATCGGAACCTGGGGCCCGAGCCACTCGCGCGTCTGACCGACGAGCGAGCCGACCGCCTCCGGCGCCGCGACCCCGATCGTGTCGACGACGACGGCCTCCTGCGCGCCCGCCTCGACCGCCCGCTTGTAGACCTCCTCGAAGAAGCGCGGGTCGGCGCGCGTGCCGTCGACGCCGAAGAAGGCGACCTTGATCCCGTGGCGCGCGGCGAGAGCGACGCCGCGGGTGATCCGGCCGAGCATCTCCTCCCGCGTGACCCCGAGCGCCTGAAGCTTGAGATCCGAGATCGGCGACTCCACCACGCTCGCGGGCACCCCCAGCTCGACAAGCGCCTCGATATCGGCCGGCACGGCCCGGGAGAAGCCCCAGATCTCGGCGTCCAGCCCCGCCTCGAGGACGAGCCTGAACGCGCGCTCGTCGTCGGCCGAGACGCGCGGGAAACCGGCCTCGATCCGCTCGATCCCAAGCCGGTCGAGCCCGCGCGCGATCTCGAGCTTCTGCTCGGGGTCGAGTACGACGCCAACCGCCTGCTCCCCGTCGCGGAGCGTCGTGTCGTAGAAGCCGACCTGTGCGTCGATCGCCGCGTCGCGGTTGATCTCGCCGGTCCAGACGCGGTCGTTCACCGGAAGTCGTCCGGGAAGGAGGAGAGCTTCTCGGCCCGGCCCGCCGTGACGACGAAGTTGTCCTCGACGCGGAGGCCGCCGCCCTCGGGCCAGTAGATCCCGGGCTCGATCGCGAAAACCATGCCCTCTGCGATCGTCCCGCCCCCGGCCTGATGGGCGTAGGGCGGCTCGTGCGCACGGGCTCCGACTCCGTGCGCAATCGGATGAGTCGGTTGCCCGGGATAGCCGGCCTCGTCGATCCCGGCGCGGACGAGCCGGTCGAGCTCGGCTAGGTCGGCGCCGGGACGAAGGTGCTCGACGGCGCGCGCGTACACCGCGAGCAACTGGTCGAGCAGCTCGTCGTAGCGAGGCTCGAGCTCACCCGGGCAGACGTTCTTCGTGTGGTCGCACCAATAGCCGTCGGCGCAGACCCAGATCTCGAACAACGTCGGCTCGTTCTCCTGTACCGGCCGATCGCCCGTGGCGGTGAAGGTGCGGATGCCCGGCCCCGACCAGACGAGGGAGAAGCCGAGCGCGAGGTCGACGTCGGTGCGCGCCGTCCCCTCGCCATGGACGTGCCCGAGCCACATCGCCGCGGCCTGGCTCTCAGTCATCCCCGGCCGGAGATTCGCCTTCACATGCCCCATCGCCACCGCGGCGATCTCGTTCGCGATCCGCATCCGCTCGAGCTCCTGCGGCGTCTTGATCGCGCGTGCCTCGTTCAGCAGCGGGGTGGCGTCGGAACCGCCAGGCCAGGTGTCGAACCATGCTTTGGTGTAGGTCGTCGGCTCGCCGACCATCCGGTCGGATGCCTGCGTCCCGAGCGTGAGCTCCAACCCAACCCGCGCGTAGTCGCGCGAGGCTTCACGAGCAAGGTCGAGCGCCCGCAGCGCCGGCGGCCGCGGATCGGACGGGTCGTATCCGGCGAAGAACCGAACGTCCTCGGTCCACGCCGTCCGGGCGGCGTCGTCAGCGGACGGCTCCAGCGCGATCAACGTCGGCTTCCCTTCGCGCGGAAAAACCACGGCCTCGTAGCCCTTCATCCCCCAGAAGTTGGTCAGGTAGAGGACGTTGTCGGGAGCCCGGACGACCAGCGCGTCGAGCTCCTGGTCGGCCATCAGCGCGCGGACGCGCTCGAGCTTCGCGTCGTCCCGCGGCCACCTCACCAGCGCACGCGCTCCGGAGCGGGCTCGCCGTGCGCCTCCTGCCACGAGACCACCGGATTGCGGAGGACGCCGATTCTCTCGATCTCCGCCTCCATCACGTCGCCCGGCTTCAAATAGAGCTCGGCGGCGTCCGGGCTGAACCCGGCGACACCGGAGACCGTTCCCGTCGAGACCACGTCGCCGGCCGAATAGCCGAGCGCCGAGTAGTGCGCCAGGATCTCGGGGATCGTCACGGACATGTTGCTGCTGTGGGAACGCTGCCTGGGCTCGCCGTTCACCCGCAGCTCCATCGCGAGGTCGTGCGGGTCGCCGATCTCGTCGGGTGTGACGATCCACGGCCCCAGCGGACAGAAGGTGTCGATCGCCTTGCAGAACGAGAAGACACCCGACTCCATCTCGCGCCGCTGGATGTCGCGGGCCGTGATGTCGTTGAAGATCACGTAGCCGCCGACGTGCTCCATCGCCTGTTCGGGCGAGAACCACTTGCCCGCCTTCCGAATCACGACTGCCAGCTCCAGCTCGTAGTCGAGCTCGTCGGTCAGGTGCTCGGGATAGACGACAGGCTCGTCAGGCCCGACAATCGCATCGACGTTCTGGAAGAAGACGATCCACGGCGCGATCCGGTGCGACCATTGCACCTGCTTCGATTCGTCCTCGTGCTCACGGAAGTTGCCGGCCGTGTGGAAGAACTTCTTCGGCACGATCGGCGCGCGCAGCCGGACCTCCTCGAGTGCGACCTCCTCACCGGTGGCGCGCGGAACCTCGTCGCGCTCGAAGTACTCGCGCATCGACGGCACGTCGAGCTCTACCACCTTGTCGCCGCGGATCTCGCCGACCTTGCCGCCGTCGAAAGTGACCAAACGCGTCACGTCAGGACCCGCAGACCTTCATCGCAGCGCGCGCGTAGACCTCCGCCGTCCGCACGAGCCCGGCGATCTCCAGGTTTTCGCCCAGCTCGGCGTCCGGCAGTCCCGACGACGTCCCGTAGTTGAGCGTCGGGATCCCGTAGCGAGAAAGCACCGACGCGTCGGAGAACCAGCGCACGACGTCCGACTCGGGCGGGGAGCCGAAGACCTCCGCGTGCGCCTCGCCGACCGCGACGACGACCGGGGACGAATCCTCGATCTCGCTGCCGGGCGCCGAGACGTACACCTCCGCGTCGACACGGAGCGAACGGGCAAAGGCGAGCGCCTTGCGGCGCGCCTCCGCCATCGGCACGCGCGGCGGCACGCGCAGGTCGAGGAAGAGATCGGTCCGGTGCGGCGTGCGCGACGCGCGCCAGCCGAAGCCCCCCTGGATCGCGCCGACGTTGGCGATTCCGCGCACGCCGTTGTAGCTCATCTCCAGCTCCCAGCTCGGCAGCCACTCGAGCACCTGGTCGAGCACGTCGCGCATCCGGATGATCGAGTTCTCGGGTCGCCGGCCCTCGCTGAAAGCGGTGTGGATGAACGGCCCAGTGGTCGAGAGCCGGACCCAGAGCGCGCCGAAGTGCGCGCGCACCAGCTTGTTTTCGGTCGGCTCGCCGAGGATGCAGAAATCGGCGGCGCCCCCGTGTGAGACCAGGTGGCGGGAGCCGGTGGCATAGCCGCGATACTCGGCGCCCTGGGCCTCTCCCTGCTGGGCCTTCTCGATCTCGCCGGCGACGCAGGCGATCATCAGGTCACCCTTCAGCCGCACGCCCGCTTCCTGCAGTGCTCGCACCGCCTCGACGTAGCAGCAGAGCGCGCCTTTCATGTTCGAGATCCCGAGGCCGTAGATCCGCCCGTCGCGCTCGAAGCCCGCCGGCTGGAAGCCTGGAATCCCCTGCAACCAGGGCTCCCGGCCCGAGTAGGACGTGTCCATGTGCCCGTTGAGCATCAGCGTCGGCCCGCCGCCGGAGCCTTCCCAGGTACCGAGCACGTTCGCCCGCTCCTCCTCGACCTGCTGCCATTGCACGTGCAGGCCGAGCTCGGCGAGCTCGGCCTGCATCAGCTCGGCCAGCGCCTGCTCGGAGCCGGTGAAGCTCGGCGTCGAGACAAGGCGGAGCGCAAGCTCGACCAGCCGGCGCTCGTCGATCCGCAGCTCCATCAGCGGAACTCCGGCAGCACTTCTTCGCCGAAGAGCCGGATCTGCTCGTGCCGGTCCGCTCCCCACAGCTCGAGCATGACGTGTGTGCAACCCGCCTCGCGGTACTCGCCGATCGCGGCGATGCAGTCCTCGGGCGTCCCGGCGATCGGCTTGCAACGGTCGAGCAGGGTGTCCGACACCTGTTCTTTTGCGGCGAGCCGGCCGCCTCGTTCCATCGCCTCGGCGACCGGCGCCAGCTCGTCCATCTCGATCTCGGCGGACTCGAGCAGCGCGTCCGCCGCGCCCTTGATGTTCTGGAACTTGTTCGCCAGATACATGCCGCCGATCTCCCGAGCGCCGTCGCGGCCGGCGTCGCGATCCGACTCGTGGATCGATGCGATCACGGTGCAGCCGATGTCGATCGTCTGCGGGTCGCGGCCGACTTCCTGCACGTTGCCGAGCGTCCAGCGCACGTAATCCGGCGTCGTGATCGACGGCGTCAGCAGGCCGTCGGCGATCTCCCCCGCCAGCATCTGCATCTTCGGCGCCGTCGCGGCGACGTAGAGGGGCGGCGCTCCGCGCGGGCTCTCAGCCTCGGGTGCGAGCGCCGGGACCGAGGCCGAGAACGTCTCTCCCTCGTACTCGAACGCCTCCCCGTGGAGGATGCCGCGAACAATCTCGACAGCTTCCCGCATCGGCCCCAGCGTCTTCTTGGTGGCGAGCCGGGCGTTGTTGAGGAAGATCTTCGAGGTGCCGAAGCCGAGCAAGAAGCGGTCGGGGCCCGCAGCTTCCTGGACGACGCGCGCGTCCATTGCCACCTGCACGGGATGGCGCGTGAACGGCGAGATGATCCCCCAGCCGATCGCCAGCCGCTCGGTCTGGCGGGCCATCAGCGCCGAAACGACGGTCGATGAGCGGGCTTCCATCCCGTGCTTGCGCCACCAGGGGTAGGCCTCGGCGAGCCAAATCGTGTCGACGCCGGCCTCGTCCATCACGCGCGCGGAGGCGAGCATCTCCTCGAGCGGCTCCATCGTCAGCTGCATGACGCCGACTCGGAAAGGCGGACTCAAGTCGAACCGGCCCGGGCCGCCTCCTGCACCTGCTTGTCGAGCGCGTCGAGGACGTTGGCGACCTGCTGCTGGACGATCGGCTGCAGCACGCGCTGGCCCATCGATCCCACCGGTCCGGCGATCGAGACGTCGGCCTCCCAGTGCATCTGTGTCTCGGACCCGGACGCCGACAGCTGGAACTGCGTCTGCATGCTCATGATCTCGCCGACGCCGTCGCCCTTGGCCTTGAGGCTGGCGTACTCGATCGGCCGCTCCTCGGTCTTCTCGAACCTGATCCGCATCTTGAGGCTGCCGAGGCCGAGCGGGATGTTGCAGTTGGCATGCCAATGCCGTTCGTCCTCGACCTCGAAGCTCTCGACGCCGGGGATCGTCTTGGCCAGCCGCGACGGGTCGTTCAACACCTCCCAAACGGTCTGCTGCGGCGTGTCGAACGTCCGCTGGCCGGTGACCTTCACCGCGACTCCACCGCGACCCGGCCGCGCGATTCCTCCGGGTTCGAGATCAGCTCCCAGACGCGATGCGGAGGGTTGCACGACTCGTGGACGATCGGGTTCCCGACCGGTCGCAGCGCATCCTGCAAGGCCGCGCACACGGCATGGATCCCCGCGCCGCCGCCCTCGCCCATTCCCTTGGCGCCGAGCGAAGTGAACGGAGACGGGGACTCGATGTAGCCGGTCTTGATCGGCGGCATGTCGAGCGCGTGCGGTACGTGGTAGTCGTAGAAGTTCGGCGTCAGCAGGTTTCCCTGCTCGTCGTAGGTGAAGGTCTCGTGCGTCGCCGCGCCGAGCGCCTGCGCAGTCGCGCCGTGCACCTGGCCCTCGACGATCTGCGGGTGGATCCGGTTGCCGCAATCGTCGACCGCCGCGTAGTCGACGATCTCGTAGGCGCCGGTCTCGGGATCGACCTCGAGCACGCAGACGTGGATCTGGGTCGCGTACGTCAGCGTCAGGTTGCCGTACTTGCGCTCCGTGTCCGGCACCTCGAACGGCGGCACGTAGACGTAGCGGCAGTTGAGCGTCACGTCGCGGACCTCTTCCGGAAGGACCGCATTGTTCGCGTTCACGATCGCGCCGATTCCCATGAACGGGATGGCCGCTTCCGGGTTGGCGCGCAGCTTCGCGAAACCACCCTCGAGCACGACCGCTTCTTCCGGAACGCCGCCGAGAACCGCGGCGGCGATCGTCCGGATCTCCCCGGCGAGCTGGTCGACGGCGCCCTTGACCGCGCCGAGGCCGGTGACCGCGAACTGGCTCGCATAGGTCCCGGAGAAGCCGGCGTGCGAGTTCCAGTAGGTGTCGTGCCCCGGACGCACCGTGACCTCGTCAGGCGTGATGCCCAGCGCGTCCGCGACGACCTGGGCAGCCGTCGTTTCGTGCCCCTGTCCCTGCGGGACCGTGCCGAGGGTGACCACAACCTCGCCGAAGATGTCGAGCTTGACCGTCGCCACCTCGTTGTTGCCGGAAAACTGAAGGTCGGGATTCAGGAGCATGGACTGGCCGAAGTTGTTCGTCCCCGAGTCGAGCGTCGAGCCGATCCCAACCCCGAGCAGCTTGCCCCGGTTTTCTGCGTCTTCGCGGCGCTCCTCGATCCCGTCGTAACCGATCAGCTCGAGCGCGATGTCGAGGCACCGCGCGTAATCGCCGGAGTCGTAGATGCAGCCGTTCGGCGTCGTCCACGGGAACTCATCCTCCTTGACGTAGTTTCGCTTCCGGACCTCGACTGGATCGAGTCCGAGCTCGTGGGCGACGATGTCGATCACGCGCTCCGTGAACCAGAGGTGCTGCATCCGCGAGTAGCCGCGGTTCGGCGAGACCGGCGACTTGTTGGTCGCCACCTGGGTGAAGTCGACGTGGATGTTCTGCCAGCGGTAGCAGCCTGGCGTGACCTGCGCCCAGATGATGCAGCCGAGGGGCTCGTAACGGGGGAAGGCGCCGCAGTCGTCGATCGCGCTCGTCTTGAAGCCGAGCAGCGTTCCGTCGGCCTTGACGGCGACCTCGGTGTCCTCGAACCAGCGCTCGTTCCCGTGTGCGTTCGCCGTGTGCTGGTCGGTCCGCCATTCCGTCCACTGGACGGGCCGGTTCAGCTTGCGCGCGAGCAGGCAGCAGGCGACGAAGTAGGGATGGAGGCAGATCTTGTTACCAAAAGCGCCGCCGATGTCCTGGGTCACGAAGCGGAGCTTGTCTGTTCCGACCCGTAGCGCCGGCGCCATCCAGATCGCACCGATGCCCGGCATCTGGTGGTTGCAGTACATCGTCCACTGCCCCGTGCCGCGGTTGAACTCGACGAGGCAGCCTGAGCACTCGAGCGGCGTCGAGGAGAAGCGGTCGAAGTGGAGCTCCTTGATCCGGACGATCCGGTCGGCCTCGGCGACACAACCCTCCCAGTCACCCCAATCGAACACGCCTTCCCAGACGAGGTTGGAGCCGGCGTCCTCGTGCAGGATCGGCGCCTCTGGTTCGAGGGCCGCGCGGGCGTCGACCAGCGGCTCGAGCGGCTCGTACTCCACCTCGACCAGCTCGGCTGCGTCGCGCGCGAGCTCGCGGGTCGCCGCGACGACCGCCACCACCGGCTCGCCGACGAAGCGCGTCTTGCCGACCGCGAGCGCGTAGTCCTTGATCTCGCTCCCGGGCGGTACCGACATCTCGAAGAAGGGATCGGTCAGGATCGCGACTTCGTCCCCGGTCAGCGTCCCGTAGACGTCCTTGAGCTCGAGCGCGCGCGAGACGTCGACCGAGACGATCTTGGCGTGCGCGTAGGGCGCGCGGACGAAGTGGACGAAGCCCATCCCGTGCCGCTTGACGTCGTCGAAGAAGACGCCCTCGCCCTGGACGAGCCGCCGGTCCTCTTTGCGCGGGATGTTTGTCCCGATGAACCCGGGCCGCGTCTCCTGCTCCTCGACGACGATGGCGCTGGTGGGCGCGGCGGTCTCGGTCACGTGCTTGCCTCCGCCGCCGCCGAGATCGCCTCGACGATGTTGACGTAACCGGTGCAGCGGCAGATGTTGCCCTGGATCGCCCGGCGGATCTCGCCCTCGGTCGGCTCGGGATTCTCGTCGAGCAGCGCCTTCGCGCTCATCAGCATTCCCGGCGTGCAGTAGCCGCACTGGAGCGCGTGGTGCTCACTGAACGCCTGCTGCAGAGAGCTCAGCTCGCCGTCGGTGCCGAGGCCTTCGACGGTCTCGATCGAGGCGCCGTCGGCTTGGATCGCCAGCATCATGCAGCTCTTGAGCAGCGTCCCGTCGACGATCACCGAGCAGGCCCCGCAGTTGCCGGTGTCGCAGCCGACGTGCGTGCCGGTCAGGTCGAGGTCGTCGCGAAGGAAGTGGACCAGCAGGCGGCGGGCTTCGACGTCGCGCTCGTAGGTCGTGCCGTTGACCTCGACGCTGATCGTCTTCTGCGCGACCGGCGCGCTCATAGGTCAACCTCGTCAGCGGTTCGGTGGACCGTGAGGCGAATTCCGACTTGAGTTCTCCAACCAAACTGGACGCGCAGCATGTTCATGCGGCTCCGCTCGCTTGCCGGAGGGCGCGCGCCGCCAGGACGCCCGCAAGCTGGCGGCGGTAGGCGGCCGGAGCGTGGATGTCAGAAGGCGGGTCGAGTTGCGCGCCGGCGACGGCCGAGCGAACCGATTCCTCGTCGGCCGACGGCACCTCGAGCAGCACCGGCTTGGCCGAGACGCAGCCGAGCGCCACGCGCACGCCGCCGTTCACGCTCGCGGCTGCGTTCGCGATGCAGGTCCCGTCGGCGCCGATCGTCACCGAGGCGAAGCCGTCGCCCGCCTGCCGGCGCGGAACGGAGATCCCGGTCAGCAGCTCACCGGGGCCGACCGCCGTCAGGTAGACGCCGAGAAAGAACTCCTCGGCAGGCACCGTCCGCGTGCCAGACGCGCCTGCGATCGTCATCGTGGCACCGACCGCGACGAGCACCGGCGGCAGATGGTTCGTCGGGTCGCTGGAGCAGAGGTTGCCGCCGAGGGTGCCGCGGTTGCGCACTTGCACGTCGGCGATCTGGGCCGCGACCTCGGCGAGGATCGGCCGGGAACGAAGCACCTCCTCGGACCGGGCAAGCTGCGTGTAGGTGACCATCGGGCCGAGCTCGAGGGCGCCGTCCGTCTCCCGGATCTCGCGGAACCCGGGGATGCCGTTGAGGTCGACGAGCAGTTCCGCCGCCGCTATTCGCGCCTTCAAGACGTTGACGAGCGTCTGCCCGCCGGCGAGCGCTCGGCCGTTCGGATTCGCCGCGAGCAGCGAGAGCGCCTCGTCGACGGAGCCGGGACACGCGTACTCGACGCTTGCCAGGAGCATCGCTGTCTTATATTCGGTCGGCCTTCACCGGCGCAAGCGAGAGCACGCTTCACGGTTGAAACTGACAGGGGTGTAATGGACTCTTCTGGAGTGATCTGTCCGTCGTGCGGCCGCGAGAATCCGGCCGACTCCCGTTTCTGCAGCGCCTGCGGCGCGCCGCTCGCGGCCGAGGCACCCGTCGGAGTCCGAAAGACCGTCACCGTCGTCTTCTGCGACCTCGTCGGCTCGACGGCGCTCGGCGAGGCGACGGATCCAGAAGTCTTGCGCGAGCTGATGGGCCGCTACCACGCCGAGCTGCGCTCGATCCTGGAGCGCCACGGCGGAACCGTCGAGAAGTTCGTCGGAGGCCGAGCGCTACAGCGAGATCAGCGAAGAGCTCGGAGCCAGCGACGACCGCCTCAACGAGGCGGTTTGGCGGTCAGTTCGCGCCAAGGTCTTCGCGGCGCGGGGCGACTTCGACCGAGCCGAGGTGCTTGTCCGCGAAGCGGTGGAGATCGCGTCTGGGACCGACTACATCGAGCTCGCGGCCGGAACCTGGCTTGACCTGGCCGAGATCCTCCGCGCCGCCGGCAAGGCGGAGGCGCCCGCGGCGGCGCAGGAGGCGCTCATGCTCTACGAGCGGAAAGGCAATCTCGTCGGCGCAAGCAGGGCGATAGGCTACTCGACGCCGCGACCTAGCGTCCTGGCTTGTAAGCCTTCAAGGTCGTCCCGCGCCGAACTTCTGCGCCTTGCGCCTGTCGTCCTCGAACTCCGAGCGCCTCGCGTGCCAGACGCAGCAGCTCGTCGCCGTCGGCGCCTTCAAGCCGGTGTCCGCAGGGATAGTCGATGGCGCGCATGCTTTCTCCTTTCGGGGTGGTGGGGACTCGTCCAAGGGGTGGCCGCGACGGCGAGACCACTGAGGCCCGTCAGCGCGGCGACGATGACGATCGCGGTCGCCGACGAGGTCGCGTCGGCGCCGACGCCGGCGATCAGTGCGCCGACGACGAAGCCGAAGTCGCGCCAGAAGCGGTAGACGCCGACCGCCCGCGCGCGCTCTCGGGGGCCCACCACGTCGGAGACGGCGGCGAGCAGAGTCGGATACACCATGGCGGTGCCCACGCCGAGCAGCACGGCGGCCGCCAAGGACGCCGTGAACGACCCGTTGCCGGCGACCAGCAGCCCCAGCGCTCCCGCCTGCAGGAGCATGCCGGCGCTGATCATCCGCTTGCGCCCCGTGTGGTCGGAAAGCCATCCGGTCGCGAGCTGGCCGGCCCCCCAGACGACCGGATAGACGGCCGCGACGATCGCGATCCGCCGCACACCGGCGCCATGAGCGGCGAGAAACAGCGGTGCCAGGCCCCACGCCAAAGCGTCGTTGAGGTTGTTCACGAGACCGGCCTGGCTGCAGGCGCGCAGGACCGGCTCGCGGAAGCTGACGCGGGCAAAGGCCGCGCCGAACGACGGCGCCGCCTCGTCAGGCTCGCCCTCCTCCTCGAGCCGAACGTGCCGGCCGGTGTCGCGAACGAAGACGACGCTCGCGAGCAACCCCGCGATCGCGAGGGCCGCGGCGCCGACCCAGACGACCGTCCGCGGCGCGTAGGTGGCGGCCAGCGCACCGGACGCGAACGCAGCGCCGGCGACTCCGAGGTAGCCGGCGGCCTCGTTGAGCCCGAGCGCGAGACCCCGCCGCGCCGGCCCGGCGAGGTCGATCTTCATCACCACCGTCATCGACCAGGCGAGCCCCTGGTTGACGCCGAGGAAGACGTTTGCCGCGACGATCCACCACCACGACGGCGCCAGCCCGATCAGCAGCGGAATCGGCAGGGCGACTGCCCAGCCGGCGACAAGCAGCCGCTTGCGCCCCAGGCGTCCCGCGAGCGCGCCCGCCGCGAGGTTCGTAACGGCCTTGGCCGCCCCGAAGGCGACCACAAAAGCGAGGATCGCCGAGGCCGAGCGGAGACCGAAGTCCAGCTTGCCGATCAGCGGCAGCACGCTGCGCTCCAGCCCCACCATCCCGCCGACGAGTGCGTTCAAGGCGACCAGGAGCGCGAACTGGCGCGCATTGGCCCGTAGGCCGAGCTGCACCGCTGCGCTCATGCGCGCGTTGCGACCTGGCCGGAGCGATTGGCCGCGACGATCTCGTCCTGGTCGGCCGGCCGGGGCGGCGCGTCGGCCAGGAGCGCCGATGCGAACGCGCCCGCGTCGTCGATCGCGAGCATCTCGTTGTGCGAGCGCTCAAAGCCGACCGACGAGACCGGGTTACCGGACAGCGCGCGGCCGCAGACCGAGCCGCCGAAGTGGCTGGGATAGACGACGACGTGGTCGGGCAACTCGAGCAGGCGCCGCAGGCTCTCGTGGAGCAGCCGAGCCTGCCCGCCCTCGTCGCCGGTGACGTGCAGGTCGGGCCGCCCGACGTCGCCGATCAGTAGCGAATCGCCGGTGAAGACGAGCCAGGGTTCCTCCGTCCCACGCCGCCGGTCCGCGACGGCATAGGCGTGGTGGGCGGGCGCGTGTCCCGGAGTTGCGATCGCCGTCACGACGGTGTTGCCGAGCTCGACCACGTCGCCGTCGGCGAGCGCGACATGCTCGAACTCGACTCCGGCGCCGGCAGGGAGGTAGGCCGTCGCGCCGCTACGGGCGACGAGCGCCGGCAAGCCCGAGACGTGGTCGGCCTGTACGTGAGTCTCGAACACGGCCGTGATCGGTGAGCCGATCGCCTCGGCCGTGGCGAGGTAATCGTCGACCAGCTCGACGTGCGGGTCGACGACCGCGAACTGGCGATGCGTTCCGCAGCCGAAGAAATAGCTCGCGCACGACCCCGGCGGGTAGAGAAACTGTCGCAACACCATCGCCTTCTCCTTTCAGCTCGCGAGCTCGACAGGCAGGCCGGCCCGGCGCCACTCGGGAAAGCCGACGTCCAGCCGTCGCGCGCGGAGCCCGCGCTCACGCAGGAGCCGCACCGCGTCGTCGGCATAGACGCAGTACGGGCCGCGGCAGTAGGCGACCGCCTCGCGCCGCTTCGACAAGGTCCCGGCAATCGACACGAGCTGTTCGAGCGGAGCCGAAACGGCGCCCTTGATATGGCCGGCCTGATACTCGGCCTCCGGCCGGACGTCGAAAACGATCACGCTTCCTTCCTCGATCCGTTCCTGTAGCTCGGATGCCGAGAGCAGCTCGACACCGTCCCGCTCACCCAGGTACTCGCCGGCCAGCACGGACACCTCCGCCACGTGCCGCGCGGCGACGTCGCGAACAGCGGCCCAGAGCTCGGCGACACGATCGCTCGCAAGCCGGTAGTAGATGCGGTTGCCGTCCCGCCGCGAACGCGCGAGGCCGGCCTTCGCGAGCAGCCGCAGATGATGCGACGTGGCCGCGGCGCTCTGGCCCACCTCGCCCGCAACCTCGTCGACCGAGCGTTCGCCCTGTGCGAGTACGTCGACGATCTCGGCCCGCCGCCCGCTCCCGAGCGCGGCCGCGACCGACGCGAACGAATCGAACAGGGCGCTCTTTGCCGCCTGCTCACTCATACATTCAAACTAATGTTTGAATAGATACCTGTCAAGAGACGGCTGCTCCGGCGGAGGGCTCATGTCCCTCCGCCGTGCAGCCTCGAACGGTTTACGAACAGGTGCCCGAGCCGATCAAGCGCGGGCCGCCGTTCTGGTGCAGGAAGAGCGGCCGCGCTGTCGGTAGCGGGCCGCCGGTGGTCGGGTCGCTGAGGCGCGTGTCGCCGGTCGCGATCAGGACGCAACCCCGCGCGTCGAGCGCGTTCGTGAAGTAGTCGCCGAGCCGGCGGTCCTGGCCGGTCGCGACGCACGTGGTGCCGCCCTGGCAGACCCAGCCGATGTGGATCACGCGCCCGGCGGCATCGGCGATCCACTGCTGCGGCTTGGTTCCGTTCGCCCCGAGCAGCGTGGCCTCCATCGCGTGGATGTGGCCCGTCTGGCAGTCGAGGTCGGGCAAGCCGTCCTGCGGCTCGGTCTGGTACCAGATCACCGAGACCTTGCCGGCGTCGCCCGCGGCGATCCACGGCCAGAGCACGCGTGTGCCGGGCTGTGTGATCGTCCTCGGCACGGACCAGGTCTTGCCGAGGTCTTTGGTGTAGATGAGCTTGATCGAGTTCGGCGCCGGCGTCTCCGAGCCGTTGCAGCCGCCGCTCGTGCCGGCCTGCCGGTTGTCGGTATCCCAGGTCAGGTAGATGGTGCCGGCCGAGTCGATCGCGATCGCCGGCCAGTGCGCGTACATCGACGTCCCGCGAACGCCTTCGTGCGGCGTGAAGCTCGATCCGCCCTCGGGCATCGTGCTGATGCCGAGGCCGAAGCTGCCGTCAGGGTGCTGGAAGATCGCAGGCTCGACGACGGTCGGCTTCAGCTTGTCGTAGTAGAGCTTGCCGTCGCCTGTGAAGGAGCCGCCGTCGGGAAGCGAGCCATTGTCGGGGACCCCGGTGGCGCTGCAGCTGTTGCCGCCGTCGTTCGAGACGAACACCTGGTGGCCGCTGCCGCTCCCCTCGACCGTGTCGGTGCCCATGTAGACCTGGTCTGCCTTGGCCCCGGCGAGCCACGGACGGTCGCCGTCGTGGCAGTCCGCGTTCCCCTTGTCCCAATTCACCCCACCGTCGACCGACGAGAAGAGCGCGTCGTTGACGAGGTCGATGCCCGTGTCGTAGACACGGCCGCCGGCATCCTGCGTCAGGTCCGGGTCGCTGAAGCCCGTGTTCTCCGCCGGACTCGTCGGACAGGGACTGCCGAGGTAGCGGTCGCGGAACCAGTTGACGCCGCCGTCGGACGACGTCCAGACGTTCACCTGGTTGCAGTAGTTGGTCACGAAGCTGAAGTCACCCCACGGCGAGCTGACGATCCCGTCCCGGTAGAGATGGGTCGTCCCCTCGTGAGCGGTGTAGATCAGCGTTCCGTGCTTCGTGTCCGCAAAGACCTCCGGCTCACCGCCTGCGAGCTGCTGATCGACGTAGACCGGCGGCGCGAAGGTCGGGCCCGGCGCAACAGCTGAGCCTCGGCTGGCCAGGACGCCCGCAAGCGTGGCCAAACCCAGCACGACGCCGAGAGCCAAGACCCGAATCCGCCGCAAACGCGAAAGCGGCTCCATCAATCGTCCCCCTTTCTGGGCGAATGCGCGGGACAGGCCCGCGCTCGTGTAACCAGCGGCACTTACCCCACGCGGCGGAATCGCAATCCGCCGGGTTTAGACCCGCGTCCATGACGGGAAGGACGCGAAACGTCCGGATTTCGAGCCTCGGGGGGCGACGATGTTGAGACGGCGATCCTTGTCATTCGTTCTTGCAAGCGCGGGAACCGTCTTGCTGGTTCTGGCTGCGATCGGCTCGGCCAGCGCGGGCCGCGGGTCGCCGGCCTCGCCGAAACTCGTGAGCGACGTGAAGACGGGCTCGGACACGCTCGGCAGCCTGACCCCGGCGACGCCGGATCCGATCCAGGACTATGTGCAGCCGGACACCGAGATCGAGCCCTCGGTCGCCGTCAACCCGGCGAATCCCAAGAACGTCGTCACCGTCTACCAGGAAGGGCGGATCGCCGACGGCGGCGACGCGACGAACGGCTTCGCGACGAGCACCGACGGCGGCAAGACCTGGAAGACCGGCGAAATACCCGGACTGACCACGTATCCCGGTCAGGGAGGTGTGTTCGAACGAGCGAGCGACGCCGTGGTCGCGTTCGGGCCGAACAACATCGTCTACGCCAACTCGCTCGTCTTCGACTTCAACAAGAACGACGGCCTGCGCAGCGGCATCGCGGTCAACGTCTCCAAGGACGGCGGATTGCACTGGGGACCGCCCGTGCTCCTGCAGGACGACGAGCTCGGCGGCCTGAACGACAAGAACTGGATCGTCGTCGACTCGAGCGACGCGCCCGGGCACCACAAGGGCCGCGTCTACGTCGTCTGGGACCGGATCGCGCCCATCCTCTACGACTACTGCGATCACGATTGCGACCGGCTCTCGAACTGGCTGCCGGACTTCCAGACGATTCCCGGGCTCGTCTTCGCCGGCCAAGGAGTCGGCGCCTATCCGGTGGTGATGAAGAACGGCGGCCTCGGCATCGTCATGAACACGATCGCGGGCGGCGTCCCGGTCCCTTCCGGGCCCGATGAGCTGGACGCCCAGGCGAACGAGCAAGTCTTCATGGCGGCACCCGCGGCGGGAACGACGCCCTACCCCGCCCCGCTCGCCTTCACGCCTCCAGTCGACATCGCCAGCAACCAGAGCACCGGCCAGCCCGCGCAGCGCGCGAGCGAGGGGCTGCCGGCGGCGGCCGTCGATCCGGTCTCGGGGACGATCTACTCGGTCTGGGACGACGGGCGCTACCGCAGTGACGGGACGAACGACGCCGTCATGAGCCGCTCGTTCGACAATGGGGTGACCTGGACGGCGCCGCAGCGGATCAACCCCGGCCCGACCACCGACCACGTCGATCACTACGGCGTCACGGTCGCGGTTGGGACCGACGGAGCGGTGCACGTCGCCTACCGCACGCGAGACGAGTCGGGCCAGGGCCCGCTCTACGCGCCGGCGATCGACACCTACTATCAGCGGTCGCTCGACGGCGGCAGCACCTGGACCGCGCCGCTCAAGGTCGACAACGTGGCCTCGAACCCGTACTACGACGCGTTCTCCCGCGACGGGTCGTTCGAGGGCGACTACAACGAGCTCGCCTCGGCCGGCGGATACACGTACATCGCCCGCTGCCAGGGCCAGCCTGCCTTCGCGGGCGAGGTGGCGCCGCTCGTGCCGAACCCCGACGGCTCGAACACGTTGGTTTTGACCGAGTCCGGCAAGGGCCACCAGCACCAGAGCACGTGGGTCGCGCTCGTGCGGTGAACTAGCAGGTCATGCGGTGAACTAGCCTGAAGACCAGTTGTGACCACCGCTGGGACGACGCTACTTTTCCGCGCGTCATCTAGGGCACGAGCAGGACCCGAACGCGAACAGCGATACGTGCAGCGGAGGCAACGGGTCGGACCGCCGGCCGTCCGGCGACCCGGCGCCGGACGGCCTTGCCTGAAGTGCACCTGATCCGTCGGGCTCAGCCCGAAGATCTGGAAACGGTGCGGAGCTTCCTCCGCGAGTACGCGGACAGCCTTGGCGTCGACCTCTCGTTCCAGGACTTCGAGTCGGAGCTCGCCGACCCGCTCAGTTTCTACGAGCTGGTGCTGCTGGCGGAAGCCGGCTGCGTCGCCCTGCGCGGGATCGACGAGCTCACGTGCGAGATGAAGCGCCTGTACGTGCGCCCGGTAGCCCGCGGCGGCGGGCTTGGCCGACAGCTCGCCGAGGCGGTGATCGCCGAGGCGCGTGCGCGCGGCTACGGCCGCATGCTCCTCGACACGCTCCCGGAGATGTCGGCCGCCCAAGCGCTGTACCGCTCGCTCGGCTTCCGCGAGACGGAGCCTTATCGTCACAACCCAGTCCCGGGCGCCGCCTTTCTCGAGCTCGAGCTCTAACCGGGTCACGCACCGGGCGTTCGCCTTCCGCCTCCCAGGAGCGGCGCTCGCGCCTCGCTCCAGGGCCGGCGAACGTGCCGGCCGAGGTCGCCGAGGCGCGAGCCCGCTTCGTGGGCTAGCAGGGTGGATACAGGCAGCTGCTCGTGGTGGTGTTCGTGGTGGTCGTGACAGCCGGTGGTTTGTGGACGGCGGTTCCATTCGCGGAGACGGCGTACCATCTGCCGCCGAAGGCAGACTGGCCTTCGCCGTTCGTCTGACCCGCCCGCTTGTCGAGCGAGAAGCCGTAGAGCGGATGCTTGTTGTAGGTGAGTTGGACGCTGCCGTTGCTGCGCCTCGTCGTGCCGAGCAGCGACGCTTTCACGCCCGGGCCAACGGTCGGTTTGCCATGCCGGATCAACGGGGGCCAGAAGCTGGCGCAAGTCGCATTACACGAGCTCTTGCCGTTTCTGTCCTTGGCGAACATGTAGAGCGTGTGCCCGCTCGAGTTCACCAGTACCGAGCCGAGCTTCGTCTTGCGGAGGGAAACGGTCGCATGGCTGGTCCCAGTCGCGCTGCGCGCGATCGAACCGGCAGCCAGGAAACCAATCAACCCGAGCGCTGACACCAGCGCAAGCAATACGAACGTTTGAGTCGGCGTGCCGAAGCCGACCAGCTCTTGCTCTTGGTTCGTTCGGTCTTTCATCTGTCGCATATCACCTCCTCGATACCGGTGGTTACGCGACGAAAGCGCAGCTGGATTGAGCCGGTGCCCAGGAGGGTCGCGAAATACAGTCTGCGCGCTTGCAAAGGGCCTCGAAGCCGACCTCGCCGGCGCAGGCGAGACCGACGAGCGCCTCATCTGGGAGCTCGCCGACCTCTGGTTCCACAGCTACCTGCTGCTCGCCGTCCGCGGCCTCGAGTCGGGCGACATCAAACGGGAACCTCGAGCGCTCTAGCGCTTGTGCGCCTCGACGTCGTCGTCCTCGTCCACGGGCGACTCGACGAACTTCTCGCGCTTCGACTCGTCCTCGCCGATGAACTTGTGCGCTTCGACGTCCTCGTCGGCGGGTCGATCGAACTTCTTCTGCTGGTCTTCCATGGGAACCTCCTGGTCGAAATGGAAACGCACTTTCAAGACGTATTCGGGAGCCTGAATCTTCCGTTTGTAGCTTCAAAAACGCAACCCGGCCTGCGATTGTCCGACCGTGCCGACCTCCCTGCGCCGACGTCTCAGCGAGTCTCTCCGAGCGTTCGGCGCGGTCTTTGGAAACGCCGACCTGCGCCGTGTCGAGCTCGCCTGGAGCGGCTCGGTCGTCGGGCAATGGGGCTACGAGATCGCGCTCGCCGTGTTCGCCTATCGCGCCGGCGGGGCAACTGCTGTCGGACTGGTCGCGCTCGTCCGCCTCCTCCCCGCCGCGGCGGTCGCTCCCTTCGCGGCGCTGCTAGGCGACCGCTTCCAGCGGCGGCGGATCATGGTCGCCGCCGACCTCGCCCGGGTCTGCGCGATGGGAGGCGCCGCCGCCGCGGTCTTCGCCGGCGCGCCGGCCGCGGTCGTCTACGCGCTTGCAGTCGTGACCGCGCTCGCGAGCACGGCCTTCGGGCCCGCCCAGTCCGCCCTGCTCCCCGCGCTCGCCCGGTCACCCGAGGAGCTGACAGCGGCGAACGCAACCTCGACGACGCTCGAGAGCATCGGCTTCTTCCTTGGGCCGGCGCTGGGCGGCTTGCTGCTCGCAGTCACGAGCGCCGGGGCCGTCTTCTCAGCGACGGCAGCCTTGTTCCTCTGGTCGGCGCTCGTGCTCGGCCGGGTTAGTGCCGACAGCCGCGGCGACCCGAGTGCCGAAGTCGAAAGCATCGGGCGAGAGGCGCTCGCAGGCTTCCGCGCCATCCTCGGCGAACACCGGCTGCGGCTCGTGGTCGGCCTCTACGGCGCGCAGACGCTGATCGCCGGGATCATGCGCGTCCTGGTCGTCGTGACGGCGCTTCGGATTCTCGGCCTCGGGCCCGCCGGCGTCGGCTTCCTCAACTCGGCCGACGGCGTCGGCGCCCTCGCCGGAGTGCTCGTTCTGCTTGGCGTGATCACGACCGGCAGGCTCGCCGGCGTGTTCGGGCTCGGGATGCTGATGTGGGGAGTGCCTCTCATCGTCCTCGGGCTCTGGCCCAGCGTCCCCTTGGCGCTCCTCTGCTTCGGGGTCATCGGCGTCGGCAACATCCTGGTCGACGTGGCAGGCCTGACGCTGCTGCAGCGCACGGCGCCGGACAAGGTCAGGGCGAGGGTCTTCGGCGTCTTCGAGAGCGTCTTCCTCGCGACGATCGGGATCGGGGCGATCGTCGCGCCGCTGCTGATGTCCGCCTTCGGCCCCCGCGGCGCACTGATCGCCGCCGGCGGCGGGCTCTCCGTGGTCGTGCTCCTCTTCTGGCGGCGGCTCGGCACAGTCGACGCGCCGGCGCTGGTTCCAGAGTCGGAGCTGGCCCTGCTCCGCAACATCCCGATCTTCGCGCCGCTGCCGCCGGTCACGCTGGAGCAGCTCGCCGCTCATCTGGGGCACGTCCGTGTCGCCGCCGGCGCCGTCGTCTTCCGCGAAGGCGATTCCGGCGACCGCTTCTACGTGGTCGAGCGGGGCGAAGTGACGGTGGAGCCGCAGGGGCGGCCGCCGGTGACACTGAGCCGCGGTGGCTATTTCGGCGAGATCGCGCTTCTGCGCGACGTCCCTCGCACCGCCACGGTGACCGCTCGCATCGACACCGAGCTCTGGGCGCTCGAGCGCGACATCTTCATCGCCGCCGTGACCGGCCATGCGCCGAGCGCCGAGGCGGCTGACGCGGTGATCTCAACGCACCTCGGCTCGGCCTCGACGGTCCATCTTTAACGCGCCCAGGCCGACGCATTTCAAGATGCCGAGGGAAACGGCCGCCGCATCCAATGCGGCTCGCAACGGCGGCGCCCGCGGGGATGCGACGGAAGCCGGAACTCTCACGCAGTTCTTAGCTCAACGTCAGGCCCCTCTTAGACGGCGGTTGTTTACTCGAACCGAGCTCTCCGACGACGAGAGAAGGAGGTCTGCCTATGCGCAATCGACTTGGCCTTCGCCTTCACGATTGCACCGGCTATCCGATATGACGGTCGGCCAAAGTGCCACAGCGAGACGCGGCGTCCCCCGGGGACGCCGCGTCTCTGCCGGCTGAGCAAACATTGTCGCCGCGCCCGCCATGTCGGTCGCAGCGGCGAAGACCTGCGATCGAAGACTGCAAGGTCATACGGAGCGGTAACGGGACCGCGCCGACCTTGGGACGCACCCTGGCCGGATCGTTTTCGAGCGGCTAACACGGAGGCACCGACCGAAGGAGGATCCGTGCCTGGAACGCCGCTTCGCGCACTTCTGCTCACTCTCCTCGTCGCCGCTCCGGCCGGCGGCGCCGTCGCGGTGGTCCGTTCGCCGCACGATGCGACGGCGATCATTCAGGCCTGCGTCCGCAGGGATGGACGGCTGGGGCTCGTCGCCGAGCGGGCCGACTGCCGCAGGGCCGAGCGGCCGGTCTCTTGGAACGTGCGGGGGCCGCAGGGAGAGCCGGGGCCGCGGGGCCCGGTTGGTCCCGCCGGGGCCGACGGCGCTCCGGGCGCGAACGGCACCGACGGCGCGCAAGGACCGCCTGGGCCACAGGGCGAGCGCGGGCCGCAAGGAGTGAAGGGTGACCCGGGCACGAGCATCGACGCGCTCGAGACCCTGAACGGGATCGCCTGCCGAGCGGGCGGCCGCACCGGCACCGTGACGCTGAGCTACGACGACAGCTCGGCGCAGGCTGTCTTCACCTGTACGCCGACCACGACCGACGCCACCGTGCGAGTGAACGAGTTCTCGACCGGCACGAGCGCCTCCGCGACCGACGAGTTCGTCGAGCTCTTCAATGCCGGCGCGAGCTCGGCCGATCTCGGCGGCTACAGGCTCGTCTACCGCTCGGGCGCCGGAACGAGCGATGTCGCGCTGGCCGCGATCCCGGCCGGGACGATGCTGGCGCCGGGCGCCTTCTACCTCTTCGGCGGCAGCGGCTACGCGGGCGCGAGGCCGGCCGGCCAGACGTTCTCGGCGGCGCTCGCCGCGACAGCGGGCGGCATCGGACTCCGAGATGCCGGCGGCAAGCTGGTCGACTCGGTCGGCTACGGCACCGCGACAAACGTGTTCGTTGAGACTCACACCGCTGCGGCGCCTGCGACGACCGCACCGCCGGGCTCCAGCGATATCCGGCTCCCGGACGGCCACGACACGGACGACAACAGCGCCGACTTCACCGCGACCGCTGCGCCGACCCCGGGAGCGCCGAATGTCGCGGGTTAGTTAGGACCTAGCCGGCCGCTTCGGCCTTGCGCAGGCCGCGGAAGGCCCAGAGTGAGAACGCGATCGCCAGCAGCAAAGCCGCCCCGAACGCTGCGCCGACCTCGGTCGGAGTGCCGGCGAGAAAACCGCGGGCCGCCTCGAGCACGCGCGTGAGCGGATTCACGACCGCGACTGCATGGATCCAGCCCTGGAGCAGCGAAAGCGGTACGTAAACCGGGGCGAAGAAAAGCACCACGAACACGGGCAACTGCATGACTGGTCCGGCCTGCATCGTCCGCAGCCGCATCGCGACTCCGGCCGCCCACAGCACCGCCGCCGCGTTGACGATGACGGCAAGCGTGTACAGCCCGACGATGTCGGCTCCGCTCCCGCCGACGTTCATCCCGACGGCCAGCGCAATCCCGGTCAGGAACGTGGCTGTCACGAGCCAGCGGCCGAGGGCGGCGATCGCGTACCCGAGCAGGATCCCGCTCCGGTTCGGCGCCGCGAGCAGCAGCCGCCGCGCGAACCCGCTCTCGAAGTCCCGCGCGATTCCGAACCCCGTGAAGACGCCGCCGAACGCGGCCGACTGCAGCAGCACGAAGACGAACTGGAAGGCCGTGTAGCCCTCCTTGTAGTCGAAGCCGGGCACGTCCTGAACGCGCGAGAGCCCGCCGGCGAACGCCGTGAAGAAAAAGAGGGGGAAGACGAGCGAAGGGACGAACAGCGAAGGGTTCGTGAAGACGTTGTGCAGCGTCCGCCAGGCGACCGCGCGTGCCACCGAGAATGACCTCATGTCCGCGCCATCCTCACGCGCAGCGCCCAGCTCGCGAGCGCGAGCGAGGAAACGGCGATCGCGGCGGCGATGCCGAAACCGAGCACGAGCGCCTCTCCGTTCCAGCCCGTGATGATCAGGCTCCGGACGCACTCGAGCAGATAGGACACCGGGTTCGCCGTCGCGACGTCCCGGAACCAGGTGGTCGCGATCAGGTTCCGCGGGATGTTCATCGACGAGAGGAAGAGGAAGACGAAGAACGCCGGGAACAGGCTCTGCACCGCCTCGCCGGAACCGGTGCGAAGGGCAGCGAAGGCACCGAGCGCGCCGAAGCCGAGGGAGACGAGAATCGCGAAGGCGAAGAGCACGAGCACGCCGAGAACTCCGGACTCGAGCCGGACGCCAACCGCGAGACCGACGCTCAAATAGACGATCGCTTGCACGATGCCCAGCGTCACGACCCCGCCGAGCTGTCCGGCCAGAAGTGCGATTCCGCGCATCGGCGTCAGGGAGAGACGGTTGAGGAAGCCGGTCTGGATGTCTCGCGCGAGATCCGTGCCCGCGTTCATCGTCGCGAACAGCGCGCCCTGGATGAACGGCACCGCCAGCGCGAAGGCGACGAAGGAGTTGGTCGGAAAGCCGGGGAGCCGCGTCTCGGCCTTCAGGCCTCCGGAGTTGACGGCTAGCAGCAGCATCGGAAAGACCAGCGGCCCGATCACGTTCGCGGGCTGCCGGATCGTGCGGACGACCGAGCGCCGCGCGAGCAGGAAGACCTGGTCGGCAAAAACGCTCATAGATCCTCCTCGCGACGGCGCAACGCAAGTCCCTCCAACGGCGGGGTTTGAGCAGCCGCGGCGAAGTCGCTACGGCCTCCGGATCGGCATCGCAAACGAGGCCTCAAACGGGTTCGGCGGCGAGCTCTCCCCGCGCCGGCTCGGCTTCGTCGTCGTCGGATCCCTCGAGCGAGCGGCCGGTCTTCGCCAGGAAGACATCGTCGAGCGTCGGCTGGTGCAGCCACAGGTTCGCGACTTCGATTCCTGCGTCGTCGAGTGCCCGGACCACGTCGGCGAGGCCGGTGTCCCCGGTTTCCAGGCGCACGGCGACACCCTTCGTCGAGCCGCAGGGATCCCCGAAACGGGCTAGGAGCTCGGCCAGCCGCGCCGCCTCCTCGGGATCGGCCGGAACCGCCTCGACAGTCGGGCGGCCGACCTGCGCCTTGAGCTCGTCGGTCGTCCCTTCGGCGACGATGTGGCCGTGGTCGATGATCCCGACGCGGTCGGCGAGGACGTCCGCCTCTTCGAGGTACTGGGTGGTCAGGAAGACGGTGACCTCGTCCTCGCGCGCGAGCCGGGCGACCTCGTCCCAGAGCGCGGTGCGGCTCTGGATGTCCAGCCCGGTCGTGGGCTCGTCGAGGAAGAGCACGCTCGGGCTGTGAACGAGCGCCATCGCCAGGTCGAGCCGGCGCTTCATCCCGCCCGAGTAGCCGCGGACCTTTCGGTCGGCAGCGTGCGAGAGCCCGACGCGCGCAATCAGCTCGTCGGCGCGCTGGTTGCGCTCGCCGCGCGGCAGCGCCTGCAGCGACGCCTGCAGGCGAAGATGCTCGCGTCCGGTCAGCAGCGGGTCGAGCGCGGCCTCCTGCAGGGCGGCGCCGATCGCGGCGCGCACGTGCGAGCCCTCGGAGACGACGTCGTAGCCCGCCACCCGGGCCGTGCCCGAAGTGGGCGGCAGAAGCGTCGTCAGCATGTGAACCGTCGTCGACTTGCCGGCGCCGTTCGGCCCGAGGAAGCCGTAGATCTCTCCCGGGGAGACGCCGAGATCGATTCCGTCCACGGCCCGGGGGCCGTTCTTGAATTCCCTGACGAGTTGGGTTGCCTCGATTGCGTAATCGCTCATCCGCGCAAGCCTACCCCAATGCTTGAGGTTGTCAAATAACTACTGGTTCAAGTAAGATGAGGGTGTGGAGATGCAGACGAAGACGAAGATGAGCCCGGCCCAGGAGGCTCAGAAGTTCTTCTTCGAGCTCGGCATGGTGCAGCGGATGAAGACGGGCGCCAAGCTCGCCGAGCTCGGCCTCAGCTTCAGCCAGGCGCACGCGCTTCGCCTGCTCGATCCCGACGAGCCGATGCCGATGAGCGCGCTTGCCGAGCGGCTCTTCTGCGACGCCTCGAACGTGACCGGAATTGCCGATCGGCTCGAGGCGCGCGGCCTGGTGCAGCGTGAAAGCCTGGTCGGCGACCGCCGCGTCAAGGCGCTGACGATCACGCCGAGCGGGATGAAGCTGCGCAAACAGGTGCTGGAGCTGATGAGCCAGCCTCCGGATGCGATCGCGGCGCTGAGCGACGCCGACCAGCGCGCTCTGCGAGACATCCTCGCCCGCGCCGTCGAGCATCTTCGCGCGGCCGGCGAATCTGATCAGCTCGGCCGCTAACCTGAATTGAGCGTGCCCGCCCAACGAGTCGAGCCCCGCGTCGCCCGCGAGACGCCCGAGGTTCAGGCCTGGGCGCAGCTCTTGCGCGCTCACTCAGCCCTGACGCGCCGCTTCAGCACCGAGCTGCTGACAATGCATGGGTTGACGCTGAACGGCTACGAGGTCCTGTTGCACCTCGCCCATTCGCCCGGCCGACGCCTGCGCCGCGTCGACCTGGCCGAGAGCGTCCTGCTGACGCCGTCCGGGATCACGCGACTCCTCGATGGGCTCGAGCGAGCGGGCTACGTCAGCCGTTCGACCTCCGAGCAGGACGCGCGCGTGAGCTACGCGGTCCTCACCGACGAGGGCTACGAGAAATTGCGCCGCGCCGCCCCCACGCATGTGGGCAGCATCCGCGAGCTCTTCGGCCAGGTTTTCTCGAGCGACGAGCTGGAGATGCTCGCCGAGCTCCTCGGCCGCCTGCCCGCCGACCCCGGCGGGCCCGAGTGCGAGCCGTAGATCGTCAGCCGGAGGAGCCGACGTAGATCGTCACCGTCGAACCGTCGGGCGCACGGGTGCCCGCGGCAGGCTGCTCGTCCACGACGATGCCGTTCTGGCTCGGGTCTGACGCCGGCACCGTGATCACCTGGACTTGGAAACCGGCGTTCTGGAGCGTGTTCGTCGCCGTCTGCTGATCCTTGCCGACCACATCGGGAACCGGTGTGGTCGTCGCGTTCGGACCAAGCGAGACGGAGATCCGAACCTTCGAGCCCTTCCTGACGGTCGTTCCCGCCGTCGGTCTCTCGGCGACGACCTGGCCTGACGGCTTCTGCGAGGAGACGTACTTCACCCGAGAACCGAGGCCCACCCTGTGCAACCGCCGCTGAGCGACGGTCTGCTGCAACCCGACGACGTTCGGCACCTTGACCGTCGCTGCGGTCGTCGTCTTCGTGCCGCTCGTCGTCGTGCCCGGCGAGGAAGCCGAACCGGTCGAGACGTTGATCCGCACCTTCGACCCGCGCGGCACCTTCTTGTTCGGGAGCGGCTTCTGGGCAGTCACAGTCCCCTTTGGCTGAGCGCTCGGTACCTTGAATTCGACCGGCACCAAGCCGGAAGTCTGCAGCGCCGCCTTCGCATCCGACACCGGCTGGCCTCGCACATCCGGCACGGTCGTCTCGCCTTTCGAGACCCTCAGTGAGACCACCGAGCCCTTCGCGACTCTCGTTTCCGCCACGGGGGTCTGCTTGACCACCAGCCCGGGCGCAGCCTTGGCCGGCGCGGTCGTCACTTGAGCTTGCAGCCCGGCCGCCTTCAGGCGCGAGACCGCGACCGAGGTCCTCGTGCCGACGACGTCGGGCACAGCCGTCTGGGCAGCCGCCGAAACCGACAACCTCACAAGCGAACCTCGAGTGACCTGGGTGCCGGCTCCCGGATCCTGCGCGAACACGGTTCCGGCCGGGAACTTGCTCGGAGCAGTGGCCAGTTGCGGAACCAGACCGCGGTCGTCCAGTCGCCGGACGGCGTTGCTCTGCTTGAGTCCCACGAGGGCGGGAACCGCGACCGCCGAGCTCTTCTTGTGATGGTCGTTGTCGCGCGTCGCGAAGTACGCCGCGAGCAAGCCGCCGATCACGAGCAGCAGGAGCAGCAGCAGCCACGGCCAGATCTCCGGCAACGGCGGCCGGCGGGGCGGTACGTACTGGTCTTCCTCCACGACCGGCGGCCCCGCGACCTCCTGATCGACGCGAGCGCGCGTGGCCGGTCTCCGTCGAAGCCGCATTGCTGGCTTCCTACCGCGTCGAAACGGCGCGAAAACGCAGAGATCAACCTTTCGGGGGACGCAGCGACTCGCGCAATCGCCGATAACAAGGGTCGGCGGAGGCGCACTCCGTCACTGCGGCCAATGAGTCTTCAAGCTCCTGAACCAATCTCTCTCGAGGTCTCCGACGGACCGGCTCCCTTGCGTCCGCCGCCCGAGGCCGAGCTTGTCGAGGCCGGCAAGCTGACGATGGGCCAGCTGGCTCAGGCACATCGCGACCGCCTCGAGACAGGCAACCAGGTGCTCGACATCATCGTCGAGCGCGGCTGGGTTCCCGCCCAGGACGTCGCCGAGCTCCGCGAGGCTTACGGCATCGCGGCTCCCACGGTGCCCGCCGTCCAGGCGGTGCCCGAGCCAGTCCAGACAGCGCCTGAATCACCGCCTGAAACCGAGCATCCTCCGCCGGCGGCAGCACTGGAGCGCTTCAAGATTTCGATCCGGCTGACGAACGGCGACCTGATCACCGCGGGCGAGACCGACGGCGCGGAGAAGGCTGCGGCCCTCGGGCACGCCGTCGTCGCCGATCTGACGCAAGAGAACGGTGAGTGGCCGTTCTTCGGCGGCCGGTTCATCAATCCCGAGACGATCGTCTCGGTCGACTTGCTGTCCGGCTAAACACCCCCGATCCGACCAAGATCACTTGGGCGGACTCAAGCCAGCGGCTGCTGCTACCGTTAACTTGGTTAACGATTTATGTCCGCACTCGCCACAGCCACCGATCCCGTCACCGTCGCGAACCGGCTCCGGCCGGTTCTCTTGAAGCTCAACCGTCATCTGCGGCGGGAAATCCATTCGCTCGGCGTCACCGGTGGCCAGGCCTCCCTTCTCTTCTCGATCCAGCGGCGGCCGGGGATCGGCGTTCGCGAGCTCGCGGCGCTCGAGCGGATGTCGGCACCGGGAATGTCGAAATACGTCGGCCGCCTCGAAGCCGCGGGCCTGATCGAGCGCGAGCCTTCGGACGAAGACCGACGGCGGATCGGTCTCCGCGTCTCGCCGGAAGGCGAGCGCGTGCTGCGCTCCGTCAAGTCGAGGCGCACCGCCTGGCTCGCAGCCCGGCTGAAAGGCCTATCCGACGCTGAGCTCGAGGCCGTCGATGCCGCGATCGAGCCACTGCAAGAGCTGATCGACGAGTGACCGCGGCGCTGCTGACGATCAACCGGCGGGCATTCGCGAGCCTGCGCATGCACCGAAACTACCGGCTCTACTTCCTCGGGCAGGCGATTTCTCAGAGCGGCACCTGGATCGACAAGGTCGCGCAGGCCTGGTTGGTGCTCGCGCTGACTCACTCGGCGTTCGCGGTCGGCTTGCTCGCCGCCTGCCAGTTCGTGCCGTTCAGTGTCCTCGGCTTGATGGCCGGCGTGGTCGTCGACCGCCTCGACACCCGGCGCACCGTCGTCGTCACGCAGGCGATCAGGATGGTGCTCGCGGCGACGCTCGCGGGGATCGTTCTGGGCGGCGTCGTGCAGGTGTGGATGGTCTACACGCTCGCCGTCCTGACGGGAATCGTGCTCGTGCTCGACGCGCCTTCGCGCCAGCAGTTGACCTTCAAGATGGTCGGCCGCGACGAGCTGCCAAACGCGGTCGCGCTCAACTCCTCGCTCTTCAATGCCGCGCGAATCGTCGGCCCCGGCGTCGGCGGCCTGCTGATCGCGGCGTTCGGCGTCGGGCCCGCTTTCGCGATCAACGCCGCGAGCTTCGTCGCCGTGCTCGTCGGTCTCCTGCTGATGGACACGAGTACGTTCGTGGAGTTCGCCCCGCACGAGCATCCGCCGACGCTGTTCGGCAGTCTCCGCGAGGGCGTCTCCTACGCGCGCGGGAGCCCGCACGTGCGGCTCGTCCTGACGATGCTGGTCGCAATCTCGACGATCGCGCTCAACTTCAACGTCCTGCTGCCGGTCTTGGCAAGACAGACGCTCTCGTCCGGCCCCAGCGTCTTCGGTCTGATCGCCGCCTGCTTCGGCGCAGGTGCGCTCGTCGGCGGGCTGCTCTCGGCGACGCTGTCACGCGCCAGCTGGAAGGCGATCCTCGCCGGTGCCGGTGGGCTCGGCGTCGCCGAGCTCGTGCTCGCACCCCTGCACTCGCTCGGCCCGGCGATCGTGCTCCTTTTCTTGATCGGCGTCTTCTTCACGCTCTACACCGCGAACTCGAACACCGTCCTCCAGCTTCGCGCGCCCGACCACCTGCGCGGGCGCGTGATCGGCTTCTACTACTTCGCCTTCAACGGGCTCGCCCCGCTCGGTGGGATCCTGACCGGCTGGCTGGCCGCAACAGGCGGGACCGAGCTCGCGTTCGCAGTCGCCGGAACGGTGACCGCGCTGGTCGCCCTGACGGCACTGCCGCAATTGCCGCGCATGCGGGCCGAGCCGGCTTAAAGGACTTATCTGCTTTCAAAGCGGCGTTTTTACGTTCGTCTTACACCCGCGCCAACGAAGCCTGACGTTCGCCGCGACAATGAGATCGTGGCCAAACGTGCTCTCATAATCGCCGTGCTCGTATGCATGGTGGCCTTGGCGGCGCCGGCCCTTGGCTCACGCCCGCTGCCGACATCCCTCAGCTCCTATCTGCTCGGCCCGAAGCTGATTCAGGCGGAGCTGTACGTGCAAGTCGGAGCCGTAAAACACGATTACCTGCTCGATCGCGGCCGGCTACAGAAGCGCTACGCCAACGGTCAGCTGACGATCGTGAAGCAAAGCGGTCCGATTGCGGTCAAGGTTGCGCCCAGCGCACGCGTGCTTCTCAACGGGAAGCTTTCGACTGTCCGTGCGCTCCGCGCCAAGATGCAGGTTGCCGTCTTGCGTGACAAGGAGCTTCCAGCCCGGCAAGTCTGGGCCTCTTCGAAGTCAGCGCCCGTGCTCCCAGCTGCGGTCACAAACCTTCTCCTGGGCAACCAGATGGTTCGCGCCGAGATCGGTGTTGCGTCCAGCGACCCCACCACTCCTCACGACTATCTCCTCGACCACGGTCGGATCAAGCAGGTGGGTGTCTTCACGTTGACTCTGCGGGAAAAGGACGGCACCCTTGTCACGATCAATGTCTCGCCGACCGCGCGCGTGAAGGTGAACGGCCAAAATGCAAGCTTCGTCCAGCTTCAGAAGGGCATGATGGCCACGACAGTTCACGACGGCGACAAGCCTGCCGACCAGGTCTACGCGACCGGTAAGTGAACGCCAGGCCCGTGGCGAACGGGGGTCAGGGAGGCACGGTCTTGCTCGTCGAGGACGAGCACTCGATCGGCTCGATGACTCGCGGGTATCTGGAGCGCAGTGGCTGGCGCGTCGTCTGGGTGCGCTCGGGCGAAGAGGCGCTCGCCGAGCTCGGGCGGCACCAGATCCGCATCGTCATCCTCGACATCCGCCTGCCCGGGATCGACGGCTTCGACGTCGCGCGGCTGGTCCGAACACGCTCGGACGTGCCGATCCTGATGCTGACCGCTCGCGACGAAGAGCCTGACCGCGTAGCCGGCCTCGAGCTGGGCGCCGACGACTACCTGACAAAGCCTTTCTCGCCCCGTGAGCTCGTCGCTCGGATGAAGGCAGTGCTCCGGCGCACCGATGGGCGCAGCGCCGAGGACGTGCTGACGCTTGCCGACGTCACGCTGAACCGAAACGCGCGGGAGGTCGTCGTCGACGGCCGGCCCGTCGAGCTGACGACGAAGGAATTCGATCTGCTCGCGACCTTGCTCGAGAATCCAGGAATCGTGGTCAGCCGCGACCAGCTGTTGGACCGTGTCTGGGGGATGACCTATCCCGGTGGAACCCGGACCGTCGACGTGCACGTCGCCCAGCTCCGACGCAAGCTGGGGCGCCCCCAGCTGATCCGCACCGTTCGCGGAGCCGGGTACAAGACCGTTCGCCTGTGACGCCGCTCGCGGCGTCACCGTCAGGACCTGCGGGCTTCGCCCGCGCCTCCGTCTGAAATGGCCGGTCCGAGGTCTCAGAGCTTCCGGTCACGCACCATAGGACGACGCCGCTCGCTGCGGACGAACCTCTTCGTGGCGATCGTGCTCGTGGTTGTCCTCTCGATCGGGCTGATGCTGGCGGTCGGCTCCGTGCTGACGCGCCGGGCAGTCGAGCGGGCGACGCTGAAGGACGTCGCCCACCAGGCCGATCTGCTGGCGGCGCGGGAGCACGTCGCGATCTTCCCCTGCGGCCGGCTGAAAGACATTCGGCCTTACTTCTCGCGCCAGAACGAGATCGCAGCGTGCGTGCCGCTGACCCGCCCGTCGAGCTACCTTCCGGGCGCCCTCTACAAGGTCGTGCGACAGAAGAAGCGCCTCAACGGGACTGTCCGCGTCGGCGACACGACCTACTTCTACGCCGCCAGGCCGGCGAGCAGCCACCTCGAGCTCGTGCTACTGCGACCGAAGCGACTCGGAAACACTGCGTTCTACCCGTTCCTGGTCGGTCTGCTGATCGCCGCCGGGGCGGGGATCGCGCTCGCCGCCCTCGCCGCGTTCCTGCTCGCGCGCCGAATCGCGCGGCCGGTGCGGCGTGTGGTCGACGCGACGCGTCATCTCGCCGAGGAGCGCAATCCCGAGCCGGTTCCGATCGAAGGCGCCTACGAGATCGCCAGCCTCGCCCGTGCCTTCAACGAGATGGCGGAGCAACTCGCGCGCGCGCGCGCGGCCGAGAAGCAATTCCTACTCTCGGTCAGCCACGAGCTGAAGACGCCGCTGACCGCGATTCGCGGGTACGCCGAGGGCGTCGCAGACGGCGCCTTCCATATGGACGAGGCGGTAGGGACGATCTCGCTCGAGGCCGCACGGCTCGAACGGCTGGTTGGCGACCTGCTCGATCTCGCGCGGATCAACCGCACCGACTTCTCGATCCACCGGGAGAATGTCGATCTCGCAACTACGGCCCGTGAGGCGGTCCGACGCTACGAAGGACAGGCCCGGGGCTTCGGCGTCACGCTCGAGGCCTTCGCGCCGGCGCCTTCCCCCGCGATCGGCGACCCCGACCGCGTGCTGCAGGTGACGTCGAACCTGGTCGAGAACGCTCTCCGCCTGACGCCGCGCGGCGGCGTCGTTCGTGTCTCCGCCGAGCCGGGCGCACTCGTCGTCGAGGACACCGGGCCCGGCCTGAGGCAGGAGGACCTGCCGCGGGCGTTCGAGCGCTTCTACCTGTACTCGCGCTATTCGTCCGACCGGCCGGTCGGAACCGGGCTCGGGCTCTCGATCGTCAAGGAGCTGACGCAGGGCATGGGCGGCTCGGTCGAGGTGGAGACGACGCTCGGTCATGGGACGAGATTCACCGTTCGCCTCCCCGGCGCGGACGGCGACGACTTTACGGACGGCTCACGTGCACCAAACACGGGCCTGACGCAGGAGTCGGACACTGCGAGTCCGCCCGAACTGCAAGTCACGCACGCGAAGTCCGAGGCGGACGAAATCTAAACCGCGCTCCGGACCCAAGTTCCTCCCGCCAACGTCGAAGCCCGCCCTCTCAGGCGGGCTTCGTCCTTCTATTTCAGGGTCTTTCTTTGGTGGCTCTGTCTTCATTAGTCGCCCGCCTTGACCGCGGGTTTCTCCCCGAGGAGATGCTGCTGACATCGTTAGCCTGCGGCCTAGTGGCGGAGGCAGAGCGGCAGCACTACAACGTCACGCTGGCGATCCTGACCGTCGCCGGCACGGCCTACGCGCTGCAGCAGACAATGGTGATCCCGGCGCTGCCGACGCTGCAGCACGATTTGCACACGACGACGACCTGGGTGACGTGGGTGCTGACGGTGCTCCTGCTGGTTGCGTCCGTCTCGACGCCGATCATCGGCAAGCTCGGCGATCAGTACGGGAAGGAGCAACTCCTCGTCATCTCGCTCGCTCTGTTCTTCGTCGGCTGCGCCGGCGCGGCGGCGGCCTGGAACATCTGGTCGCTGATCTTCTTCCGCGCCTTTCAGGGCCTCGGCGCAGCGGTTTTTCCGCTCAGCTTCGGGATCATCCGCGACGAGTTCCCGCGCGAGAAGGTGGGTGTCGGGATCGGCCTGATCTCGGCCGTCTTCGGCGTCGGAGGTGGTCTCGGGATCGTCCTCTCCGGCTTGATCGTCGACCACCTCTCGTGGCGCTGGCTGTTCATTTTGGGCGCGATCCCTGTGGCGATCGCCGCCGTCCTCGTCGATCGCTTCGTGCCCGAGTCGCCGATCAAGACGCCCTCCCGGGTCGATTTCCTCGGCGCTGTCCTGCTCTCGGCCGGGCTCATCTGCCTGTTGCTCGCTCTGACCGAGGGCGAGAGTTGGGGCTGGACCTCTGCCCGGGTCGGCGGCCTCTTCGCCGGAGCTGCGGTTTTCGTTGCGCTCTGGGTAGTCGCGGAACTGCGCGTACCGGAGCCGATGGTCGACATGCACGTCTTCGTCCAGCGGCAGGTGCTCTTCACAAATATCTGTGCGCTGATCACCGGCTTCGCGATGTTCGGGACCTTCGTCCTGATCCCCAACTTCGTCGAGACTCCGCGCGGCCTGGCTTCCGACACAGCACGCCTGGTGCACTACGGCTTCGATGCGACCGCGACGAAAGCGGGCCTCTACCTGCTGCCCAGCTCGTTCACGCTGTTTTTCGCGGGCCCCGCGGCGGGAGTCATCGGCAGGCGAATAGGCTCGAAGTGGCCGCTCGCCGCCGGAATGCTGCTCTCGGGGATCTCGGCCGGGATGCTGGCGCTCTGGAACACCGAGACGTGGCAGATCCTCGCCGCGCTGGCGGTGCTCGGGATCGGCGTCGGCTTCGCCTTCGCCGCGATGGCAACCCTGATCACGGAGGCGGTGAGGCCAACCGAGACCGGCATCGCCACCGGCATGAACACGGTCATGCGCACGGTCGGCGGTGTAATCGGCGGCGAGGTCGGCGCGGCGATCCTCAGCGCGCACCTGATCGGCGGTACGGACGTGCCGGCGGCTCGCGGGTACGAGGTCGCCTTCGCGATCGCCGCGGTCGCCGCTCTCATCGGCGTCGTCTTCGCCGTGCTCGTGACGCCGACGCGCGAGCGGCTCGTCGTCGCGGCTGAAACGTCGGACTGATGCGAGTCGTCACCCAGAACCTCTTTGGGAGGCTCGCCTACCCGAAGGCAAAGATGGCAGCGAGAGTCGCCGCGATCTGGCAAGCTCGGCCGTCGGCCGGTGGCTTCGCTTCCTGACAAGCTCGATCTCGCGCTCGTAAAGCGCCTACGTGAAGTCGTCGGCGGCGCGCCTGCGATCGAGAGTGAGCTCCGCACGCTGGCCGACCAGGCCGGCGGCTGGGCACGAGCGACCGAGGCCCAGCTGCGAGCCGCCGAGCAGCGCCTGGCGAAGCTGAACGCTGACCCGACGAGCGAGCTGGGCAAGATGGCGACCGAGATTCGTCGGGTGGAGACTCTCTCCGCCGAGCTGGCAGAGGCGCGCTCGCTCGTCACGGGACTCGAACAGCGAACGCGCGAGCTGCGGACCGCGTGGCTCAAACACCACGCCGAGTCAGCGGCGCCGCTCGACCCCTCCTAGCACATTGGGCGTGAATGTAACGGGGTGGAAACGCCTCGCCTGCCTTTACTGGCCAGCTGCAATCGCGTGGCTCGGCTCGCGAGGCTGAGAGGACGTGCGCGAGTTGCCGTCGTCGGCGGGAATCGCGCGCGCCCGTCTCTGGACGATCTGACCGGTCGGTCTCTCGGCGCCAGCCTCACCGGACGGCCGAGCGGTTGAAGACACGGATCGACCCCACGGTGAGCACCAGTGCGAACCCGCCGACAACGGCCAGGCTGAGCCCGGCCATCGCGGCCGGGTCATTGAGGCCCCAGATCGCATGCAGGCCTGTGCTGTCCTGCAGCAGTCCGTAACGCATCAGTGCGAGGCCGTGAGTCAGTGGTAGGAACTTGGCCACCCAGGTCAGGAAGTTCGGCAGGGCGACGATCGGGAAGAGCGCGCCCGCCAGGAACCACGGCAGGATCGCGATCGCAGGCACACGCGCGATGTACTCCTCCTGGCGGGGCACGCGGCTCGCGAGGATCTCGGCCAGGCCATACATGCCGACGGTGAAGAGGACACCGGCGCCGACGAACCAGAGGATGCCGCCTGCGGTCGTGTGGAAGTGAATCCCGCGTGCGACCGCGACCGCGATCAGGACGCCGACCTGGAGCGCCGTGATCGCGAGCGCGACGAGCAGGTTGCCGAGCACGAGCAGCCCGCGAGGAATCGGCGCGGTCAGGAGCTCGGGCTGGGCGCCGCTGATCCGGTCGACGATCACGCTGAGTCCCGAGAACATCGTGTTCAGCGGGATCAGTAGGCCAACAGTCCCGATGGCGACGAAGGACTCGTAACTCGCGCTCGTGTGCAGCGCCGTCCTCAGGGCGGGTGCGATGACGAGCGCGAACATGATCGGCGTCAGGAGCGGGACGAACAGCTCGCGTGGCGTGCGCGCGGTCAGCTGGAAGCGGCGCCGCGCGAGCGTCGCGAGTGGGCCGAGGGAGCGCTGACGCGCCTTCGGGACTGGAATTGCGATTTCCGCGGTGGACATCGGTTCTCCTTTCGATTCAGGCGGCCGCGGCGAGCGTGTCGCCGGTCAGCCGCAGGTAGACGTCGTCGAGGGTCGGCTCGCGCGCGCTGATCGCCCCGGCGAGCCCGAGTTCGTGGATGGCGGCGATCGCTTCGCCCGAGCTGTGCCGGTGCAGCGGCACCGTCACGCGCGAGCCGACTGCGAACGCGTCTTCGCCGGCGACACCGCGCTCGCGCAGCGACGCAAGCGC
>VAXH01000025.1 GCA_005883955.1 Actinomycetota bacterium | reverse complement strand
TCAGTTCGCTCCACCAGCGTCCCATGGCCTCCCGGTAGGATCGCTGCGATGGTCGAAGAGGGCAAGCCCGCCCCCGATTTCGAGTTGACGAGCGACAGCGGCGAGCAAGTCAAGCTCTCCGAGTTCCGCGGCAAACCGGTCGTCCTTTACTTCTATCCCAAGGACGACACGCCCGGGTGCACGACTCAGGCGTGCGGCATTCGCGACGTCTACGGCGACTTTCGCGACCGCGGTGCCGTTGTCCTCGGCGTCAGCCCCGACGACGAAGCCTCGCACGTCAAGTTCAAGGAGAAGTACTCGCTCCCATTCACTCTGCTCGCCGACCCCGGGCACGAAGTCGCCGAGCGCTACGGTGTCTGGAAGGAGCGGAACATGTACGGCAAGAAGTCGATGGGCATCGAGCGCTCCACCTTCGTGATCGACGCCGACGGGAATGTCGCGAAGGCGATGCGCCGCGTGAAGCCGGACACTCACGCGGCAGACGTGTTGGCCGCCCTGGACTAGTGCTTTTACGCGCGGCTTACCGCGCCCGAATCGACGGCTGACACACCGAGCAGACGATCCCAGCGTCTTCCCTCTTCACCAAACCAGGAGGTCTCGCCATGAGAAGGCGCCTCACCTACGTCGTCATCGCCGCGTTCGTGCTGCTCGCGACCGGTGCATCGAGCACGTTCGCCGCGCGGGGAAGCGGCGAGCAGACGTTGGTCTTCAACGGTCACCTGCTTGCCGACGCCGGCAGCTCGTCGTCGCTCTACGTCGACGTCAACGGCGGCAACCGGCTCGCGCTCAAGAAGCTGATCGGCCTCAGCGACAATCAGTACTTCGCGGTCGACTCGAGCACTCAGTTCCTGCGCTGGTCGCATGGCGTACCGACCGTCGTCGGCGAGTCGAATCTCGTTGCAGGCGACACCGTCAGCGTCCAGGTCAGGGCGCCGCGCACCTCGACCCTCGCCCAGATCACCGCGACGGCGGCAGCGCGTGTTGCCGATCGCGGCCCGGCACCCGGCCACGCAGGCAGACCGCTGTGGCTCTTCGTGGGCAGCCTCAACGCTCCGGCTGCGAGCGGCAAGGTAACGCTTCACGTCCAGAGCGGGAACTGGCTCGCACTGCGCAAGATGCTCGGCCAGGCCCAGGACGAGTCGTTCAGCTACGGCCCCCGTACGATCTTCATCCTCTGGCGGAGCGGTGTCCCCACGGTCATCTCGCCCAGCCAACTGAAGGTCGGCGACCGGATCTCCGTCCGGATCCGCGCTCCGCGGGCGGACTCCTTGCAGCAGGCTGAGCAGGTTCCGGCCACGCATATCGGCGACCACGAGCCGCACACACCTTCGTAGAGAGCGCTCCTCGATCAGTGGGGAAGCCGGCGCAATCCCGGCTTCCCCACATACACCTCACGCCGTGCGCCGCACAAAGAAGAGGATGATCCAGCAGAGCGCGGCCACGACCGCAAGGATGAACAGCCACTTGATGACCGCGACTGCCAGGACGATCCCGACGACGACCAGCGCCGCAAGCAAGAGCAGAAGAATGATCATGCTCGAAAGCTTGCCGCTCGGCCTCAGGCGATAAACCCAGCCAAGGCCGAATATGCGGATGAGAGGACTTGAACCTCCACGGGGTTTCCCCCACACGGACCTGAACCGTGCGCGTCTACCAATTCCGCCACATCCGCGCGGGAGAAGAGTTTAGCCGCGCCCCTTTGCGATCGAGGCGGGCTTTGCCCGGCTCGATTCACGGCCATGCGAATTGCCAGAGCAAGGAGGGGGCTCGCGGGGGAACCATGGGTTCACCGCGCTCACTCCACGGGGTTTCCCCCACACGGACCTGAACCGTGCGCGTCTACCAATTCCGCGACATCCGCGCGGTCGAAGATTCTAGCCGCGGCTACGCTCTTCCCTTGAAGCGGGGTCTGACACTGGTTGCGGCGCTCGCCCTCGCCTGCACGCTAGGGGGAGCCCAGGCCCGCGGGCGCTCGACGTCGTCCGGCAAGCGCGTCGAGGTGGTCGTCGAACTGAAACGCCCTCCGCTCGCGACGGCGATGGGATTGCGAGCACGCAGGAGCCCCAAATATCTGCGCGAGCTCGACGCCGGGCAGGCCCGGCTGGAGCGGCGAATCGCAGGCGCCGTTCCGTCGGCGAAGGTCCGCTGGCGCTACCGCTACGTGCTCGACGGGGTCGCCGTCGTCGTCCCGCGCGAACAGGTCGCGCGGCTGGCGGGCTTGCGCGGCGTTGCAAATGTGTACCCGAGCGTCGAATACACCTCGCTACTCGACCAGAGCGTTCCGCTGATCAAGGCGCCGACGCTCTGGGGCCCCACCCTGGCGACCGCGGGTCAGGGCATCAAGATCGGGATCATCGACGACGGTGTCGACCAGGCCCACGCCTTCTTCAGCCCGGCGGGCTTCACGATGCCCGGCGGCTTTCCCAAGGGGAACACGGCCTTCACGACGGCGAAGGTGATCGTTGCGCGGGCCTTCGCACCGGCCGGTGCGACCTGGAAATACGCCTCGACGCCTTTCGACCCCGTCAATTCCGAGCACGCGACGCACGTCGCCGGCATCGCGGCGGGCGACTACGACGCGACCCAACACAACGGCCGGCCGGTCTCAGGCGTTGCCCCGCGTGCGTACATCGGCAACTACAAGGTCCTGACGGTCCCGACGCCGGGAGTCGGGCTGAACGGCAACTCGCCCGAGATCGTCAAGGGCATCGACGCCGCCGTCGCCGACGGGATGAACGTGATCAACCTCTCGCTGGGCGAGGCGGAGATCGACCTCGACCGGGACATCGTCGTCAAGGCGATCAACGCGGCGGCCGCCGCGGGCGTCGTCGCGGCAATCGCGGCCGGAAACGATTTCGACTCTTTCGGCTACGGCTCGATCTCGTCGCCCGGCGACGCGGCCGGCGCGATCACCGCCGCGGCCGTGACCAAGGACAGCGTGATCGCCGACTTCTCTTCCGCGGGCCCCAGCGGCATCGACCTCGGGTTGAAGCCGGACGTGAGCGCGCCGGGCGTGAACATCTATTCGTCGGTACCGAGTGGCTGGGACAGCTTCAGCGGGACCAGCATGGCTTCGCCGCACGTCGCCGGCGGCGCCGCGCTTCTGCTGCAGCGACACCCGAGCTGGACACCCGCGGAGATCAAATCGGCGCTCGTGCTCACGGGCCACCCGGTCTGGAGCGACAGCACGCACAAGCACGAGGTAGCACCGACGCGTGAAGGGGGCGGCCTGATCGACCTCGCGGCCGCGGACGACCCGCTGATTTTCGCTTCGCCGAGCTCGGCCTCGTTCCGCTTCCTCCACCGCGGGGAAAAGGTGGGGCTGCCGGTCGCGCTCGCAGATGCGGGCGGTGGTGCCGGCGCGTGGACGGTCTCCGTCCAGACCCAGGCCGCGGCCGGCGGGACGACTGTCTCGGCGCCCACCTCGATCTCGGTTCCAGGGCCGCTCACGGTCCACGCCGACGTGTCGAGCACCGCGCGGCAGGGCGATACGACCGGCTTCGTCGTCCTTTCACACGGAGCCGTGACGCGGCGAATCCCGTTCTGGCTTCGCGTCACGGTGCCGCTGCTCGCGAAGGACCGCCATGGCACGCTCGTGCGCCCGGGTCTCCACGGCGGCAACACCGCTGGGCGCAGCTCGCGGGTCAGTTGCTACCGGTACCCGACCGATCCTTCTCCGCTGGGCATTCCTCCCTGCCTGCGCGGGCCCGAGCAGGTCTTCCGCTTCCGCCTCGCCCGCCCCGTGGCGAACTTCGGTGTCGTCGTCGTGTCCCAGGCGCGTGGCGTCCACGTCCAGCCGCGCGTCGTCCGAGCCGGTGACGAGAACCGCCTGACCGGGTACGCGGCCCTGCCGCTCAACCTCAATCCGTACCTGCCGACGTTCGATCACCTCTCGCCCGCCGCCGGCGCCGTCCGCCCGGAGACCGGCGCCTACGACATCGTCTTCGACACACGGACCCGTCGAGTCGCCGGGAAGTTCACGTTCCGCTTCTGGGTCAACGACACGAAGCCGCCGCGTCTGCGGCTGCTGACGCGCGCCGTCCGGGCGGGCGGCTTCCTGCGGGTCGGCGTGACCGACGCAGGCTCAGGCGTCGATCCGGGCTCGCTCCACGCCAGCCTCGACGGCCACGCGGTCGCTGTCCGGTTCAGCCGAGGCCGCGCGAGCGTCTCGACGCGCGCGCTGCCCCGCGGGCGCCATCGGCTCATCTTTCGCGCCTCCGACTACCAGGAGGCGAAGAACATGGAGAACTCGGGGCCGATCCTTCCGAACACGCGTCGGCTCAGCACGACTTTCCTCGTCCGCTAAGCCTTAGCGCCGGTCGCGTTCGTCGATCGTCGGCAGCTGCGAAAGGTCGCGCTGCACGCTCGCAGCGAATTCGTCGCTCTCGTCCAGCTCCTCGTCGTCCGTCCGCAGGAGCTTGAGCTGAGCCTTGCGCCGGTCCCGCTCACGGCGACGCCGCGCTTCGAACCCGAAGTTCCGGGCGAGACGCGGCCACTCGGCGCCGATGACGGCGAGGACCGCGCACGCGAGGAGCGCGATCGACAGCCAGCTCACGGCGAAAGATTCTACCGACGCGGAACTAAAGAACCTCGGGTGGCGACCCGATACCTGGGCGCATGAACGATCCCGCGCTCGCGATTCCCTACCTCGTCCTCTGGATCGCGATGATGCGAGCGCTGCTTGTGCGCGCGCAGATCCTGCCGGCGACGTGCAACCGCTGCGGGCGGCCGTACGAACGCCGCGAGCTCGGCGAGACCGTGTGCTCGTGCGAGCGGGCCTGACTGGGCTGCGCCCTGCACGAACTTGCACACGCCGCGGCCGCGGGGCGAAGGTCAAGATCGGGTTGATCCCGCTCATCGGTGACCGTCGGCCTGGATCCGGTAGACGATGCCGCGCCCCCAATCCGCCACGAGGAGGCCGCCCCGCCGGTCGACGAGCAGCCCCAGCGGGTGGTCGAAGCCTGCGGCGAAGGAGACAACGCGGCGCGCCCGACCGTCCCGCTTGAGCTCGACACGGACGAGGCGCCTGCCGAAGCGGCGACTGTCGTACTGGCCCCACTCGGCGACGAAGAGACTGCCTCTATATGCCTGCGGGAAGCTCTTGCCCGTGTAGAAGGCGAGCCCGTCGGCCGAGGCGTGAGGCTCGAAGTACGCGGCCGGCGGCGTGACGCCCCCGCAGCGGCCGGCGAGACGAAGGGTGCGCGCATCCGCCCAGCAATACGGCCATCCGTAGCGGGCGCCGCGCTTGACAAGGACGAGCGTGTCCGCCGGCTCGGGATCGCTCCGACTGCCGAGCTTGTCCTGACCGTTGACCGTCGCATAGAGGCGACCGGTCCCCGGCTGCACGGCAAGCCCGTATGGGTTGCGCAGGCCGGTCGCGTAGACGCGAAGATCACTCCCGTCGGGACGGAGCGAGAGGATTGCAGCGCTGCGCCGATCGCGTTCGCGGCAGGCATCGCACGTCGAGCCGCTGCCGAGGTAGAGCCGGCCGTCGCGCCCGAAGACGAGGTTGTCCTGCTGGTGCTCGCCGAAGGGAAGACCGGCCACGAGCAGCTTGCGCCTGACGAGGCGGCCCCGGCTCAAGACCGTTCGCTCGAGCCGGCCTTCCTCGGAGACGAAGAGCGTGCGGCCGCGCCACGCGAGCCCGAGCGGGACCCGTAGCCGACGCAGGAGAACAGGCGGCTTCCTGGTCCCGCGGGTGAGGCTGACGAGGTTCCCCTCGCTCTCGGTCACGTAGATCCGTCCATCAGGCCCATATGCCATTGCCGTCGGGTGCGACAAGCCCCTCGCAAACGTCTCCACCCGGAACCCCGCCGGAGGAGCAGGCCCGAGGGCCAAGCGCCCGGCACCATCCGCCGCCGATCCGAGCGCGAGTGTGGCCGCGGCGGCGGCTGTCAGCTTCAAGGCATTTCCCACGCAGCACGAGTTTGTCAGCGACACCGTTTGAATCGAGCACGACGCGGCAATCCAATATGTGTTCTAAGTCGTAAACCTTTGCGAGCGCTGACAACAACGCAAAAGGAGGTGGTCTTCGTGACCACGCTTCATGAGCAACCAACTCAGCGCGGATCTCGGTCCTGGAGCCGCACACGCTGGATTCTCGTTGTGGGCATCGTGCTCGCTGCGATCGTGATCGCTGTTCTGCTTCTCGTCTACACGGGCGGCGGAGGCAGTGGTGGCGGTGGAGGCGGCGGCTACTAGCGCCGCTTGACCGCTATCTCGAGCGAACCAGGGCGGCCTCCTCTCTCCGCCCTGGTTCCCGACGGCGCACGATTACATCTCGTTCCGGGCGGGCAAGCAGGTCGACGATGAGGCTGTTGCAGCGAAACCGCCCTCGAGCCGGCGCCGACTCAGACGAGTACTCCGCCGAGCGGCCTCTGCCCGATGAGGCGCCGGCGCCGCAACCCGAACCTGCGCCGGGCGCTCAAGAAGTTCAACCAGGACCACATGACCAACATCGCCGCCGCGCTCGCCTACTACGCCTTCCTCGCAATCCCCTCGGCACTGCTGATCGCCGTCGGACTGTTCGGCCTGCTCGCCGGGCCCCACGCGGTCTCCACCGTGATCGCGAAGGTGCACGGAATCGTGCCGGCGCAGACGACGAGCCTGCTCGAGGGCAGCCTGAAGACGATGACCCAGCACAAAGGGACGAGCATCAGCGTCTTGAGCATCGGCGGCGTCTTGGCCTTTTGGTCGCTCACCGGCGCGATGCAGAACCTGATGTGGGCGTTCAACATCGCGTACAACCGCGAGGAGGGGCGCGGGTTCATTCGCAGGCGGCTCACGGCGCTCTGGATGGTCGTCTTCGCTCTGATCGGGTTCGCGCTCGCCTTCGGAGTGCTCGTGCTCGGCCCTCATCTCTCGACCTGGATCGGCAACGCGCTCGGCGCGAAGACGGTGGTCAAAATCGTGTGGTACGTGGCCGAATGGCCGCTGCTGGTCGCGGGCCTTCTGGTCGCCTTCGCCGGGCTGATGCACTACGGCCCCAACGTGAAGCACCCGCGCTGGCGCTTTCTCAGCTTCGGATCGGTGTTGGCAATCGTGATCTGGCTCGTCGCCTCAGGTGCCTTCGCCGTCTACGCGAGCAAGTTCGGTTCCTACAACAAGACCTGGGGCTCGCTCGCGGCGGTAGTCGTGATGCTGACCTGGCTGTGGCTGAGTGCCGTCGCCCTCTTGCTCGGGGCCGAGATCAACGCCGAGGCCGAACGCGGCCGCGAGCTACGCCGCGGTGAGCCGGCCGAGGTCGAACTGCAGGCGCCTGCGAAGGCATAACTCGCCGGAGAGGACCCGACGGAACGGTGCCGCGAGATTTTCAGCTGCCGGCCCGCGCCTGTCAGCCGGTCGCGATCGCTCTGATCGACCACGCAGGGCCGTTTTCCGGCATCACCCTGACCGGGCGCGCGTACGCGATGTAGCGGTGCGTGGCGAAGAAGCGCGGATGACAAGCCTGGAGCGCTAGCACCTCGTGGTGCGGCGAGCGCAGCACGGACAGGTCGTCCGCCGCGACGATGCGATGGCGGGTGATTCGGTAGACAAACGTCGCGTACGGCATCCGCAGCGCCACGCTGTCGCCGCGCCTCAGGCGCTCGATGTGCGAGAACGGCGCGAGAAAGGTCGTCCGGTGCCCGGCGATGTACACGAGCCGTCCTTCTCCAGGCATGTAGGTGTGGAGATCCCGGCCCGGTCCCTTTTCGAGCGAGCCCTCGTCCGTGCCGTCGACGAACACCATGTTCAGGTGCAGGCGGGGGACGACGATCCGTCCGATCGCCTCGCCTTGATGGGTTGCCAGCCTGTATCTCTGCGCCTCCTCCACGACTGCATGTCGAACCGCGGCGAGCGAGGCGCTCTGCAAACGCGGGGCCTTGTAGGCGGCGACGAGGCGGTCGTATTGGCGCGCGAGCCGGTGCTGTTGGAACGCCGTGTAGACCGCGGTAAAGGGGTCCTGCCAGCGCCAGACCACCAAGGTCCATGCCAGCGCCGCGACGCCGGAGATGACGAGCGCGGTGCCGAGAACACGGAGACCTCTTCTCATCGTGCTTGGTCCACGACCACGGTCGTGGTACCCGCTATTCGACGGAATAGTCGGTTTGCGGCCGGAAAAAACGGATATCTAAGTTGTAAATCATCACGTTCTGGTCGCAAACCCATGCACCAGATCGGTTCCAAAGGGGGGTTGAAGTGAGGTCACGAATAGCCATTGCAGTGGCCGTCGCCCTAGGGTCTCTTGTCTGGACGATGACGGCGGCCGCCGACAACCCGCACGGCGCTCCGCCCGGCCAACAGCAGGCAAGCACCTCGGTGGGGGCAAACGCCTCGGGCAGTGCAAACGTTCATGCCCAGGCACAGGGGAGGGCGCAGGCCAAAGGCCGTGTCAATGCGACACCGGGGCGTCCGGCATCGTCTGTCAAGACAACTGGCCATGCCAGGGCCGCCGCCCGAGCGTCCGCTCAGGCGTCTGTCGCCGCCAGCTCTACGACCAGCACGAGCGCCGGTGTCAAACCGTCGAACACGACTTCGCATAACACCTTTGCACTGGCGTCGTCGAACCAGACGAAGCTGTACGGCAACGGCCAGACGGCGGGACAGATCGCGACCCAGGCAGGCTTCGGCAACGCGACGCTGTACGGCCCGGGCAACAGCCAGCCGCACAAGGCTAACTGCGGCCCGCATATGGTCGACGTGCACGCTCTGAAGGCACATGCCGCTCGCTGTACGACGACGCCCGCAGTGACATCGACGCCCGCAACGACCGCGTCCGCTGTGGCGTCCGCCGTCAGCTCGGTAGCCGGACAGGCGCCCACCGCTGCCGCGACGAAAGCAGCGGCCGCCGCCAAGACGTCCCCGCAGGCGAAGGCAAACGCGGGCGGAGGCGGAGTCCTGGGCGCGAAGGCAGAGCTCGCAAGCGCGACCAAGAAGCTGAAGGGAGCAGTCCTGGGCACGATTCGGAAGGGGGAGCTGCCCTTTACCGGCCTCGGTCTTTGGTTCCCGCTGGTTCTCGGACTCGGACTGATCGCCGGCGGCTATGGGCTGCGGCGAAAAGCCAACAACGCGCTCTCGTAAAAGCGCTGCAGGACGGAAGCACGCGGAGGGGCGGCCCACACGGCCGCCCCTCGCTTAGGTCCAGGTCGACGCCAGACGAGAAAGAGCGCGCCTTGCGGGCTCTTCAGGCTCCCCGGGTTGGACTCGAACCAACAACCCTCCGGTTAACAGCCGGATGCTCTGCCAATTGAGCTACCGGGGAACGGCGCTCGGCCGGGACGGATTGTAGCCGCGTCTCTGGCTTAAGCCACTTGGCGTGATCGAACTCGAACCGCACCATCAGCCGGGATCAGCGGCCGCGGCCGCAAAGCTCCCACAGCTTTTGTGGTCGGCGTCCTAAGGAACGCCTCAGACGAGGTTCGTGGCAGCGCTGCGGAGCCGTTCCAGCTCTTCCTGCAGCTCTTTCGTCCGCGCGAAATCGGCGCTCTGGAGCTCTCGCCGGAGCTTTCGCTCGTGCAAGTTCAGCAGCAACTCCTTGGTCGTCGCCTCGTCGATGCCCTCGGCGTCGGCGCGGGCGTCGAGCTCGGCCAGCAGCTGGATCAGGTCTCGGTCCGGTTCGTCGCCCGGCTCGAGCAGGTGCTCGCGCGCGCGTCGGTGGAGCTCGGAATCGAAGTGCTCGGGCGAGAGACCGCCGAGCAGCTCGCGAAGCTCCGGGTGCGCCGAGGCGCCGGCGAGCGCATCGCGCTCCAGCCGGTCGCCCGCCTCGAGGAGCTTCGGTGAGATCGAAGGAGCGGCGGCCTGGCCGCGGCGCCGCGGCGCGAGCCCGGCCTGCGTCTCCCGAGGTAGGTCGAGCCGATCGGCTACGAGCCGCAGCGCTTGCTGCCGCTCGGGCGAATCTTCGAACCGGCTCAGGACCTCGCGGGCGCGAACGAAAGCCTCCTGCCGATCGGGCGCCCGGTCGAGCTCCAAGCGCACACGGTAGAAGACGTAGCTCTCTGACTCGGCGAGCCGCTGTTCGAAACCGTCGGCGGCGTCCGCGGGGTCGGTTCCCGGCGGCAGCGCGACGATCCGGACGTCGAAGCCCTGCCCGGCGGCGAGGTCCATCCCCCGCAGCGTCGCCGCTTCGCCGGCAGCGTCGGCGTCGAAGCACAGGTAGAGCTTGCGAGTCAGCCGTCCGAGCTCCTTCAGCTGGCGCTCGGTGAGCGCCGTGCCCATCGAGGCGACCACCGGCCCGAGGCCGGCCTGGTGAAGGGCGAGCACGTCCGTGTTGCCCTCGACGATCAGCGCCCGTTCCTCGCGGGCTATCGCGGTGCGCGCGCGGTCGAGCCCGTAGAGGAGGTCGCCCTTGCGGAACAGCTCTCCCTCCGGCGAGTTGACGTACTTCGCCTGGAGCGGATCGTCCTCGCGCAGGCGACGCGCCTGGAAGCCGACGACACGAGCGCGCGCGTCCGCGATCGGGAAGAGGAGACGCCCTTGAAAGTAGTCGTTGCCGCGCCGGTTGAGAAGCCCGGCCGCTGTCAGCTCCTGTCGAATGAAGCCGCGCTCGCCGGCCTTGCGCGCGAGCGTCCCCCCGCTGGCTGCGAGGCCGAGCCGAAACTCGCGGCAGACCTCCTCGGCGAGCCCGCGGCTCGCGAGATAAGCGCGCGCATCGGCCCCAGTCTGCGATTCCCAGAGGTAGCGCTCGTAGAAGGAAGCCGCTGCGTCGAGCACGGCGTAGAGACGCTCCCGTTGCCGTCGCCTCGCGTCCTGCTCGGGCGAGGCCTGCTCGTACTCGAGCGGAATGTTGAACCGCTGGGCCAGCCACTCGATCGCTCCGACGAAGTCGACGCCCTCGGTCTCCTCGACGAAAGAGATCGTGTCGCCGCCGCGCTGGCAGCCGAAGCAGTAGTAGGTGCCTTTCTCGGGGCTGACGGAAAACGACGGCGTTCGCTCGTCGTGGAACGGGCAAAGTCCCGTGAAGCGGGCGCCCGATCGCTTCAGCTGCGTCCGCCCCGAAATCACTTCGACGACGTCGGCAGCTGCCTTGACGGCTTCGATCGACGAGTCCGCGATTCGCGACATCAGCGGGTCGCCTGGTGACGCGCAAACGTTGCCAGGTAATCCACTTAGTCCTCGAGCCTGGCCGCGTACGCAAGTGCGAAACGGTCGGTCATGCCGGCGACGTAGTCGGTCGCCTCCTGCGCCGAGCGCCCCTCGTCGACGAGGTGAGCGAAAATTCTGCGGATGATCGTGTGCGCGCGCTCCTGATTCGGCTTCGCGTCGGCAGCGAGGTAGACGCGCTCGAACATGAAGGAGCGGAGCGAGAGCATCGCCTCCCCGATCTCGTCACTCTGGCGGATGTCGCCGGCCTGCTCGGAGGTCTCGACCAGATCGTGAACGATCGTGTCGATTCGGCGTGGTCCTGTCGGGCCGAGCAGGTCGATCTCCGCAGCCGGGAGCTTGCCGGTCTCGAGGACCCCGGCCCGTACCGCGTCATCGATGTCGTGGTTGATGTAGGCGACCCGGTCGACCAGCCGGACGATCTTGCCCTCGAGCGTCTCCGGCTCGTTCTCGCCGGTGTGATTGAGGATGCCGTCACGGACCTCCGCGGTGAGGTTGAGACCACGGCCGTCCCGCTCGAGGCGGTCGACGACGCGCAGCGAGTGCTCGTTGTGGCGAAAGGCCAGCCCGAAGCGCTCACGAAGAGCCGCGTCGAGAGCCTCCTCGCCCGCGTGCCCGAACGCGGGATGACCCAGGTCGTGGCCGAGGCCGATCGCCTCGGTCAGATCCTCGTTCAAGCGCAGCGCGCGCGCGACGCCACGTGAGATTCCGGTGGTCTCGAGCGTGTGCGTCAGCCGCGTTCGGTAGTGGTCGCCGCTCGGATCGATGAAGACCTGCGTCTTGTGCTTGAGCCGGCGAAATGACTTCGAGTGGACGATCCGGTCGCGATCGCGCTGGAACGGCGTTCGCAGCCGGCACTCTTCCTCCGGATGCAGGCGTCCGCGCGTCTCGTATGAGCGGATCGCGAGCGGTGAGAGGAAGGCCTCCTCTTGCTCGCGGATCCGCGTGGCGAAGGCGTCAGCAACTCTCCCTGCAAGCTCGGGCACGGATCGACTCTAGCCGCTCGTCCGGTCGGGGCGGCACCGATTGTCGACCGCGCTCGAGCGACCGCGGCTCCCCTCGTTCCAAGCTCGGGTCCACCCCCGTTGGGGGGCGAAAACGCGCCCCTGAAGTCACGCTAGCGGGGATCGTGTGCCGTGTCTGCGACCTGAGTGCGCCGGAACCGAAGCCTTCGGCGTGCCGAGCTTCAGATGATGATCGGCACCGTGCCTCCGTCCGCGCTCCACGCCGCGCCGGTCACGTAGCTCGCCCTTTCCGAGCAGAGGAAGGCGATCACCGAAGCGATCTCGTCGGGCTCGGCCAGGCGGCCCAAAGGGCGACCGCCGGCAACGGCCTCGAGCACCTCTTCGCGCGACTTGCCCGACCGCTGAGCCTGCTGGTCGCCGAGGCCGCCTTCACCGAGCCACGCATCGGTCGCTGTCGGTCCAGGCGTGATCGCGTTGCAGCGAATGCCGTCCCTCGCATAGAGGTCCGCGACGAGCCGCGAGAGGGAGAGGACTGCCGCCTTTGTCACCGAGTAGTTCGGCATCCCGGTCGAAGGACGCTTACCGGCCGTCGAGGAGACGTTGACGATCACGCCCGATCCCCGCCCGCGCATCGAGGGCAGCACGGCGCGAATCGCGCGCACAAAGCTCATCACGTTCAGCTGCCACATCTCGTCCCACTGCTCGTCCGTCGCCTCCTCGAAGCTCGTCTGGTAGGCGACCCCGACGTTGTTGACGAGGCAGTCGACCTCGCCGAGCGCGCTGGTCGCCTCGCCGATCAACGCCTCGGCGGCCCCTGGCTCCGAGAGGTCGGCGACGACCCCCAACGCCGCGCCCGCGGTGTCCCGCGCGCTCTCGACCCGCGCGGAATCGCGGCCTGTAACGGCGACTCGCCCGCCCTCGGCGGAGAGGAGCCGGGCCGTGGCGAGCCCGATTCCGCCGGTCGAGCCGGTGACGACGCAGACGCGGTCGCGAAGGCCGAGGTCCATGGCCGCGGAAGCCTACGGCAGGATGTGCGCGTGACGACGCTGCTGCTCGCCCGCCACGGCGAGACCGACTGGAACCGCGCCCACCGCTGGCAGGGCCATGCCGACCGCCCGCTGACCGACCGCGGAAGGGCGCAGGCAGGGGCCCTTGCCGAGCGCCTCGCGGACATCGCGCTCGACGCGGTCTACTCGAGCGATCTGCGGCGCGCGCGCGAGACCGCGCAGGCTGTCGCGCGAGCGCAGGGCCTCGACGTGGTCGAGCTGCCGGAGCTCCGCGAGGTCAACGTCGGCTCCTGGCAAGGCCTGACTCGAGACGAGGCCGAGACACGGTTTCCGCACGGCTTTCGCCGCTGGCTCGCCGGCGGTACCGGTTGGGACGACGGCGAGACCTACGCGGAGATGAGCGCACGAGTGCTCGCGGCTGTCGTCCGGATCGCGACCGACCACCGAGGCGGCCGGGTTTTGATCGTTTCGCACGGAGGCCCGATCCGCGCGATCCACGGCGCCGCTCTGGGAATGGAGGTCGAGGACTACCGGCGAATCCGCCCGGTGGAGCCGAATGCCAGGCTCTCGGCCGTCTGCGTCGAGGACGGGCGCCTGACCGAGCTCTGCCCCGCGGGCCGGATCGACGAGCTGCTGGCGCACGACCAGGAAGAGCGCCGGAAAGCCGCTGCTCAGCCGCCGTCTCCCGCCGGATGAGGCGTCGCTTGCGACGCCGACCGGAAGCGACCGTGCGGACGTGCGCAGCACGGCCGCTCACGCCGTCCGAAGGAGATTCCGACCCAACCGCGGAGTCCGAGGTTGCGCCTTTCGCCCCCAGTAGACTGGCCGCTGGTGGAGGACTACACGAACAAGTACAAAGGTGAGCAGGTCGAAGTCGCGCTCTTCGGCGGTGATTACCAGGACGGCGTACTGACCGCCTACTGCTTCGTCGAGGACGTCGCCCATATCGAACTGAACGGACACATCCTGATTCCGCTGCAGAACATCGCGTCGCTGCATTGCTCGAGCCGCTGCGACGCCCCGGAGCCGGACTGGCCGCCGCGCGGTCTTGCCGAAGACGACGGCTCCGAAGAGTCCTAGGCCGATGGGCCGCAAGCTGCTGCGCGTCCGCAACGTGCTCAAGTCGTGGACGCTGCTGTTCGGCCTCTGCGCAGTCCTCGGGATCGTGCCCCTGCTGGCCGGCAACTACCGGCTGCTTTCGATCTTTCTTTTCTGCGCGCTGCTCCTCGCCGGCGCCGGTTACTTCTACATGGATCGGATCGCCCTTGGGATGGTCCGCGCCCGCGAGCTGCCGCGCGGCGAGGCGCCGGCGCTGCACTCGACGGTCGAGCGGCTGGCGGCCCTGGCGCGGCTGCCGATGCCGAAGCTCTACGTCCTTCCGGACGGCTACCCGCGCGCGCTCTGCGCGGGCCGCGGGCCTCGCGGCTCCGCGATCGCGGTCAGCCGCGGGCTCCTAGGAGCGGCCACGCCTGCAGAGCTCGAAGGGGTCCTGGCCCACGAGCTCGTCCACATTCGCGACCGGGACGTGCTGATCCAAAGCACCGTCTCGGTTTTCGCCTGTGCGATCGTCGAAACGAGCCGGATCGGCGGCTTCCTGCAGCGAGGCTTGCTGTTCGCGCTCGGCCCGCTTGCTGCCGCGCTCGTCAACCTCTTTCTCTCGCCGAAGCGCGAGTTCCTCGCCGACGCCGCCGCGGCGGAGCTCTGCCGCTCGCCGCACGGGCTCGCCGACGCGCTGATCCGGCTCGAGCAGACGGGCGAGCTCGTCGAGTTCCAGGCGAGCCCAGCCACCGAGCCCCTCTACACGATCAATCCGTTCGCGGAAGAAGGCCTTGCGGCGCTTTTCGCCACGCACCCGCCTGTCGCCGAGCGCGTTCGCCGACTACGGGCCATGGATCCTGCCTGGCGAGAGAAGCTGCGGGCCGCCTAGGCTCCGAACGCCGTCCGGGCGCGCTCGGCGAAGCGCTCGATCTCGTCCCTCGGCGGTGTCACTCCCGCGTCGAACAGCGCGACCTGAAGATGCGGGCCGTAGTCGCCGATCGAATCCATGAGCGTGCGGGTGACAGGTTGGACGACGAAATGGATGTGCACGGGAACGCCGCCGGCATGGGACCAGAGGGCGACGTAGACCTGCTCGGGCTGCGCCAAGTCCGCGAGGATGGCGGAGACGCGACGCAGAAGCGGCCCGATCTCCGTGGCCTCCGGCTCGTCGAGCTCCCAGAAATGAACGACATGCCGCTTCGGTTTGACGATCAGGGTGCCGAGACTGAGGGGGCCGATCGTGTGCTCCACGATCCAGTGCTCGGTGGCGAGGATCTGGCCGCCCGGCAGCTCGACGCGGCCTGTCACGAGATCGCAGGCGAGGCAGCCTTCCACGGGGCGTAGTTTTCCAGAACGGAAACGGGCCGCTCGCGCGGCCCGTTTCTCAAGATAATTCGGCGGCGACCTACTCTCCCGGGAGGTTGCCCTCCGAGTACCATCGGCGCTGGCGGGCTTAACTTCTCTGTTCGGAATGGGAAGAGGTGTACCCCCGCCGCTATGACCGCCGAAATTGTCAAGGCGTTTCGCGCACGCGCGTACACCCTCAAAACTCCATAGCGACGAAGCGAGTTCTAAATCAAGACCTCGGGCAATTAGTACGGGTCCGCTGAACACATTGCTGTGCTTGCACGTCCCGCCTATCAACGTGGTGGTCTCCCACGGCCCTTACTCCCTCGAGGGGATGGGAAGCCTCATCTCGAGGTCGGCTTCCCGCTTAGATGCTTTCAGCGGTTATCCGATCCAGACGTGGCTAATCAGCAGCGCCGTTGGCACGACGACTGATACACCAGAGGTCTGTTCGCTCCGGTCCTCTCGTACTAGGAGCGACTCCTCTCAAGCTTCCAGCGCCCATGGTGGATAGGGACCGACAGTGTTGTTACTCCCAAGCATTCAAGCTCGGGGGCCAGGTCATTTCTGCCTGACTCTGCATGTCGCCATGCAGCTCGGACTGTATCTTCCGGGCCTCGCGACCCTGTCCGGCGTGCAGTCTCTGAGGATTCCGGACGGTTACTAGCTCGCTCCAACGCACCTTGCGATTCCGGCCCCTCCCGTTCATCGAGAGGGCGAGCTCTAGCAGCTCGCAAAAGCCGGCTTCCGTGCGATGGTGACCTTGAGCTAATCCTCTAACGACGCTCGCGAACTTCTGGAAGTCCGCACGCTTCGTCGAAAGGATCGGTGACTGCTCGAAGAACGGGATAACCCGCTCGAGCAAGTCGCGACGGTTGCGCACGACAAGCACAAGAGCCTGATCGCGCTTGCTGTTCGGCTTGATGTAGCCACAACCCAGCCGCTGCCGGATCAACTCGAGGACCTGAGCACGGTCACCGTTCTGGCTGACGTGAAACTCAGGAACGAGTTGGAATCCGATGCGACAAGACGGATTGCGCTGCACCGAGACCGAGAAGCTTCCTTCTCCGTCAACGTACCCACTGATGTAACCGTCCAGCCTTTCCTGCTGATTGTCCGCACCCGTCACGTTGTCACTATCGTAAACGCCTGGTCGGACGTCACGATGAGTAGTGCGGGATTCTCGGAGTTCCCAGCATATAGCCGGATTTATAGACAGCAAGGTTTACTGTCTCACGACGTTCTGAACCCAGCTCGCGTACCGCTTTAATGGGCGAACAGCCCAACCCTTGGGACCTGCTTCAGCCCCAGGATGCGACGAGCCGACATCGAGGTGCCAAACCCTTCCGTCGATGTGGACTCTTGGGAAGGATAAGCCTGTTATCCCCGGAGTACCTTTTATCCGTTGAGCGACGGCAATTCCACTCTCTACCGCCGGATCACTAAGACCTGCTTTCGCACCTGCTCGACTTGTCAGTCTCGCAGTCAAGCTCCCTTGTGCCTTTGCACTCTACGCACGATTTCCAACCGTGCTGAGGGAACCTTTGTACGCCTCCGTTACATTTTAGGAGGCGACCGCCCCAGTCAAACTGCCCACCTGATGCTGTTCCCGACCCGGATTACGGCATCGGGTTAGAAGCCCAGAATGCGAAGGGTGGTATCCCAAGGGTGGCTCCACGCGAGCTGGCGCCCGCGCTTCACAGCCTCCCACCTATCCTGGACAACACACCCCAGACTCCAACGTCAAGCTGCAGTAAAGGTTCACGGGGTCTTTCCGTCCAACCACGGGTACTCGGCATCTTCACCGAGACTACAGTTTCACCGGATCCCTCGTTGAGACAGCGCCCAAGTCGTTACGCCATTCGTGCAGGTCGGAACTTCGCGTAATTCCTCTGTTTCCAGAGGCGCAGACTATCCCTTCATCTGACGAATCAGATGCCGGCGTTTGATCCCGGTCGTAGATTTAC
>VAXH01000024.1:3003-13972 GCA_005883955.1 Actinomycetota bacterium | reverse complement strand
CACCCAGGCGAAAAGCCAATCGAGGGAGTGCGGGCCCTCTTTTATCGAGAATGGATCAGATCTGCAGCTCGGGTAATCGTTCATGGTGAACGGCTCATCGGGCCGATGGCGCAATTGACCAGCCGCCAGCCGATTCTGGTCATTCCGCACGGCGCGAGTTCGAGAGCAACTCCCCTAGCCCCTCCGAGCCAGCGAGCCGTTCTTCTCTTCGGCCGACTCGAGCCCTACAAGGGAATCCCGATCTTGCTCGAGGCAATGAAAATCGTCTGGGAACAACGTCCGGACGTCAAACTTCTCGTCTTCGGAAAGGGGCCGGAGCGCCGACATCTGACGCCAGATCCGCGCATTGAAGCGTCGACCGAATACGTCCCGGAGGCCAACCTCGAATCGTTGTTCAGCCGCGCCTCACTCGTCGTCTTGCCCTACACCGAAGGAAGTCAGAGCGGGGTCGGACTTCAGGCGCTCGCCTGTGGCGTCCCTGTCATCCTTGCCGATGTGGGGGCTCTTCCGGACCTGGCCGTTAACCCAACCTTTGTCGTTCGACCTGGAGATCCGTCCAGCCTGGCCGCGGGGCTCCTGCGTCACCTCGATCACGGACGAGCAATGCGGGACGAAGTCCTGCTTTTCGTCCGTCAGCACCTGTCCTGGGACGTTGTCGCGAGAAAGACTCTGCGCGCTTATGAGAGCGTGATTTCTGACAAGGCTCGCGAGCTCCGGTCATCGTGATCGCCGCGCCGGAGCCGCAAAGCAGTTCGAGCGAACTCTCGCTGGACGTTGTCGACACGCTGGAACCGCTCCGGGAGGACTGGTTCCGCCTAGCGGCCGAAAGCGACAATCTCTTCGCTACATGGGAGTGGACGTCAACCTGGTGGCGCTGTTTCGGGCGCGAGGGCACGCAGCGCATCGTCTCCTGCCGGGGGTCGGACGGACGACTCCTCGCGATCATTCCGCTGCAGCGACACGTCGTCCATGGACTTCCGATTCTCCGCTTCCTCGGCCACGGGCCCGGGGACCAGCTGGGTCCAGTCTGCGCTCCGCGAGACCGGGCACGGGTTGCGAACCCTCTTCGGCGCCTCCTCGACGACGAGCTCACGGACTGGAGCCTCTTTCTCGGCGAGAAGCTCCCAGGTCCCGAAGACTGGCACACATTGCTCGGGGCGAGTGTTCTCGACCGCAGGGCAACACCCGTCATGCGGCCTGCCGGCGGCTGGGATGGCTTCCTGGCTTCTCGGAGTGCAAATTTTCGACAACAGGTCCGACGGCGAGAGCGAAACGTGTTCCGGCGGCACGAGGCGCAGTACCGTTTGGTAACGAGATCAGACCGGCTGCAATCCGAGCTCGACGTCTTGTTTCGATTGCACCGGCGGCGCTGGGGTCGGGAGTTGACCGGTTTCACTCGCTATGAGGGATTCCACCGTCAGTTCGCCGAGCTCGCTCAAGAACGAGGATGGCTCCGGCTGTGGTTCCTCGAGTTCGGAAAAGAACCCGTGGCCGCGTGGTACGGCTTCCGCTTTGCCAACGTCGAGTACTACTACCAGGCGGGGCGCGATCCGCACGTCCAGGAAGCGACCGGATTCGTCCTTCTCTCGCACACGATGAGAGTTGCAATCGAAGATGGCGTCCGCGAATACCGCCTGCTAGAAGGCGACGAAGCCTACAAATATCGGTTCGCGACCGAGGATTTGGGCCTTCAGACTGTCGGCTTCGCCAGGGGCCTCGCCGGGCGCCTGGCCTTTCTCGCCGGCGCCGCGAGCCTGCGCTCGAATCGAACAGCCAAGCTTGCACGGCGAACCTTGGCGATTTGAGGAGGCAAGACGTTGAGCCGGCGCCCTCTCATGCTCTGCTACCACGCCGTTGATTCAGCCTGGCACTCAAACCTCTCGATTTCCGAGGAACTGTTCGTCTCGCACATGGCTGCTCTCGAAAAGCGAGGCTATGTCGGACTGACGTTCGTCGAAGCCGAGAGGCTTCGCGTCGCCGGCTCCCTCCCCGAACGGAGCGTCGTCGTCACGTTTGATGACGGTTATGCAACCTCGATCATGCGTTGTAGAAGCCTCCTCGACGAGGTCGGGTTCCCGGCAACCGTCTTTGTCGTTACTTCATTCGTGGAGTCCGGGGAGCCAATGTGCTGGCCGGGCGTCGAGAAATGGACGGAGCGGACTCCGCTCGAGATGAAGCCACTCGATTGGCCGGCGCTGCTGGGACTCATCGAAGGAGGCTGGGAGGTGGGGTCTCACACCGTCAGCCACCCGCTCCTGACTGAGCTCGACGATGAATCACTCGACGAGCAGCTGGTTACCTCGAGACGCCGGATCGTCGAGGAGCTCGGGGCTTGCGAGACGATCGCGTATCCATATGGCGTTGCCGACGAGAGGGTCGCAATCGCGGCTGCCCGAGCTGGTTACGTCGCGGGCTGCACGCTGAAACCGGCCCACCGCGTCGACGAGCCGCACCGCCGGCCGCGAGTCGGACTCTTTTCTCACGATCGCGGCTTTCGGCAGTGGGCAAAGCTCTCCCCGGCGGTCGGCAGAGTTCGTCGAACGCGTTTGGCCGAGACCCTGGAGCCCTTCTACGTCCGCCGCCGGAAGGCTCCCGCGACACCGACTGCGTAGGGACGCTCGAAAGAAGTTTTCGGGCGCGCCACTGTCTACGCTTCGAGCCCTTCTAAAGGCGTGGTCCGCCGCTTCCGAAGAGTAAAGATGGTTTGGTAGACGAACTGGATCTTGAGCGCGAACCGATAAGCCCGGAACTCGTCATGGTGAGTCCGGAGCTCGGGGAGTTCGCACGGGCCAGACTTGCTGATCGCCTCAATTCACCTCTCGATCTCGACGCAGACAATGGCACCCGGCCTTTCGCGGACCGAGCAGCGCCGCGTTGGCCTCACGTGCCGGCTCCGCCCTCGCTGCCGCCGCAGCCTTCTCTGAGCGCCCCCATGCCGCCCGCGAGCCTGCGAAGCAGGACGGTTCGCCGGCGAAGCCTTTCGATGTGCGTGGTCCTTGCGACACTTGGGCTGCTTGGCGCCATCGGAGCTGGAGGCAGAAACGCACAAGAGCTTCGCACGACCGCCAAGTCTCACTCGGCGCCCGGAGCCGTCTCTCCTACAGCCGCAAGATTGGCCCTGAACCGCCGCTCCTCGGCCACTGTACGAGTCGAGGACCTCCAACGACAAGCATCGCGGCCGGAGCGAAAGACTGCGAACACGACCCCGCGAGTTGGCCTTTTGGGCATCACCGCAGCCAGGCCGACCACACGGACGAGCAGTCTTCGGCGCACGTCCGTGCCGCGGGCGATGGCCAGCCGCCCCGGCCCGACCCTTCGATGGAGCCGGGTCCGTCGAGCGAGTTATTACGATGTCCGGATCCTTCACGGCGGCGTGAGAATCCTCGATTTGTGGCCGTCGACGCCTGTGGTCAAAGTGCCGAGGAGCTGGATCTACGGCGGCGTCCACTATCGGCTACGGCCGGGCCGGTACCACTGGTTCGTCTACCCTGGTACCGGTAATCCCCTGCAGCTTCACCTTCAGAAACTGCACAAGTCGGGCGTCCTGATTGTCCGGGCATGAGGCTCGTCGCACATCACCTCAAGCGCTACTTCCTCTTCGAGGTCGATTGGGGCGATGACGGCGATCCGTGGGCGCCCTACGGACGCGTCTACGATCGCGTTGCGGGCATCACGTTCGACCCAATACCGCTCGTCCGGTTGGAACAGACGGGCGACTTCTTCGAAAGGTGGCAAGGCTCGGAGCGTGAGAGTGCCGCGATCAAAGAAGAGGCCGAGGCCGCAGTCCGACTCAAGAGCGATTACAACACTGCCGAGTGAAGCGGCCACTGATCGAACGAGCGCCCTCCGAGCCGGGGGTAGAGCACCGAGAGCCGCATCGCTGACGGGCTAGGGCCTCACGAGGTGCAGTCCCTGCACGCACCGCGGAGGACGACGTCATGGCCGGCGACGGAGTACCCGGTCCGGCCCTCGACCTTGTGCAGGGCCCGTTCGAGCTGGTCGTCGGCGAAGGCCTCGACCTTGCCGCAGTCGTCGCAGACAAGGTGGTGATGGTGCTCGCCGCCGGCGTGGATCGGCTCGAAGCGGGTCGTGCCGGCGCCGATGTCGATGCGCTGGACGAAGCCGTCCTTGCTCAGTTGCTCGAGGACGCGGTAGACGCTTGCGATCCCGACGCGGCGGCCCTCCGCGCGCAGCTGATCGAAGATCTCCTGAGCGGTCAGGCAACAGTCCTGGCGTCCGAGCAGCTCGACGACGGCGCGGCGGGCGCCGCTGTTCCGGTGCCCCTTTGCGTGCAGGGAGGCAATTGTCATCTCAGCCCAGGAGCTGATCTTCGTCGAGGCATGCACGACCACTAATGATACCCCCTCTCGCCTGCAAGCGATACCGGGAATGAGTATTGTTACCTTCAATGGTAAGTGTGCGCCTCGGTGCCGGAGTGCTTGCGGCGATCGTGGCCCTGAGCGCCGGATGTGGGGGGCGGTCGAAGAGCAGTGCGGCGCCCGCGAGCGGGGCTCTGCAGGTCGTCGCCGCAGAGAACTTCTGGGGCAGCATCGCTTCGCAGCTCGGCGGCAGCCGGGTTCAGGTCACGAGTGTGATCGCGAGCCCAGCGACCGACCCGCACGACTACGAGCCGACCGCCGCCGATGCGCGAACGATCGCCGGCGCGCGGATGGTGATCGAGAACGGGATCGGCTACGACCCCTGGGTGCAGAAGCTGATTTCGGCAAATCCGGTTTCGGGACGAATCGTCCTCACTGCCGGCGACCTTGTCGGGATCAAGCCCGGCGGCAACCCTCACCGCTGGTATTCGCCCACGGACGTGCAGCTGATGATCGACGCGATCGTCCAGGACTACGACAAGCTCGACCCGAAGGACGCCGACTACTACGCGCAGCAAAAGACGCGCTTCGAGACGAAGGGGCTTGCACGGTACAAGCAGCTGATCGCGAGGATCAAACGCGAGTACCACGGCGTGCAGGTCGGCGCCTCGGAGAGCATCTTCGCCCCGCTCGCGCAGGCGCTGGAGCTGAAGCTGCTGACTCCGCCGACGTTTCTGAAGGCGATCAGCGAGGGAACCGACCCGACCGCCGCGGACAAGACGACGATCGACCACCAGATCGCGGACAAGCAGATCAAGGTCTGGGTCTTCAACAGCCAGAACAGCACCCCGGACGTCAAGCGGATCACCGACGCCGCGCGCAAGCACGGCATCCCGGTGACGTCGATCACGGAGACGCTCGTGCCCGCCTCCGCCAGCTTCCAGGCCTGGCAGTCGCACCAGCTGCAGGCGCTCGCCGCGGCACTCGCACAGGGGACAGGTCGATGAGCGCGATGGCCGCTTCCCCGAAACCGCCGGCCACCCGGAAGGAGGCGGCAGTCAGCTTCGAAGGCGCGGCGGTACGCCTCGGCGGCCGCACGATCTGGAGCGACGTCTCGCTCACTGTCGCCGAAGCCGACTTCGTCGCCGTGCTCGGGCCGAACGGAGCGGGCAAGTCGACGCTGATCAAGGCGATCCTCGGTCTGTTGCCGTTGGCCGCCGGAACCGGTTCGGTGCTGGGACGACGGCCCGGCGAGGCGAAGGGCCGGGTCGGCTACCTGCCGCAGCGGCACGGCTTCGACCCCGGCACCCGGATCCGCGGCGTCGACCTCGTCCAGCTCGGGCTGGACGGGACCCGTTGGGGGATCCCCCTCCCTGGGACCTCGAGTCGCAAGCGAGACGCAGCCCGAGTCGCCGAGGTGATCGAGCTCGTCGGCGGCAGCGCCTACGCCAGTCGGCCGATCGGCGAGCTCTCCGGCGGCGAGCAGCAACGCCTCTTGATCGCGCAGGCGCTCGTCCGCCGCCCGAAGCTGCTGCTCCTCGATGAGCCGCTCGACAGCCTCGACCTGCCCAACCAGGCCGCGGTCGCCGCACTCGTTCGCCGGATCTGCGAAGAGGAACGGGTCGCCGTGCTGCTCGTCGCGCACGACCTCAACCCGATCATCGGCTACCTCGACCGCGTCATCTACCTCGCCGGTGGCGGCGCGGTCGAAGGTCCGCCGGAAGACGTGATCACGAGCGAGACCCTCAGCCGTCTCTACGGGGCGCCAATCGAGGTCCTGCATGCCTCCGACGGCCGGCTCGTCGTCGTCGGGCAGCCAGAAGCTCCCTTCGTGCACGGCGACCGTCATGCCTGAGGCCGCGGTGTTCCAAGGGCTCTCCTGGAACCCGCTCACCGACATGCACCAGCTCTTCGCGTACCCCTTCATGGTCAATGCGCTCGAGGCGGGCACGATCGTGGCCGTCATGGCAGGCGTGACGGGCTGGTTCATGGTCCTGCGCCGGCAGACCTTCGCCGGGCACACGCTCTCGGTGATCGCCTTCCCCGGAGCCGCCGCCGCCAGCCTCGCCGGCCTGCCGCTCGCTGTCGGCTACTTCGGCTTCTGCGGATTCGGAGCGCTCGCGCTCGCCGGAATCGCAGGCTCGCGCAGAAGCCTCAGCGCGGAGTCCGCCGCGATCGGCTCGCTGCAGGCGCTGGCGTTGGCGCTCGGGTTCCTCTTCGTCAGTCTCTACCACGGCATTCTCAACGGCCTCGACTCCCTGCTTTTCGGCACGTTCCTGGGCATAACGACGGAACAGGTCGTCGTCCTGCTCGCCGTCGCGGGTGCCGCCGTCGTGCTTGTCGCGATCGCGGCCCGGCCGCTCTTCTTCGCCTCCGTCCACCCCGATGTGGCCCGCGCCGGCGGCGTTCCCGTCGCCGCCATGGGCTTCGGCTTCCTGCTCGTCCTCGGACTCGCTGTGGCGGAGACGAGCCAGATCACCGGAGCGCTGCTCGTCTTCGCGCTGCTGGTCACGCCGGCCGCCACCGCCCACCAGCTGACCGCTCGCCCCGTCCTCGGAATCGTGCTCTCGGTTGCGCTCGCGCTCGCCGTCACCTGGCTCGGGCTCGCACTCGCCTACTTCTCGATCTACCCGGTCGGCTTCTACGTCACGTCGCTCTCATTCGGGTCTTACGTTGTCGTCCGCGTCGGCCGCGCCCTCGGGCGGCGGCGGCAACTGACTGCGCGGCTCGCGCTGGAGGCCGCCTGATGTTCGCGCACGAGTTCGTGCGCAACGCGCTGATCGCGGGCAGCTTCGTCGGGCTCGCCTGTGGACTGGTCGGCTACTTCGTCGTCCTCCGTGCCCAGGTCTTCGCCGGCGATGCCCTCAGCCACGTCGCCTTCACCGGCGGCCTTGCGGCCGCGGTCCTCGGCCTCAACATCCTGGCCGGTGTTTTCGCGGCGACGATCCTCGGCGGCCTCCTCATGGGCGTCCTCGGTGACAAGGCCCGAGCCGACGACGTCACCATCGGCTCGCTGTTCGCGTGGACGCTCGGTCTCGGCGTCCTCTTCCTGACGATCTTCACGACGCAGGACAGCGCCGGCAACGGCACGGCCGGGGTGCGCGTGCTCTTCGGTTCGATCTTCGGTCTCAGCAGGACGGACGTTCGAAACTCCGTAGTCCTGGCAGTCCTGGCGGGCGTTCTCCTGCTCGCGATCGCGCGGCCGCTGCTCTTTGCCTCCCTCGACAATGCCGTCGCAGCGGCCCGGGGCGTGCCTGTCCGCGCGCTCGGGCTCGGCTTCCTCGCGCTGCTCGGACTCGTTGCGGCCCAGGCAACTCAGGCAGTCGGCGCCCTGCTCCTGCTCGGCCTGCTGGCCGCCCCCGCCGGCGCGGCGCACAGGGTCACCGCCAGGCCCTACCGGGGGCTGCTCCTCTCCGCCGTCTTCTCGGTCGGCTCGATCTGGATCGGGCTCACACTCAGCTACGTGTTCCCGACCTTGCCGCCCAGCTCGATGATCATCGCCGCAGCCGTCGGCATCTACGTACTTGCGTTCGCCAAAACGGGTTCCGGCGGACAAGCAGCCCGCCTCCGGCTGATGAGCGATAACGTGGCGTGATGGATCCCGAGCGGGCGCGCGAACTGCTGGCCCAGGAACGCGAGCGGATCGAGCGTGCGCTTGGCGGTCTCCGGCACACGGATACCGGCGAGGAGGCCGACGAGATCGACCCGGGCAATCTCGCGTCCGATCTGTACCAGGACGAGCTCGACGAAGGCCTGGCCGCCGGTCTACACCAAGAACTCGCCGCCGTCGAGCGCGCCGAGGCGCGCCTTGCCGCCGGCACCTACGGCCTCTCGATCGAGAGCGGCAGGCCGATCCCGGACGAACGCCTCGAAGCCCTCCCGACCGCCGAGCGGACCGCAGAAGAGGAAGCTCGCCGAGCTTAGAGCAGCTTTAGGGCCGCTTTGCCTGGCCGCAGCCGGTGATCTTCTGGCCGGCGAGGCCGAGGCCGCTTTTCTGGCAAGCGAATCGGACGTGGGTCGCCTGGCAGGTGACATCGCCGCCCGGCTGGCAACTGCCCGTCCAGGAGTCGTGAGCATCCGTCCAGGCGATGCGCGCGCCGCCGTCGGGGCCGGCAGCAATGCCGAAGTCGTCGAGGAGGATCCGGTCGTTGCCCCAGTTGAACGAGTCGGGCGCCAGCCCGCAGAAGATGCCGGTCGTGCAGATGTCGCCGAAGTAGATCGGGAGGCCGGAAACGTTGCTCTGCGTCCAGGTCTTGCCCCCGTCGAGCGACTGCGACAGCTGTACGGTCCACTGCGCAGTGCTCGCCGCGGCGGCCGGCTTGTTCAGCAGGCCGACGCCCTCGACGTAGGGCGTGTCGTAGTAGACGACGTCGATGCCGCCGTTGCCGCCGGCCGCGACCCAGGGGAAGTAGTGGGTGCCGGTGTCGGTGTTCGCCTTGTGGCTCGTGAACGTGTTACCGCCGTCCGTGCTCGTGGCGACGTAGATGTCGTATTCGGGGTTCGGGCGGCTGATGTCTCGGCGCACGTACGCGACGTCGACGTTGCCCGCCTGGTCGACGGCGACCGAGCTGAAGATCTCGGAGACGTCCTGGCAGGCGGACGGATCGACAGGCGGCGCCGGCGGATTCGGGGCGCACGGATCGTTGAAGACCGAGCGCGAGGTCCAGGTCGCCCCGCCGTCGTCGGAGTAGGAGAGAAAGACGTGGTCGAAGGCCTCGGCCTGCGTGTAGTCGCAGCCCTGGGCAGCGTTCTGGTGCAGGTCGCTGGTCTCCCAGACCGCGTAGATCCTGCCCTGGTGGGCGCCGTACTCGTCGACCGCAATCCCGCCCGGGATCGTGTTGCAGGTGCTGGTCAGCTCCTGCGCCGAGCCGGGCTCGATCGCCGAGACCGCTGTCGGCGCCCACGTCTGGCCGCCGTCGGTCGAGATCTCGACCCAGATGTTCGAGAGCCCGAAGTCGTGGTACTCGTAGTAGAGATCGGTGTGCGAGGCGGCCTGGTCGGTGCCGCGGAAGGCGGGCGGTGTGTAGGCCGCCAGCCAGGGCCGGTCGATCTGGAGCGGCTGGCAGCCCGCTGTCGCCTGCCGTGTCCACGTCCGGCCGTCCAGCGTCGCGGCATTCCGGATCTCGATCGGGCTTTCCGCGCACGTCGGGCCGCCCTGGGCGAGGTTGCCCCAGAAAATCGCGTTGTTGCCGTTCGAGTCGATCGCAGAGTCCTGAACGGGATTCGAGAACGAGGTACGCGAGATGGTCACGTCCCCGATGTCGCCGGAGCCGATACCGCTGTTCGGCGTCGCTGGATCCGGATAGCCGAGGTAGGTGAAATGCGTTCCGTCTCTCGTTTTCGAGACGTCAGAGCCGTTCTGGCCGCCCTGCCAGGTCACGTATGCGGTGCCGGACTGGTCAACCGTGACCTGCGGCTCGTTCTGGCCGTCGGTGGTCTCGGCGCTGTCCGCGCGCACGCTCGGCGTGAAGGCGGGACGCGGTGGTGCCCCGCTCGCCGATGCGCCGAGCGGCGTCCAGACGGCGAGCGCGCCGAGCACCGCTCCGAGCGACGCGAGTGGAAGAACCCGTCGGGCTCTCGGTCGGCTCACGACACCGGCGCCGCGGCCACCAGCGCCGCCACGTACGCGAGAGGCCGCATTCGCACGGCGGACTCGTACCCAGATATCGAATCCGCAAACCTACGCGGCCGGGCTGACTGCCTACTCCTTCGTCCTGGTTCCTGCCCCGGCGTCGAAGACCCGCGCTGCCGAGGCGACCGGGACGACGTACGGACGGCCCTGCTAGCGGCGCATCGCCCGATACACCGCGTCCCAGTGGGACGAGACTTCCTCCAGCGCTCGCGCCGTGGCATCGGCCGCTGTTTCCAGGCGCGCGATCAGGGCTTCGAGCTCTGCGATCCGCGCCTCGAGAGCGACAACCCTGTGGCCTACGTTGTCGAGTTCCTGCGCAAGCAGTTCACCCTCGTCCCTCGCCCCCATCGTCGCACGCCGAGTCTAGTACTCGCCGAACGCCTGTCAAAAGGCCTAGGCGCAGCAGAGCCCCCTCGGAAAGGAGGCCGAAAAGCTCGCGAGTTGGCGGGTGCTCAGCTTGCGCCGGGAACGAAGAGGTGGATCGCGAGTCCGATCACGCTCATCGCGGCGATCGCAAAGCAAATCGACGTCAAAAACGCCGTCGCCATCACGTAGGCATGGGTGTTGGGATCGAGTCTCATGGCCGCAGGAGATCGAGATCTCACTATGGTCCAGCAATCCCGACTTGTCGACCCCTTCACCCAGGGTCGACGAGTTTCGTTTTGCGACTTTCGAGTTATATGACCAACGTGTCTGCGCACGCGGTTGTCTGCCCGCATTGCAAGAAAGCGTTCGATGGCGAGCTGCTCGCCGAAGGCTCGCGACACGAGGGTTTCAAGTGCCCTCACTGTCGATTGTTCGTGCCAGCCGAACGCACGAACGGCGACGGCGGCGGGTCTTCGTAGCCGCTCCCTAGGCACTCGCTCGGGCTGAGGCATCGCTTGCGATGCCGGCTGGAGGCCGTGCCGGCTTGGCCGGTGCGGCCGTCTCACACCGCCGATGACGACGCGGCGACTGGAGCTGAGTCACTCGCTCAGGCTGAGGCATCGCGGCGACTGGAGCTGAGTCACTCGCTCAG
>VAXH01000024.1:0-2854 GCA_005883955.1 Actinomycetota bacterium | reverse complement strand
GAGTCACTCGTTCAAGGGAGAGAAAGGTGTTGCCGATTAGCACTGCGTGGCGATCGATTTCAGGGCCCCGCGGACCGAGGAGCTGCGCCTGCCGGTCGGCCTCGCCAGGATCTCTGCGAACCCGGCGAGGGTCGTGCTCGCCGGGATCGTCGGCGCCAGCTTCCTGATCCGGTTCGTCGCCGCTCTCGGCCACCAGACGCCGCGGTACTTTCCCGACGAATACATCTACGCCTCGATCGCGCGCTCGCTGGCGGAGCACGGCCGGCCGCTGATCCGGAACGGACCGGCCCATTTCCCGGCGCTGCTCGAGCCTCTGCTCGCCGCACCCTTTTGGCTCTTCCACGATCCCGAGCTCGCCTATCGCCTGACGCAAGCCGAGAACGCGCTGGCGATGTCCCTCGCGGCGCTCCCGGTCTACCTGCTGACCCGGCGGCTGGGTCTCGGAGCCGGTCTGGCGCTTCTTGCGGGAGCGACCGCGGTCGCATCGCCGAACCTCTTCTTTGCCTCTTTCATCCTCGCCGATCCGCTGGCGTATCCGTTGGCCCTGACGACCATCTACGCGGGTGTCTGCGCGCTCGCGCGTCCGAGCCGTCGCTCCCAGCTGGCCTTCATCGCGCTCGCGGCGCTCACGACGGCGACTCGGATTCAGTACGCGTTGCTGCCGATCGTCTTCGTCGCCGGCGTCGTCGCCGTCGAGCGCGGCTCGATCCGGCGCGCACTGGCGAGCTTCCGGCTCACCTGGGGGGTCTTCCTCGCACCGCTTGCCGCCTTGGTGGCGCTCGGCCCCAGCCGTGTACTCGGCTACTACAACAGCGTCGTCGATCTCCACGTCCGGCCGGGCTCGATCGTGCACTGGGTGGCGACCGACTCGATGTTGCTCGTCTACTGCGCGGGTTGGGTACTCGTCCCCGGCGCCCTGATCGGGTTGGCCTACGGACTTGCACGGCCCCGGTCTCGCGAGGAGGCTGCCTTCGGCGGCGTCACCGCGGGTCTTGGGTTGATCCTCTTCGCCGAGACGTCGATGTACGCCTCGAACGGCTCTCCGCGTTTCCAGGAGCGCTACTTCATGGTCCTGCTGCCGCTCGTGGTGCCGTGGTTCGCGCTCTATCTGAAACGTGGGCGGCCCGCCAAGCTTGCCACCTCCCTCTTCGCGGTGGTACTGCTCGCTGTTTCCGCACGTGTCCCGCTCGCCCCCTATAGCGCCGGCGAGAACAAGCAGGACTCGCCTTTCTTGCTGGGGGTCTTCCGACTCGAACATGCGATCGGGGTCGCGAACGGGTCGCTGTTGATCGCGGCTGCCGCCGCGGTCCTCTCGGTGCTTGCCGTGGGGATCGCTTGGCGCGCCCGGCTCGCGGTGCTCGCGCTCGGTCTCTCGCTTGCGACCGCATTCGCCGCCTCGGTCGCCGCGACCTCGTTCGACCATCAGGTCTCGAAGTCCGTACGACACGCGCTGCTACCTGCGGACGCGCGCTGGATCGACCATTCCGGACTCCGCAACGTCCTGCTGATCCAGACCCCGGCAACGGCCCACGCACGCGCTCATGAGCAACTGTTCTGGAACGAGTCCGTCGCCAACGTTCTCTTCTTCGGGCCGGCAACGCCGATCGATGCGTTCGGCTACCCGCACGTCGTGGTCACAGCCGACGGGCGGCTCGTCGCCAATGGCAAGACCCTGCGGGCCCCGCTTGCGATCTCGAACTTCGCCGTCCGCACGCGCCTTCGGGGTGCGGTGCTGGTCGCGCGCGGCGGGGCCTACGAGCTCTGGCGGCCGACTGCCACACCCCGGTTGGCGCTGTTCGCCGGCGGTCTCTACAGCGACAACTGGCTCGCCCAGGCAGGCCAGATTGAGGTTTGGCCGACCAACGGAAATCGAGTCCATGGAACTCTCCGGCTCCGCCTGCGGCTGCCGGCAGGCACCGAGCGGACCGTTCTCGAGCTGACGGCGCCTGGCTTCAAGCGAAAAGTCGCCGTGCTTCCGAGGAGCAGCCGGACGGTCGTCGTACCCGCGAACGGTCGCGGCCCGTGGTTGCTTCGCTTCCGAACGAAGCGCCCCGGCTACCTGAGCGACGGTCGGACGATCTCGGTGAAGGCCGCGATGCCCGTGTTCACGCCGGGCGGCTGACCCTTCTACGGGTCAGACGCAGTCTTTGAGCCCCTGCGCCTCGGGCAGGGACTCGAGCTTCTTCAGCGTGTTGTTTTCGATCTGACGGATTCGCTCGCGGGTGACGCCGAATGCCTTGCCGACCTCCTCGAGCGTGCACGGCTGGCCACCCGTGAGCCCGAACCTCAGCTCGATCACCTTGCGCTCGCGCTCCGGTAGCGACGCCAGCGCGTGCTCGATGTCCTCGCGCCGGAGCGAGAGCGAGGCGTGCTCGTCGGGCGATTCGACCTGGTCGTCCTCGACGAAGTCGCCGAGCTCGGAGTCCTCCTCCTCGCCGATCGGCTTCTCCAACGAGACCGGGTGCTGGGCCATCCGCAGGATCTCCCGCACCTCGGCGGTCGTCATCTCGAGCTCGACGGCGATCTCATCGGGCCGCGGCTCGCGCCCGAGCCGCTGCACGAGCTGGCGCTCGATGTGCACGACCTTGTTCAGCTTCTCGACCATGTGCACGGGGATCCGGATCGTCCGCGCCTTGTCCGCGATCGCCCGGGTGACCGCCTGGCGGATCCACCAGGTCGCATAGGTCGAGAACTTGTAGCCCTTGCGGTAGTCGAACTTCTCGACCGCGCGGATCAGGCCGAGCGAGCCCTCCTGGATCAGGTCGAGGAAGCTCAGGCCGCGGCCGAGGTACGACTTGGCGATCGAGACGACGAGGCGGAGGTTGGCCTCGATCATTTGCGTCTTCGCCGACAT
>VAXH01000023.1 GCA_005883955.1 Actinomycetota bacterium | reverse complement strand
GCCAGACGCAAGACGTAGCGCCCGTCCAGAGCCGTATGGGAGAGGAACGCCTCGCCGCTTGCGTTCACGCGCTCGAGCAGATCGGCGTTCGCCTCGTCCGAGCCCTCACGGCGGAAGCAGACGACCGAGAAGGGACGCGGCGCGACGAGCTCCCAACCCGGCTCGTTCCGCACCCAGCCTTCGAAGACCTCCGCCAGCCGCACGGCCTCGCGGATCCGCTCCTGCAGCCCCACGCGCCCATAGCAGCGCAGCACCGCCCAAAGCTTCAGCGACCGGAACCGCCGGCCCAGCGCCGGCCCGTACTCGCTGAGATTCAAAGCGTCCTCGTCGCTACTGCGCAGATACTCCGGCACGAGAGTCATCGCCGTGTGCAGATCGTCGGGGCGCCGCGTCCACAGGGCCGAGCAGTCGACGGGCGTCAACAGCCACTTATGCGGGTTGACGACGACGGAGTCGGCGCGCTCGATCCCCTCCCAGGCCCAGCGGAACTCAGGGCAGACCATCGCCGAGCCCGCATAAGCCGCATCGACGTGCAGCCAGACGTGCTCGCGCTCGCAGATCTCCGCCAGCTCGGCAACCGGGTCGACCGCCGTCGACGAAGTCGTTCCGACCGTCGCGACCAGGGCGCACGCGCCCTCGAGATCGCGAAGATCGTCAGTACGCATCCGGAACTCGCTGTCGGCCGGCACCTTCTGGACCGCCAGTCCGAGCAGGCGCGCTGCCTTCTCGACCGAGGAGTGCGCGTGCTCCGAGCAAAGCACGACCCGGCCGGGGAAGGCCTGCCGGGCCGCAGCCAGCGCTGCCAGCGTCGAGGTCGACGCCGTGTCCTCGATGTGCCCGTGCCACTCGCGCGGCAGACCGAGGAGCTGGGCGAGCCAGTCCATGGTCACGAGCTCGAGCTCGGTCGCCGCAGGCGAAGCGCGCCAGAGGATCTGCGCCACGTTCAGCGTCGCCGCCAAGAACTCGGCCAGGATCCCGGGCTCCGAGCCGGTCGTCGCGAAGTAGGCGAAGAAACCCGGGTGCTGCCAGTGCGTGATCCCCGGCAGCAGCACCTCGTCGAGGTCGCGCAGCACCGCCGAGAACGACTCTCCCACCTCAGGGGGCGAGTCCGGCAGCGCCCGCCGGATCTCGCCCGGCTCGACCTGCGCGAGCACCGGCAGCTCGCGCACGCGCTCGAGGTACGAGGCGGCCCACTCGAGCGCCGCCGCGCCGTCCTCGCGGAATCCTGTCATCGTCACAGGCTACGACGAACGTTCCTAACCGGTCATTTCAGACGGAACCGCGGCAAAGCCGCGGCTCCTGATATCGGCATCGCAAGCGACGCCTCAGCCGAGTAGCTTCTTGATCTGCGGCCACGTCCGCGTGTTCAGCACCTGTTCCTTCGTCAACCAGGCCCGCCGAGCCTGGCCGACGCCGAGCTCCGGATAGGCGAGCGCCCGCGTCGAGTGGGCGTCGCTCGAAATCGAGAGCAGGACGCCCGCCTCGCCCGCTGCGCGCGCGTGCGCGTCGCGGAGGTCGAGCCGGTCGGGCTGGGAGTTGATCTCCAGGAACGTCTTCGTCTTGAGCGCGGCCTCGAACACGCGCGAGAGGTCGATGTCTGCAGGCCCCCGCCGGTTGATCTTGCGCGCGGTCAGGTGGCCGATGCAATCGACGTTGGGGTTCTCCATCGCCGAGAGCACACGCTCGGTCGGGTTCTTGTCGAAGGCGGTGTGCAGGGAGGCGACGACCCAGTCGCGCCCGGCGAGCGTCTCGTCGTCGACGTCGAGCGAGCCGTCGGCGCGGATGTTCACCTCGATGCCCTTGAGCAGCCGGAAGCGCCCGAGCGTCTCGTTCAGCGCCTCGATCTCACGGTCCTGCGCGTCGAGTCGGCCGTCGCGCAGGTAGTGCGAGTGATCCGTGATCGCGAGGTACGAGTAGCCGCGGCTCTTCGCCTCGGCCGCCATCTCCTCGATCGAGTTCTTGCCGTCGGAAGACCAGGTCGAGTGCGCGTGCAGGTCGCCGCGCAGGTCGTCCAGCTCCACGAGCTCCGGCAGGCCGCCGTTTCGGGCCGCCTCGAGCTCGCCGAGATTCTCGCGCAGCTCCGGCGGGATGTACTGGTAGCCGAGAAACTCGTAGAGCTTTTCCTCGCTGCCGGTCTTGAAGATCTCGCCGGACTCGACCTCCTTGACGCCGTTCTCGGAGACCGAAAATCCGACGCGGACCGCGTCCTCTCGCAGGGCGACGTTGTGGCGTTTCGAGCCGGTGAAGTGCTGGAGCAGGTTCCCGTAGAGGCCCGCCGGGACGACGCGAAGATCGAAGCGCAGCCCGTCGTTCGAGACCACCGTCGCCTTCGACTCGCCTTTGGCCGCGACCTTCTCGACCCAGCGGAGCTTCGTGAAGTAGTCGGTCAGCGCGGACGGCTCGCTCGCGGTCGCGATGATGTCGAGGTCGCGGAAGGTCTCCTTCCGGCGCCGGACGCTTCCCGCCTCCGAGACCTCGATGGCGGCCGGATGCTCACGCAGCACCTCGATCACCGCCTGCACAGCGGGCAACCCCGCACCGAGCAGCGGCCTCACCTCCTCGGGAGCCTTCCGCTTGCCGGAGAGCTCCTTGACGATCCGCTCCTCGAGCTTCGCGCCGATGCCCGGCAGCACCCGCAGGCGTTCGTCCTTTGCCGCAGCCTTCAGGTCGGCGAGCGTCGTCACTCCCAGCTCCTGCCAGATCTTCCGCGCCGTCTTCGGCCCGACGCCGGGCAGGCGGGTGAACTGGACGACGTCGGGGGGTACGAGCGCCTTGTGCTTCGTCAGCGCCCGGATCTCGCCCTCGTTGACGATCTCGACGATCTTGCCCTCGATCGTCTTGCCGATCCCGGGCAGATCCTTGGCCTTACCCTCGAGCGCGAGCTCGGCGACGAGGCCCGACTGCTCCCGCACGAGCGCCGCGGCCCGTCGGTAGGCGAGCAGGCGGTAGGCGGCCTCACCCTCGAGCTCGAGGATGTCCGAGAGCAACTCGAGCTGCTCCGCGACGTCAGCGTTGCGCGGCAGGGTCCTGGCCATCGCAGCGATCATAGGCGCGGGCGGAACGCAGCTTCACGCACGCTTAAAGCGTGGGCAAACAGGGCTTAATGGGCAACAGTTAGAAACCGAGCAGCGACAGCGTGGCCACGACCGAACCGCCCATGAAACGCGGCAAAGGCTGGATTCGCCTGGCGGTGGCTTCGGGCGCCACGGCCGCCGGTCTCGCCGCTCTGCTCGCAGGGGCTGCGTTTGGCCTCCAGGCGGTCACGCTTCCACGCCCCTCGCACGACCAGCTGCTTGCCGCGCAGAGCCTTCGCTGGCTGACTGCGCAGCACGCGATCAAGAGCACGAGGCTCGTCCGCGGACACCGGGTTTCCAGTGTCTGCGTCAACGCGAGGATCGGCCCTCTTCAGGGCTATCCCAAAACCCTCCGCGCCTCTCTGCTCGTCACCGGTCGCCGACGCCTCGTCGAGACCCGGTTCGCTTCCTTCCGACTCGGGTCGACGCTCCGGGAAGAGGACGGGCCCCTGCCGACGATCCGCGCGGTCCTCGCCGGTTGCCCGCGCGCGCTGGGACGCCGGATCGGCCGCTTTCTCGACGACCGAGCCACGGTTCGCGCCAAACGGGTCCTCGTGCGGGACGCGCCGATGCTCCGGCTTTCCTTCAAACACGGCAACAGCCGGCTCGTCCTGATCGTCAAGCCGCGTACTCTCGCGCCGGTCGCAGTCAGAATTCCGCGGCTCAGAACCGGCTGGTCGTACCTGGCCCGCGCCAATCGACGGGATCTCGCTCGGACGGAGCTGCGCCTTTCCCGCCGGCTTCGCCTGACCGTCAAGGAAGAAGCATGATCGCGTGGCTGCGAGACCGACGCGCGATTCTCGCCGTAGCGGTCGGCTCTCGGATGCTGGTGCTCGCCGCAGCGGCTGCCGACCACGTGTTGCACTGGCCCAAGGGGCCGCCTCCGGTTCACGGCGCCTCGACCGCGCACACGCTGAGCATTCTCAGCTACTGGGACGGAGTCTGGTACCGGACGGTCGCCGAGCAGGGCTATCTGCTGATCCCGGGACGCCAGAGCGATCCCGCTTTCTTCCCGCTGTTCCCGATCATTCTGCGCGGGCTGCAGGGGTTCGGGCTCTCCTTTCTGACCACCGGGATCTTGGTCGCGAACGCCGCGTTCGTGATCGGGATCCTCGCCTTCTACGAGCTCAGCCGGCGGCTGGTGCCGATCGACCTCGCGAGGACGAGCGCCCTGTTCGCCGCGTTATTCCCGATGAGCTTCGTCTTCTCGATGACCTATCCAGAGAGCCTCGTGTTTGCCGCGCTCGCACTCGCCCTGCTGTTGGCTCTGCAGGGGCGGTGGACCCTGAGCGCGCTCGCCGGTGCGGCAGCCGCGCTGGGAAGGCCCGAGGCAATGTTCTTCGCCCTCCCGCTCGCGGCGATCGCAATCGGCAACGCCCGGGCCACCGGTCGCCTGGCGAGCGGGCGGGCGATCGGCGCAGCGTTTGCCCCCGTTGCCTCGATCGCGACCTTCCCTCTCTACCTCGGCTGGGCTCTTGACAACCCGACCGCCTGGAGCGGGGCCCAACAGGCCTGGGGCCGGTCCTTCTCGCTCGACGGAATCGTGCGCGCGATCCAGCAACTTTTCGCGCGCGGATCGACGCCCTGGCTCTGGCGGGACGTGGCGTTCTGCCTCATCTACCTCGCGCTGCTCGTCGCGGCGCGCCGAATCGGAATCTCGTGGCCGTGGCTCGTCGCCAGCACCGCGCTCATCTTGCTGCCGCTGACAAGCGGAACGTTCATGTCCGACTCCCGCTTCGGCGTCCTGGCGCTTCCCGTTTACTGGGGAGCAGCGGCGCTCACGCGCCGTCGCATCGTCCGCCTGCCGGCGCTCGTACTCTGCGCTGGGCTGCTCGTGGCCGGGACAATGACGATTCCGCTTGCCAATCCCTGACGCAACCGTCTGCCTGCCCACCTACAACGAGCGCGAGAACCTCGAGCCGATGCTCCGCGCGCTGGGCGAGCAAGGCGTGCGCGTGCTCGTCGTCGACGACAACTCGCCCGACGGAACCGGGAGGCTGGCCGACCGTCTCGCGCAGGAGCTCGACTACGTGGACGTCCTGCACCGGCCTCAGAAGGAGGGCCTCGGCCCCGCCTACATCGCGGGCTTCCGGCAGGCCCTCGCCGACGGAGCGGAGCGGATCCTGGAGATGGACTGCGACTTCTCGCACGACCCCAAGGACGTACCGAGGCTGGTCGCCGCCACGAACGACGCCGACCTGGCCCTCGGCTCGCGCTACGTCGAGGGCGGGCAGGTCGCGGACTGGGGGCCGGTGCGCCGAGCGATCTCGGCGGCCGGATCGCTCTACGCGCGCGTCCTGCTCTCGCTGCCGACCCGCGATCTCACCGGCGGCTTCAAGTGCTACCGCCGGAAAGTGCTCGAGACGATCGATCTCGATGCGATCGACTCGAAGGGCTACGCATTCCAGATCGAGACGACCTACCGGGCCCTGCGGGCCGACTTCCGCGTCGTCGAGGTCCCGATCAGGTTCGTCGATCGTGAGGCGGGCGGTTCCAAGATGAGCAGCGCAATCGTCGCTGAGGCGATCTGGAAGGTCCCTGCGCTTCGGTGGGCCGCGTTGCGTGGCAAGCTCTAGCCGTGCGCGAGGTCACCGACGCGAGCTTCCAGCGCGAAGTGCTCGAGGCGAGCGAGCCGGTCATCGTCGACTTCTGGGCGCCCTGGTGCGGTCCCTGCCGCGCGGTCGAGCCCGTGCTCGCCGAGCTCGAGCGGGTGCACGCGGGCAAGGTCGCCTTCGCGAAGCTCAACATCGACGAGAACATCGAGACAGCTTCGCGCTTCAGCGTCCTCTCGATCCCGACGACGATCCTCTTCGAGGACGGACGCCCGCAGGAGACGGTGATCGGCGCCCGGCCCCGCGGCCACTATGAGCGGGCCTGGGCCCGCTGGCTCGGCGCTGAAACCTAAGCTAAGTCGTGGACTCCTTGACGCGCGGCTGAGCGCGGGGCCGCAGAGTCGGCGCCGGCACCGCTCCGGACCCCTCGTCCACGCCCACAGCTCGCACCCGTGGGTCGATCCAGGTGTAGATGCAGTCGACGATCAGGTTCGCGATCGCGACCGCGAAGCTGACGACGAGCACGACTCCCATGATCACGGGCAGATCGCCTCCGGCAAGGCCCCGCACGAGCAGCTTGCCCATCCCGGGCAGGCCGAAGACGATCTCGATGAAGAGCGCTCCCCCGAATGCGAGCCCGAGATCCATGCCCACCATCGAGACAACCGAAAGCATCGCGTTGCGGAGCACGTGGTGCCGCATCACCTGCCAGGTTCCCGCGCCCTTGGCCTTCGCTGTTCGCACGTAATCCGCGTCCATCGCCTCGAGCATGCTCGCCCTGATCATCCGCGCGTAGAGCGCGGCGAACAGGCACGCGAACGTGAACCAGGGCAAGAGCATGTGGTACGTCCATTGCGTCGGGCCGCCGCAGTACGCCGCGTGGCCGAAGAAGTTGCAGTAGCCCGTGATCGGGAAGACGTGCAGCTTGTAGCCGAGGAGGTACGAGAGCACCAGGCCGAGCCAGATCGGGTGGGCCGAGGCCCCGATCAGCACGAGCATCATCAGGCCCTTGTCGACGAGCGAGCGCGGCCGCAAGGCCGACAGGATCCCGATCGGAAACGCGATCAGGAACCAGGTGACGATGCCCCCGATCACGAGCGACGCCGTCACCGGCAGCGCACGGAAGATCGAGTCTCGGACCGGCACGCCCGAGCGGATCGAGCTACCGAGATCGCCGTGTTCGACGACGTGGTCGAGGTAGATGACGTACTGCGTCGTGACCGGCTTGTCCCTGAGGTGGAACTGACCCGCCAGCGTCGGGTCGGTCGACCCCTGCCCGGACAGCGTCGAGCGTGTGTCCGTGGGGATGATGAAGAAGATGACGAACGTGAAGAGGGTGATGATCGCCGCGAGCAGGAACGCCCAGACCAGCCGCCTGACGATGAAGCCGATCATTGCCGGTTACCTTCACGGCTCAACGCGCTTCGCGCAAGCGAAAATGCTCCCACCCGGATAGGGCTACGGGACGGCCCTCGAGCCGGATTTTCACCCCACTGCCCGGCTCGCAGCGGCCGATGACGGTGAACTCGCGCGGATCGGGTGTTGCGGCCAGCAGCTCGTAGTCCTCGCCGAAGCCGAGATCCTCGTGGGTGGCACCGGGCGCGAGCGGCACCTGCTCGAGCTCGATCGTGAGCCGACACTCGGAGCGTGCGGCGATGTGCTCCGCGTCTCGGGCAAGGCCGTCCGAGAGGTCGAGCATGGCGTGTGCGTCGCGAGCGAGTTCGACCCCTTCCTCGACGCGTGAGGGCGGACGGACGAAGCGCCCCTCGCGGAAGGCTGCGCCCGCAGCGCCGAGCGGCCCCGTGACGACGAGAACGTCGCCCGGTCTGGCGCCAGACCGCCCCGGCACACGCTCGGCCCGCCCGATCGCCGTCACGGCCGCGAACACCGAGGCCGCCTCCGTGGTGTCGCCTCCGCGGACCGCGACGCCCGCCTCTGCGATCCCGGCGTAGAAGGCAAGGACGTCGTCGAGGTCGGTCTCGCCGGGCAGGCCGAGACTGACGAGCAGGGCCTCGGGACGCGCGCCTGAAGCGGCCAGGTCGCTGATGTTGACCGCGGCGGCCCGGAAGCCGAGCTCCCGCCAGGAGAGCAGGTCGAACCGGAAGTGGACACCTTCGACGAGCGAGTCCTGTGTAACGACGAGACCGGGCTCGAGCTCGGCGGCATCGTCCTCGATCCGTTCGGCCAGGCCGCGGCGCTCCAACTCGGCGAGCAGTCCGAGCTCGCCCAGCTCAGACAGCCGCACGCTCGAGCGCGGTCCGCACCGCCGCAGCGTCGGTCGAGGCGCGGACGACGGCGACCCCGACAGCCCCGGCTTCAAGGCACAGCGCCGCGTTGGTCGCGTCGATGCCGCCGATCGCGACCACCGGCGCCGCGACGCTTTCGCAGATCTCGTGCAGGCGTTCGAGGCCTAGCGCCGGCACGCCGCGTTTGACCGGCGTCGCCCAAACCGGCCCCACCCCGAGGTAGTCGGGATGCTCGTCGTCGGCGGCCAGGGCCTCGTCGAGAGTCTGAGCGGAGAGGCCGAGCTTCAGGCCGGCGACGCGTGCACGCTCGATACCTTCGTCGTCCCGCCCGAGATGAACGCCATCGGCCCCTAGCCTGATCGCTGCTTCGACGTCGTCGTTGACGACGAAGCTGACGCCGGAGCTCGCGCACAGGTCCCGGAACGGCTGTCCCTCCTCGATGAGGTGATCGGTCGAGAGACCTTTCAGCCGCAGCTGGACCAGCGTCGCGCCGCCGTCGATCGCCCTGCGCGCGACTCCGAGATCGTCGACGAGCACGTGCAGGATCACGCCAGCCTCGCCCGCTCGTCGAGCGTTGCCGGGTCGAGTCCGTAGAGCGCGTCGTACAGAGCGACATGGAAAGAGCCGGGCCCGCTCGCCTCGCGTGCCGCGTCCTCGCCTCCGACGCCGAAAGCGACAAGTGCCTCCGCCGCGGCCGCGAGCGGCGCATCCGCTCGGACGGCGAGAAAGCAGCCCGTGATCGCGGTCGCCATGCAGCCCGAGCCGGTGATCGTCGCGAGCAGCGGATCCCCGTTTGCCACGGCGACCGTCTGCTCGCCGTCGGAAACGTGATCGACCGCGCCGGTGACGGCGGCGACCGTCCCCAGCTCCTGCGCCGCAGCGCGCGCGAGCTCGGCAGCGGAATCGCTCGCGCCGATCGACTCGACCCCCCGGATCTCGGCCTCGCGGCCGGCGAGCGTCGCGATCTCGGCGACATTCCCGCGCACGACCGCAAGGTCGACCTCTGCCAGGATCCGGCGCGCCGTCTCGGTCCGGTAGCTCGTCGCGCCGGCGCCCACCGGGTCGAGTACGACCGGAACGCCGGCGGAGTTGGCCGCGCGGCCCGCGGCGAGCATCGCCTCGACCCAGGACGGCGAGAGCGTGCCGATGTTGAGCACGAGCGCGCCGGCGATCGCGGCCATCTCCTCGACCTCCTCGCGGGCGTGCGACATCACCGGCAGCGCCCCGAGCGCCAGCGTTGCGTTCGCGGTCTCGTTCATGACCACGTAGTTCGTGATCTGGTGGACGAGCGGCTTCCGCTCGCGGATCGCCGCGAGATCAGCGCCCGTCGAGAGCATGGTCTCGGTCGTACTCACGAGCCTCCTTCAAGTTGAGGACGTCGACGGGCCCGTCACCCTCGCCGATCTCGGCCAGACCGTGCGCGACGGCGTCACCGGCGACCCGCGCGGCGTTCTCCGCCGCCTCGGTCAGCGACAGACCTCGGGCCAGGCCGGCGCAGAGCGTCGCAGAATGGGTGCACCCGGCCCCGTGCGTCGCGCCGGCGTCGTGCCGCTCGATCGGGATCTCGACGTGCTCGCGACCGTCGAAGAAGTGGTCGACGGGCTCCCCGTGCCCGCCGGTGACGATCACCGCCGCAGCCCCGAGAGCGTGGATGCGCTCCGCCAACTCAGACTTAGTAACAGTCTGTTGCTTGTCAAAAACGGCGGGACCATCGGCCTCCTTTGCCCTTCCGGCCCTGTCGAACCTTGTAACAGTCTGTTGCTTGACCCCTGCGAGGACCTGCGCCTCCGCAAGGTTCGGCGTCACCACCGTGGCGAGGGGAAGCAGCCGCTCGACGAGAGTCTCGACGGCGTCGTCCTCGAGCAGCTGCGCACCGGAGCTCGCGACCATCACGGGATCGACCACCAGCGGCACCGGCCGAGCCTCCAAAAAGTCGGCGACCGTCTCGATCAGACGCGCCGAAAACAGCATCCCGGTCTTCGCCGCGTCGACGCCGATGTCATCGAAGACGGCCTCGAGCTGCGCTGTCACGAACTCCGGCGGCAGCTCGTGGATCGCGGTCACGCCGACCGTGTTCTGCGCCGTCAGCGCGACGAGCGCGGAGGTCCCGTGACACCCCGCTGCGGCGAACGCCTTCAAGTCGGCCTGAATCCCCGCGCCTCCCCCCGAGTCGGAGGTGGCGATCGTCAAACACCGTGCCGTCAAAAACTCTCCCTTCGCCGGCATTACCCGGATCAGGTTCGCGGGTCTGATCTCAGCCCTGGTGGGCACCCCGGTACCTCAATCCTAGCGCTGCGCAGGATCTTTACCGCAAGGCCGCGAATCGTTACGGCCGCATGATTCATTCGTAACAAGCCCTTCTTAGCGTCCGGAACATGGGCAGTCCGGCAGCAAAGGCGGCGGCGATGGCGATCGTTCTCTGTGTGCCTGGGGCCCGCCCGTTTCCCGACCCGAGGCACGCGGCCTTCGTCGGGGAAGGGCGCGAGGCGATCGTCCCCGACAGCCGTCGTCCAACCGTCGTCGCCGCGTTCACACGAGAGAGCTACCGCCCGGGACGCGTAGCGCGGCTCGTCTTCACCGATCACGCAACAGCGGTGACGATGCAGATCTACCGGGCGGGCACCAAGCCCACGCCGCTGCTCGGCCCAAACGACGTCATGAGAGGTACCGCGATCACGGAGCCCGTGGACCTCGGCGCAGTGAGCCGAAACTCGACGCGCAAGGTCGCCATCGGCACCTGGGCCAGCGGCGTCTACTTCGCGAAGCTGACCGCGCCGGGCGGACGGATCGGCTACGCCCCCTTCGTGCTCGCGCCGCGGAGCCTCGGCGTCCACAAGGTCGCCGTCGTCATCCCGACTCAGACCTGGCAGGCCTACAACTTCCGCGACTCGAACGGCGACGGTCACGGCGACACGTGGTACGCCGGCTGGAACCAACACACGGCCCGGCTCGGTCGCCCCTTCCTCCACCGAGGAACGCCGCCGCACTGGAAGAGCAACGATCTCCCCTTCCTGGAATGGGTCGAGGCAAATGGCTATGGCGCCGACTACCTCGCCGACTCGGACCTCGGTTCCGTCCGAACCGGCGCCCGCCTGCGCGCCGCGTACAGGCTCGTCGTCTTCCCGAGCCACGAGGAATACGTGACCACCCGCGAGTACGACATCGTCAGCGCGTACCGAAACCGCGGCGGACATCTGATCTTCCTCTCCGCGAACAACTTCTTCTGGCGCATCGTCAGACAAGGGAACGTGATGACGAGAACCCGTCGCTGGCGCGAGCTCGGCCGTCCCGAAGCCGCGCTGATCGGCGTCGAGTACTTCCGCAACGACCGAGGCCAGAGACGGGAGCCGTGGGTGCTCCGAGCGAGCTCGACCAACGACTGGCTGCTCTCGGGGTCGGGCCTGGCGCCGGGATCGCGCATCTCGAGCGGCGGGGTCGAAGGCGACCGGATCACGAAGAGCTCTCCCCGGAACACGAAGGTCGTCGCCGAGATCCCCGACCTCTACGGTCCCGGCCTGACTCCGCAGAT
>VAXH01000022.1 GCA_005883955.1 Actinomycetota bacterium | reverse complement strand
GGGTGGGCTCGATCCGCTCGCGCGGGCTGTTCGGCGCTTCGGCGAGCTCGAGTGCGACCATCGCTGCGAACGCGGTGCACCAGTTGAGGAGGCGGCGAGGATCCATGTCGATCAGCGGACCCAACCGTTCGGCGCGCGCCGCGATCATGTCGACGTCTTCTGCTTGCCAGAGCAGCAGATCGACGGCTTCGAACGCGAAGTCGTCGCCGAGGCACGGGGCCGGGTCGATCGCGACGAGTCCGCGCTTGTTGCCGCCGTCGAGGATGTTGCTGGGGGTCAAGTCGCCGTGTAGGAGGGCTGTCGGCGAGACGTGCTCGACAAGCCGGGTCGCGAGCTGCCGGCCGCGTTCGTACAGTTCCGGCGGGACCACCTCGGCGAGCTCCGGACGACGATCGTACGGCCGTGTCCCCGAGTTGAAGAGGTATGCGATGCGGTGCGCGAGTGACGGGTATGACGAGTCGGGGGCGCCGGTCGTGCGCAGAGATGTCAGGAGCTCGGCCACGCTCTCGAGGTCGGGGTAGGTCGGGGATTCGACGAGCGGGGTTCCCGGTTCGATCCCCTCGATGAGCAGTGCTCCGACGCTCTCGTCGACTGCGAGGACCGACGGGGTCTGAATTGTCGTCCAACTGTCGAGCGCTGCCGCCTCATTCGCCAGGCGTGTCCGGTCGGGGCCGACCTTCAACACGGCCGGACGCCCATCGGTCGTCCGGCACCGGATGACGACCGACATGCTCCCGCGCGGAATGAGCGACTCGAACTCCACCTGCCAACGCTCCGCAAGAGCGCTCAGAACGGCCGGCAGCTCGTCAAGCCAGCCGCTGACCTCGTCTCCGAACCGCGCAGTGAGACGCCGACGGACTCCATCATCGATCCCGGGAGGGGTCGAGCGCATGCGCGCCGACGGTAGCGCAGCCGCAATCGCCGACCTCGCGGCGTGAAGGTGCTACTCCGGTAAACGCCGGCGCCGCCACAACCACCACATGCCGCCGAGAGCCGCACCGGCATAGACGTAACCGAGCAAGAGATCGATCACGTAGTGGTTGCCGGTGTAGACAACCGCGAACGACTGTGCGAGCGGGTAGATCGCACCGACGCCGAGAGCCCACCAGCGCCAACGGGTCTTCCACGCGATCGTGAGGACGAAGAGAAAGCAGAGGAAGGCATAGCCCGCATGGAGCGAAGGGATCGCCGCATACGGGTTCGGGTCGATCTGCCTCGAGACGGAGATTGCGTGGTAGCCGTGCGCACCCGAGGGGTCGGGCGCCGGGTTGTGCGGGATCCGTATCAGGCCGGGCAGCAAACCCTTCTCGCCTGCGGCCCAGGGCGGTGCCGACGGCAAAAGCAGAAACGTCACGGCGCCGGCGAAGGAGAGCGCGATCATCGTCGCGGCGAAGCGGTAGAAGAGCGCTCTCCGTTTGACCCAGAGCACGAAGGCGAGTAGGGGCGGGACGATGAAGTGCAGCCGCATAACCGCAAGGACGACGTGGTCGTACCATTCCTGGGTTCCGTTCCAGAGCCAGTGCTGCAGCGACTCGGAGGGAACGGACCCGCCGAAGAGGAACTTGTCCGCGTCGAGTTGGGGTAGGTAGTAAGGGTGCGGACGCAAGAGATGGGCGATTCCGCGAGACTGCGCGTAGATCACCAGCAAAGCGGCGAAGGGAACGAAATCGAGCAGATAGCGGCGTCCCCGGCGCAGCAAGAGCGCGGGGACCAGCAGCGCGAGCAGGTAGCGGTCGGGCGTCAGGCCGAGGCCGAACAGCCAGATCGCGAGGCCGAGCGCGATGACCAGTCCGGCAGACGCGAAGATCGCCGTGCGGCGATCCAGGTTCTCACGCGGCGGGCCCCACTTCTCGGCGGCCTCGCGGTCGCCCTCGCCGTACTCATACGGCTTCCCTTCTGGAAGGCTCCACTCACCGCCGACGAGGGGGGCTACGCTGAGGTCGCCCGGCTGTGGAGCCACGGCGCGACTCTCTACGGCGGCGCCTGGGTCGACCGCCCGCAAGGTCTCATAGTCGTTTTTCGCGCTCTCCATTTGGTCGGCGGCTCCCCGCTGGCAATGCGCGCAGCCGCAGCGGTGATCGCGGCGCTCGTCGTCGCCGCGACGATGCTGCTCACCCTCCGGCTGGCCCGCGGGAGGATAACGGCCGTCACGGCGGGGCTGCTGGCGGCAACCGTCGGTGCCTCCCCGTTCATCGAATCGTTCACGCTCTCGGGAGAGCTCCTGGCCTCGCTGCCGGCCGTCCTTTCGCTGCTCTGCTTCGTCGCCTATCTCGAGGGCCGTGAGCGCGCAGGGTCAAGTAACAGACTGTTGCGAAGTTCGACACGGCCACAAGGGCGAGGGTGGCCGATGGCTCAGCCGTTCTTGGCAAGTAACAGACTGTTACTAAGTCTCGCCGGCGCCGGGGCGCTGACGGGTATCGCCGTGCTGATCAAGCAGTCCGCCTTCGATGCGGGGCTGGCGGCGATCGTCTACCTGCTCTGGCGCGAACAGAGGCGAGGTCTCGCGCCCGCGGCGGTCCTGCTCGCCGGCGCGCTCGTGCCCGTCGCGATCGCCGCGACGCTACCGCTTCAACGGCGACTCGCTCCTGACCGGCTCGCTGACCGGCCGGGCGCACCAGTTCTGGCTCTCGCTGCCGCCGGCCGGCAAGGCGCTCGGTCTGCTCGCGGTGCTCGCGGCCGTCGGGTGGCGGCGCTCGCCGCTGCTCGCACGGATCTGGCTCGGCGCCGCGGTGCTCGGCGCGATCGGCGGCGGCAACTTCCACCCCCACTACTACCTCCAGCTGGTGCCGCCACTCTCGCTGCTGGCGGCCGTCGGCGTTCGCACTCTTTGGCTCTCGGCGCCGCGACCTGCGATCGCAGCGGCAGCGGCAGCCGGGGCGGCGACGCTCGCCCTGACGATGCCCGTCGCCTGGGCGACTCCGACCAAGCAAGCGGAGACGATCTGGCCGGCGGACCCGCACCTGGTCCACGACGCTGTCCTCGCCCGCTACGTGCGCGCGCATACGCGCCCGCGTCAACGAGTGCTCGCGGTCTGGGCCGACGCCGACCTCTACTACCTCGCCGACCGCCGCCCCGCCGTCCGCTACCTCTGGTCGCGCAACGTCGCCTCGATCCCGGGCGCCCTCCAGGCTGTCCGTCGAGCGCTGGCGACGCGGCGGGCGAAGATCGTGATTGTCGTGCAGCCGCCGGCGACTCTCGATCCCAGCGGCCGCACCGCCGCCCTGCTACGACGCGAGTACCGCCAACTCGCATGGGTCGGCGGCGCAGCCGTCTACCGAAGCAGGAATCAGCCCCACTGAGATCCCCCGGACGGGGGGTCAAATATCGCCGCGGGTCGCCAAAGATGACAGGCGTGGACCGGGTGCCTGCGGCTCTCTCCATGCCGCCTTCGGGCGGCCTCCTGGTGACCGGAAACGGCCACCCCGATCGGCACGACCTCGTGGACTCGTACCGTCGGCTGGCGGACGTCTTTCACCACGTCCTCTCCGAGCAAGCCCTGGACACGCTGCTCGACCGGATCGCGGACACGCTGTCCGAGCTGATCCCCTACGACACGCTGAGCATCTTCGAGGCCAATGAGGCCCAGACGGAGCTCGTCCCAGTGCTGGCCCGTGACCGCTGGGCCGACGAGATCATGCGGAACAAGATCGAGTTCGGCACCGGCCTCGCGGGCTGGGCGGCGAAGCACCGCGAGCCCGTGATGACGGACGCCGCCCACCTCGACCCGCGGATGATGGTCGTCCCCGGCACGCCGCCGGACGAGCGCGAGGCGCTGATCACGGTGCCGCTGATCGCACGCGACTCGGTCAAGGGCGTCCTCAGCATCTACCGGCTAGGGGACCACGCCAAGTTCGACACCGAGGAGTTCGAGCTGGCCAAGCGGTTCGGCGACGCGGCCGCGCTCGCTCTCGACAACGCCAAGACGCGGGCGCGACTCGAGCTGCAGGCCCAGACCGACTCGCTGACCGGGCTGTACAACCACCGCTACTTCCACGAGCACGTGCGCTCGGAGCTGACCCGTGCGAGCCGCAACCGGGACTCGGTGGCGCTGCTGATGCTCGACATCGACGATTTCAAGAAGATCAACGACATCTACGGCCACGGAGTCGGCGACCAGGTGCTGCGCGAGCTCGCGGCCCAGCTGAAGGCCGCCGTCCGCGGGTCGGACCTGGTCTGCCGGCTCGGCGGCGAGGAGTTCGGGGTTGTCATGGGCTCTTGCGGCACCGAGGACGCGGTCGCGCTCGCGAACCGGCTCGCCGAGCGTCTGCAGGAGCTCGAGTTCGGTGCGGCCGGGAAGATCACCGTCTCGGTTGGCGCCGCGGAAGGCCCGTCCAACGCGTCCAACCCGCGCGAGCTGATCGCCTGCGCCGAGGCGGCGATGATGACGGCGAAAGCGCGGGGCAAGGATCTGATCGTCGTCTTCGACGATTCGACCTACGAGCGGCCCGACACGACCTCGGTTGCGAGCTCCCGCGTCCGCTCGATCGCGCATCTGAAGATGCTGCAGAGCCTCGCGGGCAAGCTCAACCGGCTGAACGACGTCCGTGAGATCGGGACGGCGATCGCCGACGAGCTGCGCGGCCTGATCGACTACCACAACTGCCGCGTTTCGATTGTCGACGGCGACGAGATCATCCCGATCGCTTTCCGCGGCATCCTGTCCTCGCGCGGCGGGCAGGAGGTTCAGATCCCCCGCTCGAAGGTCGGCGAAGGGATCACGGGCCACGCGGCCGCGGAGGGGAAGTCGCTTCTGATCGGCAACGCGCTCGACTGCGAGTTCGCGGTCAACATTCCCGGCACCGAGCCGCTGGAGGAATCCTTGCTTGCGGTGCCGCTCTGCTACGGCTCGCGCGTGATCGGCACGATCGTGATCTCGAAGCTCGGCCGCGACCAGTTCGACGAAGACGACGTCCGCCTGCTCGAGGTGCTCGGCGGCCACGCCGCGGTTGCGCTCGAGAACGCACGGCTGTACGAATCACAGCGGCGCGAGGCCGAGCACTTCAAGGAGTTGCTGGAGTTCAGTCGCGAGCTGGCGACTGCGGAAGGGCTGCCGGAAGTGCTTCGCCGGACGGTCGAGCTCTCGGCGATGATCCTCGGCGCGCCCAGGACCTCGGTCTGGGTCCAGGATGCCCAGACGCAGGAACTCGTCCCGGGTGCGGTCTGGGGGTTCGAGCCCGCCCGGAGAGAGCGGATCCTCACACTGCGGATCGCGCCGGAGCGCCTGGGACCGCTCGCCGTCCGCGACGAGCCGTTCGTGCTCGACAACGCTGCGGCGGCGGCGATCCACGGCATTCCGGAGCTGGACGACGGCACGGGTTTCGCGGTCGCACCGATCAAGCTCGACGGCGGTCGGATCTGCTGCATCGTCGCCGCGATTCCGCCGGACGCACCACACGAGTTGGACGAGGATCACATCGGGCTGCTGGCAGGACTCGCGCACCAGGTGAAGCTGGCGATCACCAACGCGGGCACCTTCGAGAATCTCGAGGCGACGTTCGTCTCGACCGTGGCCGCCCTGGCGAACGCGCTCGAAGCGAACGATGAGTACACGTCGTCGCACACCCGTTGGATCACCGACACCGCCCTCAAGGTTGGCGCCACGCTCGGGTTCGACTCGAAGTCGCTGAAGCGGCTCGAGCTGGGCGCGCTCTTCCACGACATCGGCAAGATCGGAATCCCGACGAGCATCCTGCTCAAGCCAGGCCCGCTCACGCCGGAGGAGCGGCGGGTGATGCAGCAGCATCCGGAACTCGGCGAGAAGATCTTGGCGCCGATCGAACGTCTCGCCGAGGTACGTTCGATCGTCCGCAGCTGCCACGAGCATTACGACGGACGGGGCTATCCCGACGGGCTCTCGGGCGAGGAGATTCCGTTGGACTCGCGGATCATCCTGGTCTGCGACGCGTTTCACGCGATGACGACCGACCGGCCGTATCGGAAGCGCTTGTCGGTCGAGGAGGCTCGCCGTCGGCTCCGGGAGGCCGTCGGCACGCAGTTCGACCCCGCCGTGGTCGAGGTCTTCCTTGCGCTACGCGGCGAGGTCTGGTCGCCTTCGACGACGCCCGAACGGCTCGCGTCGTAGCCGACTGGACAACTGGCTGCACTTCGCTCTCGGCGCCGCGATGATCGGGCTCGGGTTCGCGACCACACGCGAGCAGCTGCTCGCCCCGGCCACGTAGCGCACCTTCGTCTACCTTCAAACCACGTGGAGGGCGTGCTGCAGATGCTGGACGAGGCCGGTGCCGAGGCCGATGTCAGGCCCGCGCTCGCCCTGCTTGCCGCGCCCGAGCCGCTGGTCCCGGCGGACGAACTGACTCCGGCGCTCCGTCGCGCCATGCTGCTGCTGGCTGCCGGAGGCGATCCGCACCGCGAGCTCGAGCTGGACGGGCGCGCGGTCAGCGCGCTGGCGACGGAGCTCGACAGCCCGGAGCGCCGCGCCGAGGTCAGTCGTGGGCTGGAGGCGCTACGGGGGGAGGCCGCCGGGCTCGTCAACGTCTCCCGCCCGCTGAACGAGCTCCTGCTCGACGCCCGCCTCGCGTGGCAGGCATACGCGTGCGCGCTTCTTGCCGACGAGCTGGAAGACGACGGCTAGCCCCACCAAAACGCCGACGCGATCACCACGTAGAGCCCCACGAGGACGACGCCCTCGGGCCAGGTGCTCTCTCCGTCGTAGACGACAACCGCCGTGACGAAGGCCGCCAGCAGCAACGAGACGGCCAGCAGGGTCGGGAAGACCAGCGTCAGGTTCGCGGCGAAGAAGAGGCTCGCGAACAGGATCACGGGGGTCAGCGCCAGCGCCACCTGCAGCGACGAGTTCACGATCACGGCGATCGCGAAATCGGCCTTGTTTCGCAAAGCAAGCTGGACACCGACGACGTTCTCAACGGCGTTGCCGGCGATCGCGACGACCACGAGCCCAGCGAAGGTTTCGCTCATGTGCAATGAAGAGGTCGCGGGTTGCAACGCGGAGACGAACCAGTCGCTGACGAACACTGCGCCCGCCGCCGCTGCGGCCAGAACCGTGATCGTCGCCGTCAGCGACCATCTCGGCGGCTCCTGCGCCATGGGGTCTCCTGTCAGGAAGATCCCGAGCGTCGAAACGAAGACGACGAGCAGAACGCCCCCGCAGATCAGGCTCAGTGTCTGCTCGTGGGCCGCGGCCGGAGCGTGCAGGACGTGCGCGAAGGTGGGCACGGAGAGGATGGCGGCGGCGAGGAGCGTCAGCGTCGCGATCGTTCTCGCGCGGGGCGACTCGAACCGCTGAACGCCGTTTCGGAGCCCTCCGGCGAAAAAGGCAAGCCCGAGCACCAGCAAGCTGTTGGCGAGGACCGAACCGATCAGCGCCGCTTTGACGACACCGACAAGCCCCTTGTGGAGTGCGAACAACGCAACGAACAGCTCGGGCAGGTTGCCGAGCGCCGACTGAACCGAGCCCGCGCCTCCCGCGCCGAGCCTCCCTCCGAGCTGCTCCGTGGCCGTGCCGACGAGACGCGCGAGCATCGCGAGCGCGGCTGCCGCCGCCACGAAACGCAGAATCGCGTTCAGACCGGCGAGATCGAGCGCGCCTGCGATCCCGACGAGAGCGGCGGCGACGACGATCTCGGTCTGCTCTCGCCCGGTTAGGCCTGCTCGCACCGCGCGACGCTATCAACGAGGGAGACGCCTCCCCCAGAACGAGGGATCGGAACCTATAGGGCCGAGCCGCTCCGGCCGATACACACGCCGTGCGGCCAAACCTGCCTAGGAGAGGGGTCTCTTTCGTGCGTACTCGTCTGTTGCTGGTTCTCTCGGTTCTCGCCCTCGCAGGGGCGTTCGCCGGCTCCGCGTCGGCTTCGCAGTTGATCAATCGCGACGTCCGCAACATCCAGCTCGCGGTGAACAACAAGGGCGAAGCGCTCGTCAGCGACAGAACCATGCGTGGTACGCAACATGTGCTCGCCTGGGGCGCGATCAACGCGCGGCAGCCCAACCGCGCGATCAAGCAGCAGCGCTTCAAGCTCGACTACGCGGGCGGCTGGCGCAAGTACCACAGCCAGTACTGGAAGACCTTCGGGAAAGGCTGCGGCGCCTACGACGGCCCGGCTCTCGCGTGGATGGTCACCGCGTGTAAGGCGCCGGACGGCAGCTACTGGGCGCTCCAAAAGTGGCAGGTTCAGCTTCCCGACCTCGGCTTCACGCCCTGGACCACCGGCCTGCGCCAGTGGGAGCTCCACCTCTCGCACTGGACGACCGACCTCGCCAAGGTCGAGGTCTGGCAGGACTGGATCTACCACGGCCGCTTCCGCCATCTGTTCGGGCGCTACACGTATCTCGGCAAGCCCGTCTACGGCTTCGGGACGACCCATTTCGGAGCGCCCACCGACGGCTACGGCAGGCTGCTCTACCTCGACACCCACAACTCGGCCTACGGCAGCGGCTGGAGGCGCGAGAACTCGTTCGTCGCGCACAACCCGAGCGGTGTCTTCTGCTACGGCTTCTTCAAGCACAACGCGGGCGCGGGCGGCTACGCGCATCCCCCGGGCTTCAGCGGCATCCGCCCCGAAGGCTACGGCGACATGTACCGGCTGACCGCCAAAGGCCCCGGCGTCACGCCCGACGTGATGTGGAGCGACAGCGCCTTGCACGCCTTCAGCACGAGCAACTCCGCCGACGTCGCGTTCGAGGCGGCGATGAACTCGCAGCTCGACTCGATTCTCAACGGCGACAAGCTCTGCAGACAACACTAGAGCCGGCCTCTTTCTTGGCGCCCCGCGCGCGGCTGAGGTGACCTTGACGTAGGTTCCTCGCGTGGCCGTGATCGAGGTCGAGAGGCTGACACGCAGCTATCGGTCGCGGACCGGAACCTTCCGCCGCAGGATTGCGGTCGTCGAGGCGCTACGAGGCGTGAGCTTCTCCGTCGAGCCAGGCGAGCTCTTCGGCCTGCTGGGCCCGAACGGCGCGGGCAAGACGACGATGATCAAAGTGCTGACCACTCTGCTCTTGCCGACGTCTGGGTCCGCGCGCGTCCTCGACTACGACGTTCGGCGCCAAGCACGTCACATCCGCGGGCGAATCGGGTACGTGTTCGGGGGCGACCGAGGCCTCTACGACCGCCTATCCGCACTCGACAATCTGCGCTACTTCGCCGACCTCTACCGCGTCCCGCCTCGCAAGCGCGTCGCTCGGATCGAGTCGCTCCTCGAACTGGTCGAGCTGAAAGGACGCGAGCGCGAGCGCGTCGAGACGTACTCGCGCGGGATGAAGCAGCGACTCCACATCGCCCGTGGGCTGCTGCACGACCCCGAGATCCTTTTCCTCGACGAGCCGACGATCGGCCTTGACCCGCTCGGCGCGCGGGAACTGCGTCAGACCATCTCCGGGTTACACGACGCCGGCAAGACCATCGTTCTGACCACCCACTACATGTACGAGGCGGACGCACTCTGCCAGCGGATCGCTGTGATCGCGAACGGCAGCTTCGTCGCAACTGGAACGCCCTCCGACCTGAAGGCGGTCGTAGGCGATCACACGATCATCGAAATCGAGACCTTCGGGATACCCGACCAGCTAATCGAAAGGTTGCGCACGATCCCCGGTGTCAGGAGCATCGGTGTCGAGACGCGCGACCTCGCGCAAGTGCTACTGGTGCAGTCGGCAGTCGGAGCCGATGTCGTCCGTTCGCTGCTGAACGAGCTCGTGGATGTGCAGACCGGCAAGGTCGTCACGCGCGAGCCGACTCTGGAGGATGCGTACGTGGAGCTCGTCAAGTCGGCGTGATCCCCGCGATCCTGACCGGCATTCGCCTGCACATGAAGCAGGCTTCGCGGAACCCGTTCGACCTATCGGGCGTGATCGTCTGGCCGATCCTGTACGCGACGATCGCCTCCTACCTGCTCGACGCCAGGCACGAGCCCCGGCTGCTGCTCAGTGCGTCGCTCGGCGCCTCGGTGATGCTGATGTGGTCGCTCGTCGTGATCGCCTCGAGCGGCGCGCTCGAGCAGCAACGCTGGCAAGGGACCCTGGAGCTCGTCGTCGCGGCGCCCACACCCCTCACCGCAGTGATCGCCCCGATCTGCGTCGCGGGGGCGCTCGTCGGCACCTACGCGATCGGAGCCACACTCGCCTGGGGAGCGCTTCTGTTCGACGTACCGGTCAAGATCGACCAGCCGCTCGCATTCGCGGTCGGCGTGCCCGCGTGCGCGCTCGCCGTCGGCATGCTCGGCCTGATCCTGGCTGCGACGTTCGTCCTCTACCGCGCCGCGTTCCACCTCGGGATCGCGACGCAGTATCCGGTCTGGATCGTCACGGGGCTGCTGGTACCGATCTCGCTGCTTCCGAGCTTCGTCCGACCGATCTCGTGGCTCCTTGCGCCGACATGGGGCTTTCGCGCGATCCAGGAAGCCGCGCTCGGCCGGACGCCTTGGCCGGACATCGGCATGTGCTTCGTCCTCAGCGCCGTCTACCTGGTGATCGGCGGCTCCTGCCTCGTGGCCTTCGAGTACGTCGCCCGATCGCGCGGGAGCCTGCGGCTGACGTGAATACGGTTCGCGTCGTCTTCGTCGGCGGCCTGACGAGCTACCGCGCGCTCTTCAACTGGATCAGCCCCTGGATCTTCATCCCCCACACGCTCGGCTATCCGATCTTCGAGATCCTCTTCTTCGCCTATCTCGGTAGGTTCGCCGGCGTTCAGTCCGACCGGTTCTTCCTGGTCGGCAACGCCTTCCTCGCGATTGCCGTGACCGGGATGTTCGGCATGGGGCATGCAACGGCCGGCGAGCGCCGCTCGCAGACGCTCGCGACCCTGCTCGCGTCGCCGGCGAACAGATTCGCCGTCTTCCTCGGCCGTGCGCTGCCTTCGATCGTGACCGGATGCTTCGTCGCGGCGACCTCATTCGCGGTCTGTGCGGCGATCCTCGGTGTCCATGTTCCGGCATCCGCGTTCGGTGGGCTCGCGCTCGCGACGGTCGCCGCGGCCTTCGCCTGCACGGCACTCGGCCTCTGCATCGGCGCTCTCGGCTTGCGCGGACGCAACGTCAGCGTCTTTGCCGACGTGATCACGGCATGCATGCTCGTCGTGTCCGGCGCAAACGTCCCGCTGCATCGCTTGCCGGGCTGGGTTCAGACGATCAGCTCGGGAATCCCGCTGACGCACGGCATCGAGGCGGCACGGGCGATCGCCAACGGCTCGAGCATCGCCGGGTCCGCCGATCTGCTGGCGAAGGAGGCCGCCGTGGGGGCCGTCTATCTCGTGATCGGGCTGATCATGTTGCGGCTGTTCGAATACGAGGGGCGGCGCACCGCCTCGCTCGAGACGTTCTGAGAGCAGACATAAGATCGCCGCTCGTGGCGAGGAACGGCGAAGAGCTTCGCGAGCTGATGCGGCGATTCCCGGCGGGAGTCGCGATCGTCGGTGTCGATCTCGAGGGAGAGCGCCTGGGCCTGACGATCGGGACGCTGATTCCGCTCTCGCTCGAGCCGCCGCTCGTCGGTTTCGCCGTCCGGCGCGGGGCGGCGCTGCACGAGCTGCTGCGCCGCGCAGGAACGTTCGGGGTCAGCCTGCTCGCGGCCGACCAAGAGGCCGTGGCGCAGCACTTCGCGCGCGGCGTACCGCCGATCGCACTCTGGGAAGGCATCGATGTCCGCGAGGGCGACGGCCCCCCACTCGTGGCGGGTGCGATCGGCTGGCTGACGGGTCGCGTCTCTGCCGAGGTGCCGGCGGGCGAGGACACGTTCTTCGTCGGCGAGGTGCTCTCCGTCGAAGAAGGCGCACGCGAGCGACCGCTCGTCTATGTCGACCGGGGCTACGCCGGCGCGTGATCGCGGCTGTTGTTTTCGATCTAGACGGGGTGCTGCTGGACAGCGAGCAGGTGTGGGACGAGCTCCGGGAACAGCTGGTCGAGGACCGGGGCGGCCGCTGGCACGACGGCGCCCACACGGAGATGATGGGCATGAGCTCCGTCGAGTGGTCGCGCTACATGCGCGACGAGCTCGACGTTCCCGACCCGCCGGAGGAGATCTCGGCCGAGGTCGTGCGGCGGCTGGAAGAGGTCTACCGCCGGGGGCTGCCGCTCATCGACGGCGCCGAGCACGCTGTCGAGCGACTTGCCGCCCGCTGGCCGCTCGGGCTCGCGTCGTCGTCGAACCGAGAGCTGATCGACCTCGTGCTCGAACTGGCCGGGCTCGCCCGGTTCTTCCGCGTCACCGTTTCCTCGGAAGAAGTACCGCGCGGGAAGCCGGCGCCCGACGTCTATCTCGAGGCGGCACGGGCCCTACGAGTCCCACCGGAGCGCTGCACGGCAGTCGAGGACTCTCAGAACGGGATCCGTGCGGCGAAGGCCGCCGGCATGCGTGTGATCGCGATTCCGAACCCGCATTTTCCACCCGGCCAGGAGTCGCTCGCGCTCGCCGACGTCACGCTGGGCTCGCTGGCCGAATTGACGCCTTCTGTCGTCGCCTGACGTTTCGTCAAGCCCTCCTAACATGGCAGCGCCGCGGGTGCCGACTGCACGCTCTCCGCAGCCGCGCCGGCGGCTTCATGACCGCCTGCGGCGGCGCGATCACCTCGTAGCTCCAGGCGGGCCTCCCGATGTCGGGAGCGAAGTCGTAGGCGGGATCGGCCCCGGTCGCCGCGGCGGCGCCGATCCGGAAATCGAAGCGGCTCGCACCGCCTAGGTCGCGACGGTTCGCCCTCAGGGTGAGGGTCGAGCCCGCGAACGCGCCGTTGAAGGAAGCAGGGCGGTTCGTGAAGTCCCAGTTGCCGCGTAGGCAGCGGCCGAAGACACAGCGGCCGGCGATCACGTCGAGCGCATACTCGGCGCCGAACGTCCCGCGACCACAGCCGGTGCCGGTCCTCCCGTCGGCGTCCACCAAGAGCGAGACAAGATCGGTGTAAGCGAGCGCGGCGCGGTTCGGGATCGAAATCCGGAAGAGAACGTTGCCGGCGTCGTCGTTAGAGACCTGCACCGCGGTCAGGTCGGGAGCCGCCGGCGACGCGTCCCCCGCCCCGTCTACGTAGGCCGAGCTGTTCGATGCGCCCGCCAAGGGCGCAAGCAGCAGTAGGCACGCCGTGCCGGCCACGCCGAGCGCCCACCTTGGTCCCCGCAAGTCCCCTCCTCTTCTAGCCCCGCTCTCATTGTGGGCGGAGCAGCCGCAAAAGCAAGCTCAGTCGACGCGGCCGAGCAAGACACAGGCGTTGTGTCCACCCAGGCCCATGGCGTTCGAGAGCGCCACCTCCACCTGGGCTTCCCGGGCCTCATTCGGGACGTAATCCAGGTCGCAGACGGGATCGGGGTGCTCGTAGTTGATCGTCGGCGGCAGCTTGCCCTCGTGAAGCGCCAGCACGCACATCATCGCCTCGATCGCGCCGGCGGCGCCGAAGCAGTGGCCCATCATCGACTTCGTCGAAGAGACGGCGAGCTCGTAGGCATGGTCGCCGAAGACGTCCTTGATCGCCTTCGTCTCTGCGGCATCGCCCAGCGGCGTCGAGGTTCCGTGAGCGTTGATGTAGCCGACATCCTCGGGCTTCAGACCGGCCCGGGCGATTGCCGCACGCATCATCTCGCCGACGCCGATCGCCTCGGGTTCCGG
>VAXH01000003.1 GCA_005883955.1 Actinomycetota bacterium | reverse complement strand
TTCTGACAGCGCGTCGCTATTCGTCATGGCTCTCGCGCAGCGAGAGCCGGACTCGTGCGGGGAGACGGGAGCGGCGGGACTCGAACCCGCGACTTCCGGCGTGACGGGCGGACACGGCTGTGTGGGGCCGACCGGGATTCGCCAGGATTCGCGGCGACCTTGGTTTGTGACGGTTAAAGAGACCGCCGCAGCCGTTGCCGGAACAGACTCAGGCACGTCGTCAAATCTGGCTACGACCGTAGCCTGACCTGACTACACAAGATGCCGAGAAACCGCATAACCAAGCGGGTTCTCGACAAAGCGGAGGGGGAGGGATTCGAACCCTCGATCCGCCGAAAGACGGATAACGGCTTTCGAGACCGCCGCATTCGACCGCTCTGCCACCCCTCCACGGGAGCCATGCGAGCCGGTCTCAGATTAGCCGCGATGCGATTCCGGTGGCCGCCGGAGCCGGGCTTGGCCCGGCGGGAGGCGAAGCCCGAGTTGCGAGGGCGCGGACCAAGAAGAAGGGGGGATACGGGGGAAACATGGTTTCCCCCGTATCAGTGAGCCGGCGGCGCAGCCGCCGCGAACGGCCGCAGCCGCCGCGAACGGCCGCAGCCGCCGCGAACGGCAAAGCGGAGAAGGAGGGATTCGAACCCTCGAGGCAGGGATGTACCCCACCTAACGCCTTAGCAGGGCGCCGCCTTCAGCCACTCGGCCACTTCTCCGGGCGCTGCTGAGGATAGCGCACCCCTCTTTCGGTTCTGACCAAAATCACCCTTCAGGAGCATGGCGGCAAGGGCGCTCCGAGGCATGCTGAAGAAGCCGGCTCCCCTCGAATTCCCCACGAATTCTCCCTCCCGGCATTTGCGTAGCCCGTCTGTGCAGGCGGGCTTCGCTCTTTTGAGGACTCATTTCGGAAAGCTGGACCGTTCCTCGGCTTCGCCGCCCGGGATTAGACGGCCGCCCGGCAAGGGCCCGGAGGTCCCTTTTGGGCTTAAGTTAGGGCGCGATGCGAGTCGGCCGTCACGAGGTCAAGATCTCCAACCCGGACAAGCTCTTCTTCCCGGAGCGCGGGCTGACGAAGGGTGAGCTCGTCCAGTACTACGTCGACGTGGCGCCGTGCGCGCTCCACCACATCCGCCGGCGGCCGTTTCACATGAAGCGCTATCCGCACGGAGTCGAGGGCGATTTCTTCCACCAGAAGCGCGTCCCCGCTCATCCGGACTACGTCGGCGAGCAATTCGTCCGCTTCCCGAGCGGACACTCGACCGTCTTCGCCGTGATCGACAGTGCCGCGGCCTTGGCCTGGGTGATCAACCTCGGCTGCATCGAGCTGCACACCTGGCACGGACGTCCTTGTGATCGCGCTCGTCGTCAAGGAGGTGCTCGACGAGCTCGGGCTGCCGAGCTACCCCAAGACCTCCGGCTCGACCGGGCTGCACATCCTGACGCCGATCAGGCCGGACCTGCCGTTTCCCGAGGTGAGGCGGTTCGCGAAGGCGGTCGCCCAGGAGGTCGAGCGACGGGTCGGCGACCAGCGCGTCGCGACGACGACCTGGAAGGTCGCAGACCGCGAGGGAGTGTTCGTCGACTACGGCCAGAACGCGCGCGACCGGACGATCGCGGCCGCGTACTCGATTCGGCCGACCCCCGATGCGCGCGCGTCGGCGCCGCTGCTTTGGGACGAGGTGCCGGGCGCCGAGCCGGCTGCTTTCACGCTGGAGACGATGCGGACGCGGATCGAACGTGTCGGCGACCCCACGTCCGGCATGTGGAAGCGCAAGGTGGGGCTGGCTTCGCGCTTCGAGAGGCTCGAGCTCGAGCCGGCCGACCCGAACAGCTTCGACGACAGCTCGTGGCCTACGCACCCAACAGCGCCGGCACGGTCAGGTCGTCGGGGCGCCTGGGGGGCCTGACCTCGCGCCAGGTGCAGTCCTTTGGATCCTTGTCCGGCCGCCAGCGGATGAAGCGCGTCCCGTGCCGGAACCGGTTCCTCTCCAGCTTGTCGTAGCGAACCTCGCAGACGAGCTTCGGCTTGACCGGGTTCCAGTCGAGCTCCTTGCCGCGCGTCCAGCGGCTCTGGCCTCCCGGGACTCGGTCGCCGCTGATCGCGCCGGGAGCCCGCAGCTTCGGCAGCTTCTCCTCGAGCTCGCGGCGCACGGGCGCCGGGAAGCCGGAACAGTGTCCGACGAAGTCGAGGCTGCCCTTCGCGTCGTAGAGCCCGAGCAGAAGCGTCGAGATCCGGCCCTCGGTCTTCTCGCTCCAGCGGAAGCCGACGATCACGCAGTCGGCGGTCCGGTAAGGCTTGACCTTGACGACGCCGTCACGCGAGCCGGGGAGATAGGGCACGCCGAGCCGCTTCGCGACGACGCCGTCGAGGCCCGCCGCCTCGAGTCGCTCCAGCCACTCGCTGGCCTCTGCCGGATCGCGGGTGACCGGTGAGAGCCGGAGCTTCTTGCCGACACGCTGGAGCCTGGCGCGCCGCTTCTCGAGCGGCAGCTTGTGCACGGGCTCGCCTTTCCAGCACAGGACGTCGAAGGCGATGAACTGCGCCGGAATCTCGGCGGAGAGCTTGCGGATCCGGCTCTCTGCCGGGTGCAGGCGCAGCTGCATCGCGTCGAAGTCGAGAACCCCGTTGCGTTCGATCACGATCTCGCCGTCGAGCGCGGAGTCGGTCGGGAGCAGCTCGCCGACCTCGCGCAACTCCGGGAAGTACCGCAGCAGCGGCCGGGCATTCCTGCTCCAGAGATGCAACTCGCCACTCAAATTCTCGAGGATGCCCCGAAAGCCGTCCCACTTCGGCTCGTATTGCCAGTCGCCCTCCGGCAGCTCGGTGACGAGTTCGGCCTCCATGGGCGGGAAGGGAAGTCCGCGCGGAGGCATTAGCTCGCTCGAACCGCCACCGGAGATCGAAGGCGCAGGCGGGCTTTGCCCGCCGGAGCCGCGCACCACATTCTTGGAGTCACTGCGAAGAAGAAGGGGGCTCGCGGGGGAAACACGGTTTCCCCCGCGCCCAAGCCGTTCCACTTCGGCTCGTACTGCCAATCGCCCTGCGGCAGTTCGCTGACGAGTTCGGCCTCCATCGGCGGGAAAGGAAGGTTTCGGGGTGGCATTTCGTCGGCAGACTAGTCCGAGTGGCCGAGCTCGACGGGGTCTGGGACGTCAAGCGCACCGGCGGCGCGCTGCCGCCGATGCTCGGGGTGCGCAAGCAGATCTCGGGTGCGTCGGGCGAGACGAAGCTCGGCCCCCTGCCGGGCGCTTCGTTCGACGTGGTCGGGCTTTCGCTCCGCTACCGCGCGCCGTTCGCCGGCTTCGTCGACGTGCTCGAGCGCGACGAGGAGGGCTATCGCGGCCGGGCGACGTTTTGTGGGCGGGAGTTCGGCGACTTCGAGCTGGAACGGATCAAGACAGGAGGAGAAATGGCTTCGGAGCAACTGAAGGAGCAGCTCGTCAAGCACATCGACGAGGCTTACGCGATGGAGCAGAACGTCCTACGGATGCTGGACGGGATGATCGGGACGACAGAGGACTCGGAGATCAAGAACGAACTTCGCGAGCACAAGCTCGAGACCGAGCGGCACGCCGAGCGGATGCAGCAGCGGCTGGAGGCCCACAGCGCCACGCCGTCGATGGTCAGGGAGGCCGGCGGGATCGCCGGTGCGCTCCTCAAGAGCGTCCTCGACCTCACGCGGGGCGAGAAGGCCGGCCGGAACGCGCGCGACGGCTACGCGACCGAGCATCTCGAGATCGCGAGCTATCAGCTGCTCGAACGGATCGCGCAGCGAGCGGGCGACGAGGAGACCGCCGAGGCCGCGCGCGAGAACCGCAGGGACGAGGAGGCGATGGCCAAGTAGCTCGACGCGCACTGGGACAAGTTCGCCGAGCTCTCGCTCAAGGAAGAGGGCGTTCCCGTCAGGGCGTAACGGTTTCACGGACCGGCACCCGCGTGGGTGCCGGTCCCCAAGCAACCGCGCCACGGCCGCGGCAGGTCTAATGCGCAGTCGTGCGCAGAGTCGTCGTCACCGGCCTCGGAGCAGTCACACCGCTCGGGAACTCCGCGCCTGAGACCTGGCGCGCCGCGCTCGCCGGCGAGAGCGGGATCGACTGGATCCGCGCTTTCGACGCCGACGGCTACCCGGTTCGCGTGGCGGCGGAGGTCAAGGACTTCGACCCGAGCGACGTCGCCTCGCCGAAGCAGCAGCGCAAGCTCGACCGCAATGTCCTGATGGCCCTCGCCGCGGGCAAGGAGGCGGTCGAGAACGCGGGGTTGAACGGGTTCGATCCGCATCGGGTCGGGATCGCCTTCGGCTCGGCGATCGGCGGAATCGCGGGGATCATGCAGCAAGGCGAGGTCCTCCGCGAGCGCGGCTACGAGCGGATCTCGCCCAGCTTCATCCCCAGCGTCCTCGTCGACGCGGCAAGCGGGCAGCTCGCTATCTCGCTCGGGATCAAGGGGCCGAACTACGCACCGGTTTCGGCCTGTGCGACCGGGTCGCATGCGGTGGGGGAGGCGGCCGAGCTGATCAAACGCGGCGACGCCGACGCGATGCTCGCAGGCGGAACCGAGGCCGCGATCCAGCCGATCATTCTCGCCGGGTTCGTCGCCATGCGCGGCCTGGCAGCCGAGGACGAGCACCCGCCGCATGCTTCACGGCCCTTCGACGCCACGAGGGCCGGCTTCGTCATGGGCGAGGGCGCCTGCGTGCTCGTCTTGGAGGAGCTCGAGGCCGCCCGGGCGAGAGGAGCGACGATCTACGCCGAGGTGCTCGCCTACGGCACCTCGAACGACGCCCACCACATGGCCCAACCCGAGCCGGAGGCGATCGGTGTCGGCGAGATGATGCGGGCGGCAATCGAGCGGGCCGGCCTGAAGCCCGAGGACGTCGGCTACATCAACGCTCACGGAACCTCGACGCCACTCGGCGATGCTGCAGAGACGAAGGCGATCAAGGACGTCTTCGGCGACCACGCCTACGAGCTCGCCGTCTCTTCGACGAAGTCGATGATGGGCCACTGCTTCGGCGCCGCCGGCGCGATCGAGGCGATGATGTGCGTGCTGGCGCTGCACGAGGGCAAGCTGCCGCCGACGATCAACTACGAGCACCCCGATCCCGTCTGCGACCTGGATTACGTCCCGAATGAGGCGCGGGAGGCCAAGGTGGAGGTGGCGCTCTCGAACGCGATGGGCCTGGGTGGACACAACGCTTGTGTCTTGCTCGGCCGCGTCGACTGAGCTTGCTTTTGTGGCTGCTCCGCCCACAATGAGAGTGGGGCCAGGCGAGGAGGGGATTTGCGGGGACCAAGGTGGGCGCTCGGCGTGGCGGGCACGGCGTGCCTGCTGCTGCTTACGCCCATGGCGGGCGCATCGAACAGCTCGCCCTACGTAGACGCGGCGGGGGATGCGCCTCTGGCAGCTCCCGACCTGACCGCGGTGCAGGTCTCGAACGACGACGCCGGCAACGTTCTCTTCCGGATTTC
>VAXH01000002.1 GCA_005883955.1 Actinomycetota bacterium | reverse complement strand
GCCCGCGCTGCCTCGTCGCCCTCGCGCGCGGCGCCGAAGACGGCGCGCGGATCGGCAGCGCCGCCGGCGAGCGCCGTGACCTGCGGGGCTGAGGGATCGACGCCGTCAAAAGCGATCAGCGCGAAGTCGATCTCGCCCGCGGCGCGGCGCCCGATCCGACTGCCGCCGCTGCGGCTCGAGGCGACCCGACGGTGCCACTGACTGGCGTGCACCGGCGCGACCTCCTCGGCGGCCTCATCCACGAATACCAACTCGCTCTTGCTGCATGAGACTGAGTTTCCACACCCCACACGTTGCCGGTCTGATCCTCTACGTCCACTCGATTTCGAACTCTGTTGCGTGGTCGAGCAGGAACTCGTCCAACTCGCCGAGCGCGAGCGGCGGCGGCAGCGGCAAGCGAGGCGAGAGGCGCTTGAGATCGCGGTGGTAGCGGACGAAGGTGGCGAAGTCGCGCGCGGGAAAACGCAACCCGCGCCGGCGAGCTCCTTAACCGAGAAGTCTTTTCGCAGCGACTAGCAACGCGCTTCCCCTTCTTGCGTATCGCGCGGCGATCCTAGCGTGGCCGACGGCCGCGACCCGCAGGCCCCGAACGCGCGCCTGCCCGCTTAGAGCCCACTGGCGCCCGACGATTGCGTAGTCGTAAAACGCCGCGAGCGCCAGCCTCTTCGCCCGTCGCCCGCGAGCGCTCGAGGCCTGGACGGCCGCGAGCCCCTTGCGTGCGCGCAGCGCATCGAGGCGGAAGTGCCGCGCTCTGCGGATCATCCGGCGGGGATGCCGCCGGGCCGCACTGAGGCCGATCCCTTGTGCGTCCACGGCGATCCGCTGCGACCACTGCGCGAGGGTTGCTCGAAGCCCTGCGTCGCTTGCGTTCGCTGCAGCAGGAAGCGCGAGCGCGACGGCAGCGAGGAAGCTCAGCGCGAGCAGGGCGAACCGACTGCTGGTGTACATGCGTCGGTAGCGGACGAGCCCGGTCATCCCACTCGGCCCCCAGAACGGCGAGCGAACGCCGATGGTGCTAGTCGTCGCAGTTCTGGTTGTCGCCTTGCTCGTCGCCCTGGCTGTTGTCGCCCTGGTCGTCGCCGGCTTGGTCGTCGGCTTGCGCGCGAGCGGCCTCTTGATCAACCTGGGTGGCAGCGTTCTCGACTTCGTCCGCGGCCTCCTGCTCATCGTTTTCGGCTTGCTCACCTTGATCATCGGAGCAGGTTGTGGTCGTCGGCGTCGCCGTGGTCGTCGCGGGCGACGACGTCGAGTTGCCGGCGAACGCTCCAGCGACCCCGGCGCCCCCTAGCAGCGCCAAGGTGGCCACGGTGATGATCAGCTTCCTTGGGTTCATCTGGTCGTCCTTTCGTTCCGGGAGCTCGTTTGCCTCCTCGAGATCCTGTTTCGGCAAAAGGCGAGGGCGATTCTAGACCCAATTGGGGATGTTGCCGAAAGAATGGGACGAAGACGAGCTCGAAGCGACCGGCGCCGAGCGCTTGGTAGGCAATCGCCACCTCGCCACTTCGCGCGTACTTGATATCCGGCGGTTCCATACGACCCGTAGTCTCATCAACAGTGTCGGCAACCGCCACACTGCCGGAAAAGCGCCCTCCGGGGCCTACTCCTCGGGTCGCCCCCGACAAACGTTGCATTGGCGCTGCCGAGGAGAAATGATCGGCCCATCATCGACTAGGGGCTGGCGATGGACGACGGCGCAATCGACACCTATCTGGAGACGGCATACAAGAACTTCAAGATCCAACCCACTTTTCCGCCGGGCGCGCTGGTTGAGGTTGAGTCGGCTCAGCCCTCTTCGCGCACGTAGGGGGTGCCGAGCGCTGCGGGAGCGCCGAGCCATCGGCGCGTCGAGCTCGCCGAGACCAGCACGAGCACCACGATCGTCATCAGGTACGGGAGCGCGTTCGTCCAGAGCACCGTCGGGCCGAGGTGAATCCCGCGGGCCTGCAGCTCGGGGGCAAGGTCCTGCAACGCTCCGAAGAAGTACGCCCCCACGAGGCAGAGCTCCGGCCGCCAGAACGCGAAGATCACGAGCGCGATCGCGATCCAACCCGAGCCGCCGGTGATGTTGTCGAACCACTGCGGGTTGATCGCGAGCGTGAACGTCGCGCCCGCGACGCCCGCGAGCGCCCCGCCGACCAGCGTGTGCGCGTAGCGGTACGCGGCGACGTTGATGCCCATCGCGTCGGCGGCGGCGGGCGCGTCGCCGACCGCGCGCAGGTTCAGGCCGGGGCGCGTTCGCGTTAGGTAGAGCCAGACCGTGACCACGAGGCCCCACGAGGCGTAGACGAGCACGTTGTGGCCGAAGATGATCGGCCCGACGAGCGGCCAGCCCTGCCAGCTCGCCGGGAAGACCGTGTGAAAGGTGTGCCGTGCCGGGTTCGCGGCGAGGTTGAAGTCGTTCCCGAGGTAGGACGAGAGGCCAGCGGCGCCCGCGAAGATCGTCAGCGCGAGGCCCGAGACGATCTGGCTTGCGCGCAGGGTGATCACCAGGAACGCGTGGATCAGGGAGGTCGCGGCGCCCGCGAGCGCCGCGATGCCGACGGCTGCGGCGAGGGCGACAGCGGTCCCCGCGTGGAAGCGCTGCACGGTCCAGAAACCGGTCACGGCGCCGATCAGCATCATCCCCTCGACCCCGAGGTTCAGGACACCCGACCGCTCCGCGAGGAGCTCGCCGAGCGAGGCGTAGAGCAGCGGCGTCCCGTAGCCGATCCCCGACGCGATCAGGACGACGGCCAACGAATTGTTCACGTGACCTCCGCCGCAGGCGCTGACCCCGCCCGCTCCCGCCGCCTGACTCGGATCCGGTAGCGGACGAGCAATTCTCCTCCGAGCGCCGAGAAGAGGATGATCCCCTGGATCACGCCGACGAGCCCTGATGGGAAGTCGGCGCCCTGGAGCGTGTTGCCCGCGTTCTGGAGCCCGCCGATCAGGAACGCGACCAGCAGGACGGCGAGCGGGTTGTAGCGGGCCAGCGCCGCGACGACGATTCCCGAGTAGCCGTAGAACTGGCGCTGGAGCCCGTTCGGGTCGGCGTCGAGCGTGTGCCGGAAGTCGCCGTCCTGGCTCGCGCCGCCCAGCCCGGCGATCGCCCCGGAGATCGCCATCACCGCGAGGATCTTGCGGCGGGTCCGCATCCCCGCGTACCGCGCCGCGCGCGCCGAGTCCCCCAGTACGTTGGCCTCGAAGCCGAAGCGCGTCCGCGAGTAGAGCACCCAGAGCAGGCCTGCGGCGAGCACTGCGAACCCAGCGCCGAGGGGCAGCGCGACGCCACCGTGAACGTGCACGGTCGCGGCCGGCCAGATCGCCGAATTCGGAAGTTGCTTGCTCGTTGGGAAGACGCTCGCGTTGAAGCCGATCGTCTGCCGCCAGTACGACTGGCTATTGAAGATCAGATACGTCAGCAGGTAGCCCGCGACGTAGTTGAGCATCAGCGACGTGATGATCACGTTCGTCCGGAAGAAGGCGCGAAGGATCCCGGGGATCAGCGCCCAGGCGGCTCCGCCTGCACAGCCGGCGACGACCATCGCTGCAATCGCGAATGCAGAGGGACCGCCGCTCCCGCCGAAATAGAGCCCCGCCGCGGCGGCGGTGATCGCGCCGATGTAGAGCTGACCTTCGCCGCCGATGTTGAAGAGGCGCATCCGGAACGCCGCAGCGGCGGCGAGGCCGGTGAACGCGAGCGGCGTCGCCGAGACGAGGGTGTCGCCCAACGCGCCGCGGTTCAGGAAGGCCGCGTCGAAGAGCCTCCGGTAGCTCGAGAGTGCGTCGTGCCCGGTCGCGAGGAGGACGAGGCCCGACGCGAAGAAGGCGAAGACGAGCGAGGCCGCGGGGACGGCGACCATCAGCCACCGCGGCTGCTCCAGCCGCCGCTCAATCCCGACGCGGATCTTGCCCTCCCGCCATCAGCAGCCCGATCTCCTCGACGTTCGCATCGGCCCTCGCGGTCTCTCCCGCGATCTGCCCCTCGTAGATCACCGCGATGCGGTCGGCGAGGGTGAGGATCTCGTCGAGGTCCTCGCTGAGCAGCAGGATGCCCACGCCGTTGGCGGCTGCCTCGTGCAGGTACGCGTGGACGCTCTCGATCGCGCCGACGTCGAGGCCGCGCGTCGGTGAGCCGGCGACGAGCATCTTCGGCCGCCCGGAGAACTCGCGGGCGAGCACGACCTTCTGCAGGTTGCCGCCCGAGAGCAGGCGAACGGGCACCTGCGGGCCGGGCGCCGCGATGTGGTAGCGCTTGATCAACTCGAGCGCGCGGTCGCGCATCCGCCGCAGGCGCAGCAGCGGGCCGGTCGACGCGGGCGGCTCACGGTACGACTTCAGCGCGAAGTTCGACGCGATGCTGATGCTGGGCGCGAGGCCGGTCCCGAGACGGTCCTCCGGGACGTAGGCGATCCCCGCGGCAATGGCCGCCCGCGGATCCCCCGCTCGCGGCGTCTTGCCGGCGACGCGGATCGAGCCCTTCGTCGCCGGCCGGATCCCCGCGATCGCCTCGGCGAGCTCACGCTGCCCGTTTCCGGCCACTCCCGCGACGGCGACGATCTCGCCGGCGCGCACCTGCAGCGAGACGCCCTTCACCGCCGCCCCGCGGCGATCGCCGTCGGCCCAGACATCGTCGAGCGCCAGCACCACCTCGCCCGCCTCGCGCGGCGCTGCCCGCACGCCTTCGCCGAGGCCGCGGCCGACCATCAGCTCGGCCAGCGACCGGGGCGTCGCCTCGGCCGCGTCGACCGTCGCCACGTTCCGGCCGGCCCGCAGCACGGTCACGCGGTTCGACACGGCCTTCACCTCGTGCAGCTTGTGCGAGATGAAGACGATCGTCCGCCCGTCCGCGGCCAGCTCGCGCAGCGTCCCGAAAAGTACCTCCGCCTCCTGCGGCGTCAGCACCGCGGTCGGCTCGTCGAGGATCAGGATCCGCGCGTCGAGGTAGAGCGCCTTCAGGATCTCGACGCGCTGCTGCTCCCCGACCGAGAGTTGCCAGATGTGTGCCCGCGGATCGACGGCAAGCCCGTACCGCTCGCCGAGCTCGGCGACGCGCCGCTCGATCGCCCGCGAGCGGAGCCTGAACGCTCGCCCCTCACGCCGGTGATCGCCGAGGGCGACGTTCTCTGCGACGGTGAAGCGGTCCACGAGCCGGAAGTGCTGGTGCACCATCGAGATCCCTGCGTCGAGGGCGTCGCGCGGCGCGTGGAACTCGACGCGCTCGCCGTAGACGTGGATCTCGCCCTCGTCCGGCCGGTAGAGGCCGGTGAGGATGTTCGAGAGTGTGCTCTTGCCGGCGCCGTTCTCGCCGAGCAGCGCGTGCACCTCGCCGGCCGCCGCCTCGAAGCCGACGTCGTCGTTCGCGACCACACCGGGGAATCGCTTTGTGATCCCCCGCATCGAGACGGCAGGCGCGAGAGGGGCGCCGTCAGCGCCCCTCTCGGAGACTGCTTCCGGAAGGGTCGGCACTACCCCTTCGGGCTGCCGATCACGCCCTTGACGAGCCAGTCCATGCCGTAGAGGCTGTTCGTCCCGCCCTTCAGCACCTGCATCCTCACGCCCTTCTTGACGCGCAGCTTGCCGTGCTGGTCGTAGAGCGGACCGGTGAACTCGTAGAACTTACCGCTCTCGATCTGGCGCATCTTCTTCGCGATCGCCCGCTTCGTGCTGGCCGTGACCTTTCGCCCGTACGGCGCGAGCCCCGTGAAGCCGTCCTTGATCGAGCCGTAATAGAAGCCCGACTTCCACGTGTGGTTCATCGCGGCCTTGACCCGTCGTAGGTAGTAGGGCCCCCAGTTGTAGACCGACGCAGTCAGCCACTGCTTCGGCGCGAACTTCTGCGCGTTCGAGTCGTAGCCGACCCAGGGAACCCCATGCTTCTCGGCGTAGACGCCGGCAGCGGGGCTGTCGACGTTCTGGCCGAGCACGTCCGCCCCTGCCGCGACGAGGTTCTGCGCCGCGGAGGTCTCCTTCGGCGGCGAGTACCACGCGTTCGTCCAGACGATCTTGACCTTGGCGCCCGGGTGCGTCGCCTGC
>VAXH01000021.1 GCA_005883955.1 Actinomycetota bacterium | reverse complement strand
CCTCGGTTGCTTCCTCATCGACACCGTCGCGATGGTGTTCGGGATGCCGAGCGCGCTCTTTCCGGCGATCGCGCTCGTGCGCCTTCACGCAGGCGCCGCCGTGGTCGGCTACCTGTACGCGGCGCCGGCCGCGGGCGCGCTGATCGCGGCGCTCTTCTCCGGCTGGTTCGGGCACGTGCGTCGCCAGGGCGTCGTGATCGTCGTCGCCGCAACCTTGTGGGGAGTCGCGATCGCGCTGTTCGGATTCGCGACGTCGCTGTGGCTCGCCTTGCTCCTCCTCGCGTTCGCAGGCGCAGCCGACGCGGTGAGCGCGGTGCTCAGGAACAGGATCATGTTCGCGCTGACGCCGGATGCGTTCCAGGGCCGCGTGTCGGCCGCGTACCTCGCGCAGGTGACGAGCGCGCCACGCCTGGGCAACCTCGAGGCGGGCGGCCTCGCCTCGCTCACGAGCATCCGCTTCTCCATCGCTTCCGGCGGCGTCGCGTGCGTCGCAGGCTGCCTGCTCCTCGTGGCCGTGATCCCGTCGCTGATCCGCTACGAGGCGAGGCCGGGGACGTGATCCGCAGGGCCTTCTTCGCGCGCAGCGTGCACGAGGTCGCGCCGGACCTGATCGGCGTGACGTTGCTGTTCGACGGCGTCGGCGGACGGATCGTCGAGGTCGAGGCGTACGACCACGAGGATCCGGCGAGTCACGGCTACGGCGGGCGGCGAACCGCGCGCAATGCGTCGATGTTCGGGCCGCCGGGTCACGCGTACGTCTACCGGTCGTACGGGATCCACTGGTGCCTGAACCTCGTCTGCGGCGACGAGGGCGTTCCGGAGGCGGTTCTGATCCGAGCGCTCGAGCCGACGAAGGGGATCGACGAGCAGCGGGCGCGACGCGGCGGCGACGACGTCCGAGCGCTCTGCTCCGGGCCGGGCAAGCTCTGCCAGGCCCTGGGGATCACAGGCGAGCACGACGGTCTCCCGCTCGATCGGCGGCCGTTCCGGCTCGAGCCGCGTCGCGCCGTCGCGGAGGTCGTCAGGGGCCCGCGCGTGGGCATCACGCGCGCGACGGAGCTCTCGTGGCGTTACGGCGAGGGAGGCTCGCGCTTCCTCAGCCGACCGTTGCGCGCAGCAGAAGCTTGACGCGCATGTGCTTGCCGGCGGCAACGCCCGCGGCCGGGTACTGCTTGACGACGACCGCATTCGGCGCGAACCCGAGCGGCGCGTTGACGCCGAGCCCGGCCGCGTGCAGACGTCGGCGCGCCCGGTCGAGCGGCAGGCCGACCACCTGCGGCACGACTCCCGCACGGGCCGGTTTGTAGACGACGTTCGCCCGCAACGGCTGCAACGCGAGGCGCTCGCGTGCGCGGGCGAGCGTTTGTCCGACGACCGACGGAATCTCGACCTCGTTCCGCTTGCAGTCGGCGTTCCGCGGCGGCCCGCGACCGGCGAAGTACTCGACCGTGAATGTTTCTCGGCACAGACCGTTGTCCAGCTCGACGCCGCCGTCTCGATAGGTCACGCGCTTCGCGACGGCGTACGGCACGGAGTACGCCGGAAACGACTCCGGCTGGGTCCCCGCGAGCGCCGACTGCATGAACGCGCGCCAGATGAGCGCGGGGAACGTCCCGCCGGCGACAGCCTGGCCGTGGAACTGCGTCAGCATCGGCACGAGCTTGTTCGGGTAGCCGACCCACACCGCGGTCGCGAGCTGCGGCGTGTAGCCGACGAACCACGCGTCGCCGAAGTTCTCCGTCGTACCGGTCTTGCCCGCGACCGGGCGGTCCGGAAGTGCGGCGCGCTTTCCCGTCCCCGACTGCACGACGCCTTCGAGGATGCTCGTCAACAGCGCGTCCTGATTGGAGTCGAGCACCTGGCGGCGGATCGGGCGGTTGTCCTCGATCAGCGCACCGCGCGGGTTGCGGATGCGCGCAATCGCCCGGGGCCGGTTGCCGAACGCCGCGCCGTCGACGCGCGCGCCGTCGTCCGCGAACGTGGAGAACGCGCGCGCCATCTCGAGCGGGCTCACCGGGTCGGCGCCGAGGCCGATCGCGAAGTACGGGTTGAGATGGCGCGTGATCCCGAGCCGGCGGGCCGACGTCGCGACCTTCGCTGGGCCGACGAGCTGCGTGAGCTGCGCATAGACGCTGTTGTCCGAGAGGATCGTCGCGTTCGTGAGGTTCGCGGAGCCGACGTAGTCGCCCTCGAAGTTCCTGACGTTCCAGTAGCGGTCGCCGATGAAGATCGAGACCGGACGCGAGGCGAACGTCGTCGACGGCGCGATTCCCTCGCGCAAGGCGGTCGCGAGCACGAACGGCTTGAAGGACGATCCCGCTTGCCGCTCGCCCTGCACCGCGAGGTTGAACTGGCTCTCGCGGAAGTTGTCGCCGCCGTACATCGCGACGATCTCGCCCGTCCGCGGACGGATCGCCACGAGCGCAGCGGCGGGGCTGTCGGGCGCGCTGAGCACCGACTCGATCGCCTTCCGCGCAAGCCGTTGCAGATGCAGGTCGAGCGTCGTCTGGACGTTGAGGCCGCCGCCGAACACATGGCGGGTCCCGTACTTCGAGATCAACTGCTGCTTCACGTAGTTCGCGAAGTACGGCGCCGGGCCCTGGATGCCCGGCAAGCGGACGTCCTGCGCGCGGGGAAGCGGCGTGCGTTCGGCCTTCCGCAGATCGGGCTCCGTGATGTCGTGCTGCGCGAGCATGTCGTGGAGGACTTCCGACCGGCGTCCACGAGCCGCCTTCGGGCTCGTCACCGGGTCGTAGCCGCTCGGGTCGGCGGGGAGGCCGGCGAGCAGCGCGGCCTGCGCGAGCGTCAGCTTCGCCGCGCTCGTGTTGAAGTAGGTCTGCGCCGCGCGCTGGATTCCGTACGCGCCGTTCCCGAAGTAGATCGTGTTCAGGTACGCCGTCAGGATCCGGTCCTTCGACCAGTGCTGCTCGAGCTGCCAGGCCAGCGCGGCTTCCTTCAGCTTCCGGCTGATCGTGCGCTTCGTCGTGACGCACGAGTTCTTGACGAACTGCTGCGTGATCGTCGAGCCGCCCTGCACGACGTGCTTGCTCGTGACGTCGGCCCAGATCGCGCGCGCGATCCCGCGCATGTCGACCCCGCGATGCTGGTAGAAGCGCTTGTCCTCGACGGCGACGATCGCCTGCAGCATGATCGGATCGATCTGATCGGTGCGCACGAGGATGCGGCTCTGCGATCCGCGCAGCGTGGCCAGAATCGTGTGGTTGTCGTTCGCGTAGATGTGGCCGTCGACCTCGTGGTGGATGCGCGCCGGATCGCACGTCGGGATCTGGCTCGAGATCGCCGTCACCATGCCGAACGCGAACGAGGCGAAGCCGAGGAGGAGGAGAATGAGGAGAAGCAGGAGAAGCCGGAGCTTGCGGATCCTCTTGCGGCGCCCGTTCGACGTATCCCCCCTGCGCTTGCGGCCCAACAAGCGGCCGATTCTAACTCCGAACCCGGGCCCTCAGGCGGTATTGACGATGACGAAGGGCATGTGCTGCGGAGCTGGGACGCCGCCGGCCTTCTCCTGCGTGACCATCACGGTCGCCCCGGGCGGGACAGGCTGGTCGAGCGGCACCCCGGTCACGTCACGTCCGGCGTCGAATGTCCCCGCGGGCCGGGGCTTTCCGCCCTTCAGCGCCACCCAGGCCTCGTAGGTCATGCCCTTCGCAGACGGCCGGAGGCGCGTCAGCACCAGGGCCGCCTCGCCGCTCGGCGTCACGGCGAGCAGGCCGCCGTTCGAAACGCCGTAGGGATGGGCATCCGGCGAGGCGAGGATGGCCGCGACCCGTTCCTGGTCGGAGGTGAGCGCACGCTCGCGGTCGAGCCGGTGCGAGAGGGACGCGGCCCAGACGGCCAGGGCAATCGCGGCCGCGACCGCGACGACGGCGGCTGCCGCAGCCGGGAGCGCCCACCGCGGCCGCAGCGGGACGACGTTCGGACGCTCGGAGCGGGCGGCCGCGAGGATCCGCTCGCGAAGCTGCGGCGGAGGCGCCGGCGAGTCGACGGCGTACGCGAGCGACGACGCCCCCTCGGAGAGGGACACGAGCTCCTCGCGGCAGCGCTCGCAGCGCGCGAGGTGCGCCTCGTACTCGCGGCGCTCGCCCTCGTCGAGCGCGTCGAGCGCGTACGCGGCCGTCAGGTCGTGGAGGGCCTCGGTTCCCATTTCCTCTCTCCCGGCTCGGGCTCCGCGAGCAAGTCGCGCAACCGGCCAAGGCCGCTGAACATCCTGGATTTGATCGTACCGATCGGTTGTCCGAGCCTCTCCGCGAGCTCGGACTGCGTGAAGCCGCCGTAGTACGCGAGCTCGAGGGCCTCGCGTTGCTGATCCGGAAGCTGCCGCAGCGCGAGCTGCACGCGCTCGCGCTCGAACCGCAGCCAGACGACGTCCTCCGCCGTTCCCACGGCGGGAGGTTCCGCGGTGTCGTCGATTGGCTCGGCGCGGCGGCGATCCTCGCGTCGCACGAGATCGACGGCACGGCGATGCACCAGCGTCAGCAACCACGTCGAGGCCTTCGCGCGCTCCGGCATGAACGTGTCGGCCCGGCGCCAGGCGGTGAGGAACGCGTCCTGCACCGCGTCCTCTGCCAGCGACTCGTCGCGGAGGATCCGGCGCGCAAGCCCGTACGCGACGCGTCCGAAGCGGTCGTACAGCTCGGCGAGCGCCTGCTCGTCCGAGCGAGCGATGAGCGCGACGACCGCCTCGTCGGACAGGTGTGCGAAGGCGCGGGGCATCGCGTAGACAGTCTTGCCCATCGCTCCTGATTCGCCTAGCGCGCGAGTGCGGTTCGGACCGAACCGGTCGGCGCGTCGGTGCGAACAACGTCCGACACACGACGGAAAGGAGCAAGAAAACGATGCGCAAGCTGGCATTTGCCCTTCTGGCGGCCGCAGGCGTGGCGGCACTCGTCGCCGGCTTCGTCACGCGGGGCTCCGGTCCCGCGTCCGCCAACGCGTCGAGCCACCGCGAGGCGCCGCTGATCTCCGAGGATCCGACCGCCGACAACACGGACGTCTACGCGTTCCGCAGTCCGGACAAGCCGGACACCGCGACGATCATCTCCAACTGGATCCCCGGCGAAGATCCTGCCGCGGGGCCCAACTGGTACACGTTCTCGCCGACGGCGCGCTACGACGTCTACGTCGACAAGAACGGCGACGGCAAGCCGGACATCACCTGGTACTTCAGGTTCAGGACCGGCGCGCCGACCGCGTTCCTGGGCAACACGCAACAGACGTAAACGGTCACACGCGTCGAGAAGGGGAAGTCCCGGGTCGTCGGCAGCGGCCTGCTGACGCCGCCCGACAACATCGGCCCGCGCTCGACGCCGAACTACCACGCGCTCGCGATGGCGCAGATCCATCAGCTCGGCGACGGGTCGACCGTGTTCGCGGGTCAGCGTGACGACGGCTTCTTCGCCGACGTCGGCGCGGTGTTCGACCTCGTCGCGATCCGGAACGGCACCGGCGCGACCGGCGGCGGGAAGGACTTTCTCGCCGGTTACGCCGTGCACACGATCGCGCTGCAGGTGCCGCTGTCGCAGCTCGACAACGGCTCGAACCACGTCGTCGGCATCTGGTCGGCGACGGATCGCCCGAAGGTCACGGTCGAGGCCCGCAAGCGCGTCAGGCAGATGAAGTGGGCTCAGGTCTCGCGTCTCGGCAACCCGCTGATCAACGAGCTGCTGATCCCGACGCAGCTCAAGGACAAATGGAACGCCTCGACGCCGGACAAGGACAAGCAGTTCGAGCAGTACTACTCGAACTCGATCCTGGCGCAGCTGCTGAACAAGCTGTATCCGCAGTTCGGGCCGTTCAAGGAGACGGACCGGCAGGACCTGGTCGCCGTGCTCGGCACGGGACTCAAGTCGCCGAACCTCAACTTCACGGGCCCGACGTTCGCCGACGAGATCCGGCTCAACCTGTCGATCGCGCCCACGGCGCCGGTCGGACAGGGGAACCGCCTCGGCGTGCTCGGCGGTGACCTCGCCGGCTACCCGAACGGCCGCCGTCTCGAGGACGACGTCGTCGACATCTCGGAGCGTGTGGTCGGCGGTGCACTGATCGGCCACAGCCTGCCGCTCGGAGACGGCGTCGACGCGAACGACGTGCCGTACATGACGTCGTTCCCGTACGAGGCCGACCCGTTCTCCGGCTTCGACAACACCAAGGGTCAGCTGTTCCCGACCCACCCGTGAACCGACGGCGGAGGGCCGGTCTCGCCGGCCGGCCCTCGCGCCTCGGAAGGGAGACCTACGTGAAGCGCTCTCGCATCCTCTTCCCGATCGCAGTCGCCGCCGTCGCGGTCGCGGCGCTGCTCGGGGGCGCCTTCGCAGCCTCCGGCTCGAAGAGCGCCGCGCCGCCGCGTGTGAACGCCGAGCGCCTCGCGGTGGACTACTTCTCGCCGAACACGGCGCGGTACGTGGTCGAGCTCCAGGACGCCTTGCGCACACAAACCGACAACGTGCGCGGGCTCGGATTGCTCGGCCTCGCGTACCAGCAGCGCGCGCGGGAGACGGGCGACCCGACGTACTACACGAAGTCGAAGGGCGTTCTCGAGCGTGCGCTGCAGATCGCTCCGAACGACCTCATCGCGACCGGCGGGCTCGGCTCGCTCGCGCTGTCGCAGCACCGCTTTCGCGAGGCGCTGGCACTGGGGTTGCGCGCACGAAGGCTGTCCCCGACGACGGCGCGGACGTACGGCGTGATCGGCGACGCGCTTGTCGAGCTCGGCCGCTACCGCGACGCCTTCGCCTCATTCGACACGATGACGCGCCTTCGCCCGAGCCTCGCCGCGTACGCGCGAGTCTCCTATGCCCGCGAGCTGCTCGGGAACTTCCGCGGCGCTGTCTCTGCGATGCGGCTCGCGCAGACCGCCGCGATCGGCGAGCCGGAGGCGCTCGCGTGGACCGCGGTGCAGCTCGGAAAGCTCTACTGGGCACACGGACAGGTCGACCGGGCGGCGCTCCAGTTCCGGTACGCGCTTGCGGCGTTCCCGGGATACGTCTATGCATACGACGCGTTCGCGCAGGTCGAGGCCGCCCGCGGCCACGTTCGAACAGCGATCGCGCTCGAGCAGCGCGCCGTCGACGGAATTCCGCTGCCGCAGTTCGTTGCGCTTCTAGGCGATCTCGAGGCGAAGGCGGGCGATCGTCCCGCGGCGCGCCGCGAGTACGAGACGATCGGCGTCATCGAGCGGCTGCTCGTCGCCAACGGCGTCAAGACCGACCTCGAGACGGCGCTCTTCGACGTCGACCACGGCATCCGGCTCCGTCATGCGCTTGCAATCGCGCGCAAGGCGCACGCCGACCGCCCGTCCATCGACGGCGACGACGTGCTCGCCTGGGCGTTCGTGAGGAACGGACGCTGCGGCGACGCGTTGCAGTGGTCTCGGCACTCGCTGCGCCTCGGCACGCAGGACGCGTTGAAGTTCTTCCACCGCGGCGTGATCGAGCGCTGTCTTGGGAATCGCACGGCGGCGCGAGCATGGTTCAGGCGCGCGCTTTCGCTCAACCCGCACTTCTCGGTGCTGTGGGCACCGGTCGCGCGGGGGTGGTCGGCGTGAAGCGACTCGTCGCACTGCTTGCGCTTCTCGCCGCGCTGATCGCGCCGTCGATCGCCGCTGCGCATCCGCTCGGGAACTTCACGGTGAACAGGTTCAGCCGCGTCGAGATGTCGGGGCCGCGGCTCTACGTCGTGTACGTCCTCGATCTCGCGGAGATCCCGACGTTCCAGGCCGGCAAGATCGACGCGCGGGCCTACGCGCAGAAGATCGCACGCGGCGCGGAGCTGACGGTGAACGGTCGCCCCGCGGCGCTCGCGCCCGGTGCGACCGCGCTCGCTCATCCGCCGGGTGCCGTCGGGCTGCGGACGACTCGGCTCGAGGTCGTGTTGCGCGGCCCGCGGCTCAGCGGCGAGACCGACGTGCGGTACCGCGACACGAACTATTCCGACCGCATCGGGTGGAAGGAGATCGTCGTCGGCACGCACGCGCGCAGCACGAGCGCCGAGCTGCGTGCGTATCCAAAGGACCTCTTGCAGAGCCCGCTCGACGTCACGTCCGTCGACGCGCATCTGTCACCGCAACCCGGCGCCGACGTCTCACCGCGGCTCACACGGGGTCAGACCCTGCAGGCGCCGGACCGCGTCGCGGACGCCGGCTTCGCACGCCTGATCGGTCGCCACCACCTCGGCGCCTGGGTCATCCTCGCGTCGCTCGCTGCCGCGCTCTTCTGGGGCGCCGCGCACGCGCTCGGCCCGGGCCACGGGAAGACGATCGTGACGGCCTATCTCGTGGGGCAGCGCGGCACTCCGCGCCACGCGGCGCTGCTCGGCCTGATCGTGACCGTCACGCACACGGTCGGGGTGTTCGCGCTCGGGCTCGTGACACTCGTGCTCTCGCGGTTCGTCGTCCCCGACCACCTGTATCCGTGGCTGAACCTCGTCTCGGGCCTGCTGGTCGTCGCGATCGGCATGACGGTGTTCACCGCCCGGTGGCGACATCGCCGGGCACACGAGCATCACCACCATCACCACCACGCCGAGATCAGCGGACGCTCGCTCCTCGCTGTCGGCGTGTCGGGAGGTCTGCTTCCGTGCCCGTCCGCGCTCGTCGTCCTGCTCGCCGCGATCTCGCTCCATCGGATCGCGTTCGGCCTCGTCCTGATCCTGGCGTTCAGCGCAGGCCTTGCGGCGACGATTACCTCCATCGGCCTCGTCGCCGTCCTCGCAAAGCGCGCGTTTGGCCGCGTCAGCTTCGAGGGCCGGGCGGTTCGTCTGCTCCCGGCCCTGAGCGCTCTCGTCATCGTCGTCGCAGGAGTTGCGATGACGTTCCACGCTGTCCCGAAACTGAGGTAGCTCGGGCGCTCGCGGTGACGGCGCTCGCGCTGTTCGAGGTCTCCACCGCCGTGTCGATGGCGGCGCTCTCGACGGGCTTCGGGGGAGTCGGCGTCGTGGTAAGCGCTCGGTGCGCAAGAAATGGTCGCGTACGTGTTCTAATGCGGACGTGGCAACGGTCGCGCCGTCCGGCTCGTGGCAATCGCCGATCACGGTCGATCTCCTCACCCACGGCGCCGTCACGCTCGGCGCGGTCGACGCATCCGACCACGGGATCTACTGGACGGAGAGCAGGCCGCACGAGCAGGGCCGGACCGCACTCGTCTTCCAGCCGGACGGAGGTACGCCCGCCGACGTCGTGCCGGCAGGCTTCAACGTGCGCACCCGGGTGCACGAGTACGGCGGCGGCGCATACTGGCGGCACGGCGACACCGTCTGGTGCTCGAGCTTCGACGACGGCCGCGTGTACCGGTTCGAGAGCCCGGGCGCGGCGCCGGCGCCGGTCACACCCGAGCCGCCCGCGCCGAACGCGCATCGCTACGCAGACGGCCGCGTGTCTCCCGACGGACGGCTGATCGTCGCGGTCCGCGAGCGCCACGACCTCGATGGGGAACCGGTCAACGAGCTCGTGGCCTTTCCGGCCGACGGGTCCGCCGCACCGCAGTCCATCGCTTCGAGCCGCGACTTCTACTCCTCTCCACGCATCAGTCCCGACGGAAGGCAGCTTGCGTGGACGGCGTGGGACCATCCGCTGCTCCCGTTCGAAGGAACGGAGCTCTTCGTTGCCGACCTTGCGCCCGACGGAACACTGTCGAACGAGCGGCGAGTCGCCGGCAACGAGACCGAGTCCGTCACCCAACCGGTGTGGGGGCCCGAGGGAGTCCTCCACTACATCAACGACCCGAACGGCTGGTGGAATCTCTATGCGGACGGCGCCGGCGCGGTCTACGAGACGGACGCCGAGCTCGCGCCGCCGCAGTGGATCTTCGGGGTCTCGACCTACACGTTTCTTCCCGGCGGGCGGATCGCGTGCGTCGCGACGCGGCGCGCGGTCGACAGCCTCGAGATCGTCGACGCGAGCTCCGGCCGGGCCGAGGCCGTCGAGCTGCCCTTCACGGCGTACACGGGCTGGTCGATCGCACAACACGACGGCCGCCTCGTCACCGTCGCGGCGACGGAGACGGAAGGCGCCGCCGTCGTCACGATCGACCCGGAGACCGGCGAGCACGAGGTGGTCAGGCGCGAGCTCGAGCGCGCGGTCGACCCGAGGTACGTCTCGCGTCCGGAGCCGATCGCATTTCCCGGCGACGGCGGAGAGTCGTACGGGTTCTTCTATCCGCCGGCGAATCCCGAGTTCACGGCACCGGACGACGAGTTGCCACCGCTAGTCGTGCACGTCCACGGCGGTCCGACTGCGCACGATCCCCCGGCGTTCGATCTCGAAGTCCAGTTCCTGACGAGTCGCGGCATCGCATTCGTGGACGTCAACTACGGCGGCAGCACAGGCTACGGCCGCGCGTACCGCGACCGGCTCCGTCACCGTTGGGGCGACGTCGACGTCAACGACTCCGCCGCCGCGGCGATGTCTCTCGCCGACGCGGGCCGCGCCGATCCGGCGCGCCTGCTGATCACCGGGGGAAGCGCCGGCGGCTACACGACGCTACTCGCCATGGGCGTCTCAGACGTGTTCGCCGCAGGCATCTCGGAGTTCGGCGTCGCCGACCTCGTGACGTTCCACGAGGACACGCACAAGTTCGAGTCGCGGTACGACGAATACCTCATCGGGCCGTGGCCGGAAGCGAGGGAGCTCTATTGCGAGCGCTCTCCGGTCACGCATGCCGACCGGATCTCCCGCCCGCTGCTCCTGCTCCAAGGCCTCGACGACAAGGTCGTCCCGCCGTCGCAGGCCGAGGCGATCGCCGCTGCGCTCGAGCGCAACGGCGTTCCGTACGCGTACATCGGCTTCGAAGGCGAGGGACATGGATTCCGCGGCGCGGACGCGATCCGGCGCGCGCTCGAGGCGTCGCTCTCGTTCATGGGGCAGCTCTTCGCCTTCGAGCCCGCGGACGAGCTCGAACCGATTCGGATCGCGAACTTCCAACCTGCGGCTCACTAGACTCCGGCGCAAATGTCGGCGGGTGATCTCACGCGGCATGCGGTCGAGGTGCTGCCACACGAGGAGCTCGAGCGCAAGCTGAAGCTCGGCCGCCCGCTTCGCGTGAAGCTCGGCATCGACGCGACGTCGCCCGACATCCACCTCGGCTTCGCGTACGTGCTCGACCGCCTCGCGGAGTTCCAGCGCGCCGGCCACGTCGTCGTCCTGATCGTCGGCGACTACACGGCACGGATCGGCGATCCGTCGGGCCGCTCCGAGGAGCGACCGGTCCTTCCGGACGAGGTCATCGACGCGAACGCGCGTGAGTTCGCGGAGCAGGCGTTTCGCGTGCTCGACCGCGAGCAGACGGAGATCCGCTTCAACGGCGAATGGCTCGGGAAGCTCTCGTATGCCGACGTGGTCAGGCTCGCGCGGACGATCACCGTGGCGCGAATCCTGGAGCGCAACGACTTCGCGGAGCGGTTCGCCGGGCACGAGCCGATCTCCATCTCGGAGCTCCTCTATCCGCTGATGCAGGCGTACGACTCGGTCGCGATCGAGGCCGACATCGAGATCGGCGGGACCGACCAGCTCTACAACCTGCTGACGGGCCGCGACGTCATGGCGGACTACGGCCTCGAGCCGCAGGTCGTGATGACGTATCCGCTCCTCGTCGGGCTCGACGGCGAGGAGAAGATGTCGAAGTCGCGCGGCAACTACATCGGGATCAACGACGCGCCGGAAGAGATGTTCGGGAAGACGATGTCGATCCCGGACTCCGCGTTGCCACAGTGGTGGGAGATGCTCGTCGGCGATCCGACGCATCCCGACGATCCGATGCAGTGGAAGCTCGAGCTCGCGCGGGGGATCGTCGCGCGCTGGCACGGCTACGCGGCGGTAAGCGCGGGCGAGGATCACTTCACGCGGGTCGTGCGCGAGCACCAACCGCCGGAGGCTGTGCCCGAGGCGCTGCTGCCCGAAGGCGACCCGGTCCATCTGCCTGCGCTGCTCGTCGAGCACCTGGGCGTCCCGTCGACGAGCGAGGCCCGGCGGTTGATCGCCCAGGGCGGGGTCAAGATCGACGGCCGCCCGGTGACCGAGCTCGACGTCCCCCGGACCGACCTCGCCGGCGCACTCATCCAGGCCGGAAAGCGCCGATTCATGCGGCTTCGCGCCGCTTGACCGGAGGTCGATCGCTGCTATCATTCCCCAGCTGCCCACCGGGTGGCGCGTGGGAAAGTCCCTGCAACTCGACAATTGGAGCGCCTTCGGACGCACTCGGATACGACGCAAGTCCCGGTGATCTGAAGGCCTCTGGCGCGAGTCGGAGGCTTTTTTACGGGCCGAACCTCGAAGCGGCGCGGTCTTTGAAAACTCAGCAGCGTGCGTTTACGTCGAGACCTCGGCGGCCGGCTCTTGCCTGCCGACGAGGAACGAACAACCTGTCAGGCTCCTTTTGGAGCTGACTTTGAGCACAAGCTCAAAGTGACGAAAGCTCGCCGGCTTGCCGGCGAACCATTTCTTCACGGAGAGTTTGATCCTGGCTCAGGACGAACGCTGGCGGCGCGCTTAACACATGCAAGTCGAGCGAGAACCGGCCCTTCGGGGCCGGGGAAAGCGGCGAACGGGTGAGTAACACGTGGGTAATCTGCCCTCGGTATCGGGATAGCCCGGGGAAACCCGGATTAATACCGAATAGCCCTTCGAGTTCTCGAATTCGAAGGAAAAGGGAGCTTCGGCCTCCGACCGAGGATGAGCCCGCGGCGGATTAGCTTGTTGGTGGGGTAACGGCCTACCAAGGCGACGATCCGTAGCTGGTCTGAGAGGACGATCAGCCACACTGGGACTGAGACACGGCCCAGACTCCTACGGGAGGCAGCAGTGGGGAATCTTGCGCAATGGGCGAAAGCCTGACGCAGCGACGCCGCGTGAGGGAAGAAGGCCTTCGGGTTGTAAACCTCTTTCAGGAGGGACGAAGCCACTCGGGTGAATAGCCCAGAGGGTGACGGTACCTCCAGAAGAAGCCCCGGCTAACTACGTGCCAGCAGCCGCGGTAATACGTAGGGGGCAAGCGTTGTCCGGATTTATTGGGCGTAAAGAGCGTGTAGGCGGCCAGATAGGTCGGTTGTGAAAACTGGAG
>VAXH01000001.1 GCA_005883955.1 Actinomycetota bacterium | reverse complement strand
GTTCCACCGTCAGGGCCCGGCGATCATCACCGCGTTCCTGTGGCTGCTCATCGGCGAGAGCGTGCTCGCGATCGGTCTGCGGGACGGTGTTCGGTTCTTGCCGGCGCACGTGTTCGCGGCCACCGTCGCGGGCACGGTGCACGGCTCGGCGAGCGATCTGCTCGGCGCGTGGCCGGGAGCGCTCGGCGCGGTTCTCTACGCCGTCGCTTTCTTGATCGTCGGCTCCGCGCGCCTGTCGCGCCGCGACGTCTGACGGAACGCCGGGGGCCACCTGTTCGGCGAGGCAGGCCTCTGCGCGCGCCCGGAGGAAGTGGCCGTGGAGCGGCTTGCATCCAGGGTTCCGAGACGCGAAACCGAACACTTGTTCGTCCGATGACCCCCCGATACTATGGGTCGGTTATGGCGGCCGAAGAGCTGGTGATTCACGGTGCCCGGGAGCACAACCTCAAGGACATCACCGTCCGGCTGCCCCGGAACAAGCTGATCTGCATCACGGGGCTGTCGGGATCGGGCAAGTCCAGCCTGGCGTTCGACACGATCTACGCAGAGGGCCAGCGGCGCTACGTCGAGAGTCTCTCCGCCTACGCCCGGCAGTTCCTCCAGATGATGGAGAAACCGGACGTCGACTCGATCGAGGGCCTCAGCCCGGCGATCTCGATCGACCAGAAGACGACCTCGCGGAACCCGCGCTCGACCGTCGGCACGGTCACGGAGATCTACGACTACCTCCGCCTCCTCTACGCGCGGGTCGGCCGACCGCACTGCCCGGTCTGCGGGAAGCCGATCGCGGGCCAGAGCCAGGAGTCGATCGTCGACCAGATCCTCCAGCTTCCGCAGGGGACGAAGTTCACCGTCAACGCGCCGGTCGTCCGCGACCGCAAAGGCGAGTACAAGGACGTCTTCGAGGAGCTGCGGAACGAAGGCTTCACGCGCGTGAAGGTCGACGGCGAGATCCGCATGCTCGAGGACGAGATCGCGCTCGACAAGAAGTTCAAGCACACGATCGAAGTGGTCGTGGACCGCCTCGTGATGAAGCCGGATCTGCGAACGCGGCTCGCGCAGTCGGTCGAGACGGCGGCGCAACTCGCGGACGGGCTCGTCGCGATCGACGTCGTCGACGGCGAGTCGATGCTCTTCAGCGAGAAGTTCGCGTGCCCGGATCACGGCGTGTCGCTCCCCGAGCTCCAGCCGCGGATCTTCTCCTTCAACTCACCGCACGGCGCATGTCCGCGGTGCACCGGCCTCGGCGCCCAGCAGGAGATCGACCCCGATCTGCTCGTCCCCGACTCGACGCTGTCGATCGGCGAGGGAGCGCTCGTCCCGTGGTCGGTGGGCAACTCGGGCTTCTACGACAGCGTCATCCAGGCGATCGCCGACCGCTACGAGATCCCGCTCGACGAGCCGTGGGAGAACCTGACCGACGAGGAACAGGACCTGTTTCTCTACGGCACGAACGGCGAACGCGTCTACATCACGTACCGCAACCGGATGGGTCGCAAGCGGTCGTACATGCTCGCGTTCGAAGGGATCGTCCCGTCGCTCCAGCGCCGGTACCGCGAGACCGACTCGTCGACGCAGCGCGAGCGGATCGAGGAGTACATGTCGTTCCGGCCGTGCCCGACGTGCAAGGGCGCGCGGCTGAAGCCGGAAGTCCTGGCCGTCACGGTCGGCCGCAAGAACATCCACGAGTTCACGCAGATGTCGGTCACACGCGCGCTCGAGTTCCTGGACGCACTGAAGCTCACCGAGACGGAGCTGCTAATCGGCGCACGGATCGTCAAGGAGATCCGCGAGCGCCTGACGTTCCTCGACAACGTCGGCGTCGGCTACCTGCAGCTCGACCGCGCGTCGGCGACGCTTTCCGGGGGCGAGGCCCAGCGTCTCCGGCTCGCGACGCAGATCGGGTCGCAGCTCGTCGGCGTGCTCTACATCCTCGACGAGCCGTCGATCGGCCTCCACCAACGCGACAACAACAAGCTGATCGGGACGCTGACCCGGCTGCGCGACCTCGGCAACACCGTCCTCGTGGTGGAGCACGACGAGCAGATGATGCGCGAGGCCGAATGGCTCGTGGACATGGGACCCGGAGCGGGCGAGCACGGCGGTCACGTCGTCGCGGAAGGAACAGCCGCGAAGGTCGAGCGCACGAAGCGGTCGATCACGGGCCAGTTCCTCTCCGGCGCACGCGAGATCCCGGTCCCGGAGCGCCGCGCGGAGGACCACGGCTCGTTCTGGGTCCGCGGCGCGTCGATGCACAACCTGAAGGACATCGACGTCGAGTTCCCGATCGGGAAGTTCGTCGCGGTGACCGGTGTCTCCGGCTCCGGGAAGTCCACGCTCGTGAACGAGATCGTCTACAAGGCGCTCGCAAACAGGCTGCACCGGATGCGGACGAAGCCGGGCGACCACGAGTCGATCGAGGGGATCGAGGCCTTCGACAAGGTGATCGAGATCGACCAGTCGCCGATCGGCCGCACGCCGCGATCGAACCCGGCGACGTACACGAAGCTGTTCGACCACATCCGCGAGCTCTACTCGATGACTCCCGAGGCGAAGGTGCGCGGCTACAAGCCGGGCCGCTTCTCGTTCAACGTGCGCGGCGGCCGCTGCGAGACGTGCAAGGGTGACGGGCAGATCAAGATCGAGATGCACTTCCTCCCGGACGTCTACGTCCCGTGCGAGACCTGCAAGGGCGCGCGCTACAACCGCGAGACGCTCGAGGTGCGCTTCAAGGGGAAGTCGATCGCGGACGTGCTCGCGATGTCGGTCGAGGAGGCGCTCGCCTTCTTCGCGAAGATTCCGAAGCTGCGCCGGAAGCTGCAGACGCTGCACGACGTCGGGCTCGACTACATCAAGCTCGGCCAGCCCGCGACGACGTTGTCGGGCGGGGAGGCACAGCGGATCAAGCTGGCGAAGGAGCTTTCGAAGCTAGCTACCGGGCGGACGCTCTACATGCTCGACGAACCGACAACGGGGCTGCACTTCGCCGACATCGAGAAGCTGCTCGACGTCCTGCAGCGGCTGGTCGACGCCGGCAACACCGTGCTTGTGATCGAGCACAACCTCGACGTGATCAAGCAGGCCGACTGGCTGATCGACCTCGGGCCGGAGGGCGGCGAGGCGGGGGGCGAGATCGTCGCGACCGGGACGCCGGAACAGGTGGCCGAGGTCGAGGAGTCGTTCACCGGGCAATACCTACGCGAGGTGCTGCCCGCGCACGCCGCCGCGGCGGCCTAGGCCACCCGGTTACTGATCAGTGCCGTTGCGCTGGACGCCGGAGAACGTGTAGTTGACCGTCGAAGACTGGTTCTGCAGCGTGTTGCCGGCGGCGCTCGGGAAGGTCACGGTCGCCCGGAGGTGGTCGGTCGAGCCGGCGGTCAGCGTCAGGTTCGAAAGCGCGATGCTGCTGCCGATCAGCGCGCGCGAAGCGAGCACCGACGAGGTCGAGCCGCCGCACGTGTAGGTGTAGGGCGGGCCGGACTCGGTCCAGGCCTGCGAGCACTTGTCGATCGCAAGCTGGAGGCCGTTGGTCGCGTCCGTGTCGAGGAGGGAGGAGCTCGTTGCGTTCGTCGTCAGCGTCGCTGAGCCGAACGAGATCGTGCCGGAGTAGCTGAGGTCGATCGCCCGCTGCATCGTGTCGCCCGCGGCGATCGGGCTCGCACCCGTGCCGAGGCGGCTGAACGGCGCCGTCAGCGAGAGCGTGCCGCTGGCGATCGTGTTGCTCGTGCTCGTCGAGCTCGTGAAGGTCGCGAAGGTGCCGAGCCCCGCGATCGAGGCAGCTGCGCCGAGT
>VAXH01000020.1 GCA_005883955.1 Actinomycetota bacterium | reverse complement strand
TCCGGTTGCACTGGCACAGTCTTTCGCGTGATCTGGTCCCGTGCGGGAGTACAGGCACGGTCACACGCTTGCGATCAGTGAGCGCCCTCGGCCAATGCCTCGGTCTGGGCCGCGTGCCAGTCGAGCCCCATCTCCCGGAAGCGCTGCTGTGCCTGTTCCATAAGTTCTGGATCCGGCCGCACGATGCCGAGGGCGCGTAGGGCGAACGGCTCCACGTAGGTACCCGGGTCGAGCAGGGCCGGCGCCTCTGCCTCCAGCTGATCTCGCCGACGGAGCGCGGCAAGCCCATCCATCCGTGCGACGAGGATGTCGAAGTCGCGGGTGCTGGGGGGTGGCGACTCCTTGGGGATTCTCCGCTCGACGTCGTCGAGGTCGCCACGCGCGACCGCGAGATGGATGCGCAGCGGATCGAGCAGGAAGTCGTACCCCTCCATTCCCAGGGCTTCCGCGTCATGCTCGAGCCTGCGCGCCTCGCGGGGGCTCTCGAGGAGCTCTTCGGCCAGCGCGCATGCCAACAACCACCACGGGTTGAAGAAGCACGGCGTGGCGACGTTGGCGGCGACGGCGTGCTCGGCAGCCGTGCGGAGGTCCCGTACGCGTTCCCAGCAGCCCGCAGCGCTCTCGACAATCAGAAGACAGGCGACGCCGTGCAGCCGATGATGCACCGTCAGATCTTGTGTCGCCTCCGCGTGCGCGGACGCGAGGCGACGAGCCTCGTCAAAGCGTCCCAATGCGATGGGAGGATCGAGAGCGTAGAAGTAGACGAAGGCAACGTGATCCGGATCCCCGATCTCGGGAAGTAGCTCGAGGCGACGCCGGCTCCAGTCCGCCGCTTCACCGTAGGCGCCCGTGGCATACGAGGAGCGCGAGCGCGCCGCGAGTGCCCACGACCGAAGCTCGAGATCGCCGAGATCTTCGGCGAGCGCGCTCGCCTCGCGTGCGGCGTCTGCGAATTCCGTAGGGTCGTACCACGACCGCGCGATGAGCGCCCTCGCGCGCGAGAACGTACCGGGATCCGCGAGCTCGAGCGCACGCTCGATCCAACCGTGGACGAGCTCGGGGTCGGGCCTGCGCTTCCACATCGCCGCCCGGGTGGCGGTGTGAAACGCCAGCTCGCTGTACGTCTGCGCCGATTCGGCGCGGTCGCTGCATTCCTCGAGTGACGTCAGCATTGCCGTCCAGAACGCCTCGCCGTCGTATTTGAGCGTGTTGGCGTGGCCGATGCGCCGCCACAGCTCCGACCGCCGCACATCCTTGGTCTCGAGTTGGAGCGCACGGTTCAGGTACTCGATTCCTTCATCGATTTCGTAACGACCGAGGGCGAGCTCGGCAGCGCGTCGCAACCAGCCGACCGCTTGCAAGCGCAGACCCTCGAGCTCGTCCTCCGCTCCGGCCCAGGCCAGGTCGGCGTCCTCGGGGCGACACGCCTCCGCGTAATGGTGGGCCAGTAGTGGTGCATGCTCGTCGCGTCCTCCTCCGAAGCGCTCAACCCAGGAGGCGAAGGCAGCGTGGAGGTGTGCCCGCCTGGCCCTCGGAATGCTCGTGTACGCCACTTCGCGTGTGACCGCGTGCTTGATCGCGTACTCGCGCTCGCCCTCGATCGAGGATCCGAGCCGGCGCCGGATGAAATCTCGTTCCTCGAGCAGGCGGAAGTCGGGCTCCGCTCCCGGGCAAAGCTCGTAGACGGGGCCGCTCCAGAAGATGCGACCGATGACCGAGGCGGCTTGGAGCGCCTCCTTCTCGGCGGGCTCGAGCAGGTCGATGCGCGCCGCCACGAGCGCCTGCACGGTGTCCGGAACGAGAAACCCACTCGGAAGCTGCCTCATCGCCCAGGCGCTGTTCTGTTGCTCGAGCAGGCCTTGATCGATCAGAGAGCCGAGCACCTCTTCCAGGAAGAAGGGATTGCCTTCGGCCTGCGCGACCACCTCGCGCAACAGGCCCGGTGGGTCCGTGCCAAGCAACCGGCCGAGCAGCTCCTCGGTCGCCTCAACCCTCAACGGCTCGAGCGCGAGCGTCTCCGCACTGAGACGGCCGAACCCCGGTCGACTGTCCAGTAGCTCGGGTCGCGCCGTTACAAGCACGAGAAGTGGACCGTGAACGCGCACGAGAAGATGCTCCAACAGATCGAGGAGAGGATCCTCGGCCCAGTGGAGATCCTCCACCAAGACGGCCGCCGGACGAGTCGCCGTCAGCTCTTCGAACAGCGAGACCCAGGCGTCCTGGAAGCGATCGCGGGCAGTAAGCGGGTGCAGGTTGGCTGCGACGTCGAGCCCGAGCGCCAGCCCCAAGATCTCACGATCGCCGAGTCGGGCGAGGATGCTCTGACGAGAATCCCCGTCGAGGATGCCGAGCTGCTCCTTGAGGATCTCTCCAAGGGCCCAGAACACGACTTGGCCGTAGGGGAGACACCTACCCGTGCGCTGAAGCGGCTGGGGTTCTTCAGCAGCCAGCCACTGCCAGAGCTCCCGGACGAGGCGCGACTTGCCGAGCCCTGCATCCCCGACGATCGTGACCAGCAGCGGCCGACGGCTTCGCCCGACCTGGCGGTAGGCGGCCTGAAGCTGCTCGAGCTCCCGCTCCCGCCCGACGAAGGCCGGACGCAAGCCGCTTACCCCGCGCGGCCGCTGGAGCGTCAGGGCGCGCACGAGCTTTCGAGCGGCTATCCCCTCCGGCTTGCCTTTGGCCTCCACAAACCGCTGCTCGGACAGCTCGAACGCGCCACGGACGGCGGCGACGGTCCGCTCTCCGACGAGGATGTCGCCGGCAGCTGCGGACTGCTCGAGCCGGGCGGCCACGTTCACCGCGTCCCCGCTCACGAACGAAGAGCCCGCGCGTGCGCGCCCGACAACCACTTCGCCTGTGTTCACGCCTACACGCATAGCCAGCTCGCCTTGGAAGAGCTCCCCAAGCCTGCGCTGCATGGCGAGCGCGGCATGCAGCGCGCGTTCCGCGTGATCCTCGAGAGCGGCGGGTGCCCCGAAGACGGCCATGACAGCATCGCCGGCGAACTTCTCCACCGTTCCACCGGCGCCTCGGACCTCGTCCGCCATTGCCTCGTAGAATCGCTCCAGGCGAATCCGGACGCGCTCGGGGTCGTCCCCGGACGCGAGCGCAGTCGAGCCGACGAGGTCGGCAAACAGCACCGTGGCCAGCTTTCGTTCGCTACCCGCGACTGCATCTCCCGGCACGGCTTGATTGTTACTCCACGGCGGGTCCCGCGTTGACCCCGGCAGAGAGTCGAGCATCCCGGCCGGGGACTCGGATCGGTGGTCTGCGGCACAACAGCGGGCTGGGCTGAGTCGGCTCGCTGCAAGCGTTCTGCAAGCATCGGGCTTCCGCTTCGATATCACCGTCTTCCGCCGAGCCGACTGTGCCCCCGTCTTTTCCGTCGCCGCCTGCGGAGAGGGAGCGCGCTGATCGGTTCCCCGGTGTAACGCCAGCCACGGTCGCACGACTCAGAAGCGAAATGACCGGCAGAAAGATCGGAAAAGGAGGCTCCCCATGGCGGTTCGGTTGGACGAGTTCAAGACGCGGCAGCGCGCAGTCTGGTCTGAAGGGGATTACGGCGGCCTCTCCGAGCGGATAGCGGACGTCGGCGAGCTTCTTGTCGAGCGTGCGGGGATCGAGCCGGGGATGACCGTGCTCGACGTCGCCTGCGGAACGGGCAACGCAACCATCCCTGCTGCACGCGCCGGCGGGCGGGTGACCGGGTTCGACCTCGTCCCCAAGCTGCTCGAGGAGGGAAGAGCCAAAGCAGAAGCCGCCGGCGTCGAGATCGCCTGGGTCGAGGGCGACGCCGAGGAGTTGCCCTTCGAGGATCACAGCTTCGACCGTGTGCTCTCGACCTTCGGGCATATGTTCGCGCCCCGCCATCAACGGGTCGTCGACGAGATGGTCCGCGTTTGCCGCGGAGGCGGCGTGGTCGCCACTGCCACATGGACACCGGAAGGCACGGTGGGCGATCTCTTGCGAACGGGCGGTGAGTACATGCCTCCGCCTCCTGACTACGCCTCGTCCCCGCTCCTCTGGGGCAGCGAGGAGCACGTGCGCGAGTTGTTCGGTCCGGCTGCGAGGGAGTTCGAATTCGAGCGCCACGTCAACTGGATCGAGGCCGAATCAGTCGACGCGTGGGCCGACTACTTCATGGAGCGCTTCCCGACGATGGTGGCGGCGCGGGCGATGCTCGGCGAGCGGTTCGACGAGCTCCGAGACAAAGTCATCGCTATCTGGCGGACGGCCAACGAGGCCGACGATGGGACCATGCGCCTGCCGCAGGAGTACCTGCTCTCGATCGTCCGCCTCTGAATCGTCCGGATATGGCTGACTGACTAGTCAGTCAAAAACGTCCTGGAAATCGGTCGTTTCGACTCCGACGCGGGCGGATATATGACGCCAGTTACTCGGACCGGGCTTCCGCCCGTTCTCGTTCGGACCCCGGCGGCTTCTGGCAAGCCGTCGAACGAAAGGTGATCGCGATGCCCAAGCTTTCTCGAGTCGTCCTCGTGCTCGCGGCGATCGGTTGCGCGAGCGTCCTGCTTCAGACCCGTGGCGGCCATTTGCTGACCGCACCGACCGCCTCGGCGGCGGCCGGCGGCATTGCCTTCGAGACATCGTCGATCGTCGACCCGATTCACACCTTTGGCGAGCCGGACATCGGTCTCGATTCTCAGGGGCGCGTCTTCGTGAGCGGCCCGACCGGAACCGGCACGCAACGAAGCGTCTGGTTCGGCTCGGTCGACGGCGGCCACAGCTTCCGCACGATCTCGCCGGGGCCGCCGCCGAGCGCGCTCCTCGGCACGGAGGCGCCCCCTGGCGGCGGGGACACCGACATCAACTTCGATCGCAGCGGCAAGCAGTACTTCATCGACCTCTACGCGCTGACGTGCGACCGTGTCGCGACCACTGCCGACGGCGGCGCGACGGCGCAGCAGAACGTGATGGGCTGCGGGACGACGCCCGGCAGCGACCGGCCGTGGCTGGCCGTCTATGACCCGTCGCCGACGACACCCCACCAGTCGGCGTATGCGGGCCCGACCCCGCTCGTCTACGCCGTCTACAACAACCTCGTCGGGCCCGGCCCGGATGGGGGCGAGCAGTGGAACAAGAGTCTCGACGGGCTGAACTACACCGCCGCGACGAACGGCGACCAGACCGGCACGACGCTGGTGACGCCGGCCGACGAGACGACCTACAGCCCGTTCGGCGGCGATGGGTACCCGGCGATCGACCAGGTGACCGGGAAGGTGTTCCAGACCGCCGGCTTCCCGAACGACGACGGCACCTACGACCTGCGGTTGAACATCGGCACCCCGAACGCGGCCGGGAACCTGACCTTTCTCGACGCGCCAGCGGTAGCCGGCGGCGGGCCCGACTACTCGAAGCTGATCCACGTCGCCGACAACCTGCCGGACTCTCCCGACGTCCTCTTCACCGTCGCGTCGCTGGACACTGCTCGCAACCTCTTCGTCGCCTGGGCCGTGGACGCGGGCAGCTCGAATCCCGGCCAGCGACAGGTGTACGTGAGCGGCGCCTCGGCCGCATCCGGCTGGACGAACTGGACCGCGCCGGTGCAGGTGAGCGACGGCTCGTCGGCCACCGGCGACGCGGTGAACGTCTTCCCGTGGATCAAGGCCGGCGGCCCCGGCCGCGCGGATGCGGTCTGGTACGGCTCGGACAAGAACGTCGACCCGAGTGGCAACAGCGGCCAGAAGTGGAACGTCTTCATGTCCCAGGTCGTGTTCCCGACGAACTCCTCGGGCGGAATCACGGGCGCGGCACCCTCGAAGACGCTCGTGAAGGTGACGCCGCACCCGATGCACTACGACAGCATTTGCCTCGCCGGGACAGGCTGCATCACGAGCCAGGGCAACCGGAACCTCGCCGACTTCTTCGAAGTCAACATCGACCGCAGCGGCGCAGCCGAGATCGTCTACGACGACACGTCGAACGGGCTGATCCAACCCGGGTTCGCGCCGGACAACAAGCAACTGGTTGATCACGCCGGCGCGGGCGTGGTCACCGTCGCCCGGCAATCGTCTGGGCCGGGGCTCTACGGCAAAGCAGTCTCCGGCCCCTCCCGCGCGCCGGTCGGCGGTCTCTCCGATCCTGCGGGCGACGCGCGCTACCCCGTGATCGGCGGCGTGAACGTGCCGGGCGCGGACATCGTCGGCAGTCAGCTGAGCTTGTCCGGATCGACGCTCACCGTCACGACGAAGGTCGTCGATCTTTCGAACCCGGCCCTGACGTCGGCGACGCTGGCGGCGCCGCTGCTCCACTACGTTACGCGCTGGCAGTTCGGCGACACCCTCTATTACGCGGCGATGCAGAACACGGCTGCGAACCAGCCGACCTTCTACGCGGGGAAGACGCAGAGCGTCGACCTCTGCTCGGTCAGCGCCTGCTTCCCGCACGTGCTCACGTATCCGGAGCCGGATCTGGGCGGCACGCAGGAGAGCGGCACCGTGCAGTGCCCGCCGACGCCGTCGGCCACGAGCCCCTGCACGATCACGATCAAGGTGAACGCGGCCGACATCGGCTCGCCGACCGCGAAGAGCTTGCTCGAGGAGGTCGGCGCCTACGCGCTCGCGACGTCGCATCCCGAGGGAGCGACGACGAATGCGCAGGCACAGGCGGACGACGTCCCGCTCGAGATCGACGGGGCCTGCTGCTTCGACTTCCAGCAGAAACACTGACGAAACGGCAAGCCCAGTGGGAAAGGCCCGCATCTGCGGGCCTTTCCTTATCGGGCGAGTGACGGTTAGAGCGTCGCGCAGGCTAGCTTTTGAGCTCGTGAGCGAAGAAGCGATCCGCGAACTGGCTCGAACGCGCCTGGCTTTCGAGCGCCTGCGGCCGGGGCAGCTACGTGCCGTCGCTGCGGCGAGCGCCGGGCGCGACGTGCTCGCGGTGCTTCCGACCGGCGGCGGCAAGTCTGCGATCTACGAGCTCGCCGGCCTACTGCTCGACGGGCCTACCGTGGTCGTCTCGCCGCTGATCGCGCTCCAGGACGACCAGCTTGAGCATCTGCGCGCGGCCGGCCTGTCCGCGATCGTGCTGAACTCGCAGCAGTCGGCGGGCGCGCGGGCAGCTGCTCTCGTCGCCTCCTGCGATTCCGACACCTTCGTCTTCGTCTCGCCGGAGCAGCTGGCGAACACGGAGACGCGAGAGGCGCTGCACCGGGCGCGACCCGGGCTCTTCGTCGTCGACGAGGCGCACCTGATCAGCCAGTGGGGCCACGACTTCCGCACCGACTACATGCGGCTCGGCGCGCAGGCCGAGGCCCTGGGCGCACCGGTCCGGGTGGCCTTGACCGCGACGGCAGCGCTGCCGGTGCGGGAGGAGATCAGCCGGCGACTGGGGCTGCGCGACCCCGAAGTGGTGGTCGGCAACTTCGATCGCCCGCACATCGAGCTGTCGGCCCGGCGGGTGGGCTCGGTCGAGGAGAAGCGGCGCGAGCTCGAGCGCGCGGCGTCGGAGCTCGCCGGCTCGGGGATCGTCTACGCCGCGACGCATGCCAGCGCGGAGGCGGCGCGGGACGTGCTCTCGGCGGCCGGCCACCGGGTGACGCTCTACCACGCAGCACTTTCGCCACGCGCGCGACACCAGGCGATGACCGCCTTCCTCGACGGCTCCGCGCGAATTGTCGCCGCCACTGTTGCGTTTGGGATGGGGATCGACAAGCCTGACGTCCGCTGGGTGCTCCACGCCGACCCCCCGCCATCTCTCGATGCGTACTACCAGGAGCTCGGACGCGCCGGCCGCGACGAGAGGGAAGCCCACGCGCGGCTGCTCTTCCGGCCGGAAGACTTCGCCATGGCTCGGCACCTGACCGCGCGGAGCATCGGGGACAGCGCTGTGGCCCGCGAGGCCGAGCGCCTTTCGACTGGGCGCGACGTCGAGGAGCTAGGCCGTCGCCAGCTGACAGCGGCACTCGTGCGTCTCGTCGATCTCGGCGCGGCCGCGTGGGAGGTCGACGGGGCCGTTCGCTGGACCGGCGTCCTGAGCGTTCCCGAGGTGTTAAGAGCGTCGGCGGCGGAGACGGAACGCGAAGACGAGGTCGAGCGGTCGAGACTCGAGATGATGCGCCGCTACGCGGAGCACACGGGCTGCCGCCGCTCGTTCCTGCTCTCCTACTTCGGCCAGGACTACCGCGGTCCGTGTGGACACTGCGACAACGACGAGGCGCACGTCTTGCAGCCCGCCATCGCCGAGCCGTTCGCGGTGGGTGGGCGAGTGACGAGCGATCGCTGGGGTGAAGGCACCGTCCAGCGCTACGACGGCGACCAGCTCACCGTGCTCTTCGACGATCACGGTTACCGAGATCTCCTTCTGCCGCTCGTGCTCGAGCGAGGGCTGCTGCGGCTCGTTTGACCCGATAACGTCTCGGCCTTGGAACGTCCCCGGCGGGCGCTGATCTTCGATCTCGACGGCACACTCGTCGACACCGTCTACGCGCACGTGTTCGCCTGGCAGCGCGCGTTCGCCGAGGTCGGGCTGCCGATCGACGGCTGGCGGATTCACCGCCGCGTCGGGATGAGCGGCGGACTCTTCGCGCGGGCGGCGGCGCGCGAGATCGGGCGCCCGCTGTCGGCCGATGAGGCAGATGCGCTGCAGCAACGCCACGGCGAACTCTTCCTCGAGGTGCTGCCGGAGCGGCGGCCGCTTCCCGGCGCGGTCGAGCTCCTGGCCGAGCTTCAGGTCGAGGCGATCGCGCACGGCATCGCCACCTCGGGGCGTCGGCCGGAGATCGACGCCTCGCTCGAGGCGCTCGGCGTCGGCGAGGAGACCGTGGTCGTCGAGCGCGGCGATGTCGACCGGGCAAAACCGGAGCCGGACCTCTTTCTCACCTGCGCCGACCGCCTCGGCGTCTCGCCCGAGGATGGCTACGTCGTCGGCGACGCCGTCTGGGACCTGCTCGCCGCCAGGCGCGCCGGGATGCTGAGCGTCGGCCTGCTCAGCGGCGGCTACGGCGAGGACGAGCTCAACCGCGCGGGCGCCTTCCGCGTCTACCGCGACGCGGCCGAGCTGCGCAGCTCGCTGGACGAGCTCGGCGTGCTCATGTGAAGTCTGGGGCGGGCTCCGCCGCGGCCGGTGCGAGCTCGGCGGCTCCGCTGCGAATAGAGGGCCCAGCGAGGTCGCCGTCCCGCTTGGTGAGCGCTGTGTAGCGGCCGCCGGCGAGGATCAGGTCGTCGTGCCGACCGGATTCGACGACGCGGCCGTGGTCGAGCACGATGATCTGGTCGGCATCGCGAACGGTCGAGAGCCGGTGCGCGATCGCGATCGTCGTGCGCCCCTCCGAGAGCTGGTCGAGCGCCTCTTGCACGAGCCGCTCGGTCTCAGTGTCGAGCGAGCTCGTCGCCTCGTCGAGCACGAGGACCGGGGGATTGCGCAGGATCGTGCGCGCGATCGCGATCCGCTGCTTCTCGCCGCCTGAGAAGCGGTAGCCGCGCTCGCCGACGACGGTGTCGTACCCGTCCGGCAGAGCCGCGATCACATGGTGGATGCGCGCCGCCTGGGCGGCCGCCTCGATCTCCTCGTCGGTCGCGTCCGGTTTCGCGAAGCGCAGGTTCTCGCGAACCGACTCATGGAAGAGGTACGTCTCCTGGGAAACGACGCCCACGAGGTCGGACAGCGCCTGGAAGCTGAGGTCGCGGATGTCGATGCCACCGATGGAGATGCTCCCGCGGCTGACGTCGTAGAGCCGGGCCGCGAGGTAGCCGAGCGTCGTCTTGCCGGAACCCGTCTCCCCGACGAGCGCGGTGGTCGAACCTGCCGGCACGGTGAAGGACACGTCCTGGAGCGTCCACTCCTCGCCGTAGCGAAACCAAACCCGGTTGAAGACGACGTCGCCGGCCTGGCCGACGGCGATCGCGTTCGGCTTCTCCTCGATGTCGACCGGCTGGTCGAGGTATTCGAAAATCCGGTCGAACAGGGCCAGCGACGTCTGCACGTCCAGGCCGACTCCGAGCAGCGAGCCGATCGGAAAGAACAGCCTCGTCTGGAGGGTCGTGAACGAGACGAGCAACGGGATCGACACCGAGGTCGAGCCGTGTGCGAGCGCGAGCCCGCCGAACCAGTAGACCGCGGCCGGCATGATCGCAAAGCTGGTCTGGATCGAGGCCATCACCCAGCGCCCGGCCATCCGCTGTCGCACCTCGAGGTCGGCGAGGCGCAGCGAGTCGGCTTCGAAACGGTCGGCGAGCTCGTCGCCGCGGCCCATCGTCTTCCCGAGCATGATCCCGGACACCGAGAGCGACTCCTGTACCAGGCTGGAGATGTCGGCCAGCGTCTCCTGTGTCGTCTTCGCGATCCGGCGGCGCTCGTTGCCGACCCGGCGTGTGAGCAGCGCGAACAGCGGGATCAACGCGAACGCAAACAGCGCCAGCTTCCAGCTCAGCACCAGCATGCCGACCATGGTCGCGGCGACGGTCGTCACGTTCGAGGCAATCGAGGTCGCCGTGTTCGTGACGACGTTCTGAACGCCGCCGATGTCGTTCGAGATCCGCGACTGCACCTCTCCCGTCCGCGTGCGGGTGAAGAAGGCGAGCGACAGGCGCTGCAGATGCCGGAACACAGAGGCGCGGAGGTCGTGCATCACGCGCTGGCCGACCTGGTTGGAGAGCAGCGTCTGGATCACGCCGAGCACGCCGGTCGCGATCGCGATCGCGATCATCCCGCCGGCGTTGATCGAAAGCGAGGAGGTGTCGTTCCGGGCGATCGCTTCCAGGACGCGTTTGAGCAGGAAGGCGGGTAGGACCCCTAGCCCGGCCGAGATCACGATCAGCAGCAGCACTCCGCCCAACCGCAGCTTGTAGGCGGCGAAGAGCCTGCCGATCCGGCGGAGGTTCGCCCGGCGTACCGCCGGGTCGGCGGGGCGCTCGGGCGGCGCTTCCGCGGAGTGAAAGAACATCCCCATCGAGGCTCAGAGTACGTCGCTCGGGCCGCCTGGCGACAGCCCGGTACGCGAGACTCAGCCCGTGGCCCAGAAGACCGCGTCCGACCCGTTGCGCGAAGAAGAGTTCGAATCGCGCTGGGAGGCCGCCCCGGCGGTCATCACGGTGATCGGCTCCCAGGTCGTGCTCGCAAGCGTGAGCCGCGTCGAGCACTGGACGCTCTTGACCCTGTCTTGGTGGGTGTGGTTGATCTCCGTCCCGCCGGAGCTCGCGCTCCTGATCCCGCTTGCGTGGGATCGACCACGACACCGGCTCGAGCAACTGGGGCTCCGGCGGATGGTCGCGCTGGCGCTGATCGGCGTCATCAGCCTGACGAACGCGCTGCTGCTCGTCGCACTGATCGGCTCGCTCGTGAAGGGAAAGGAGACAAGCGGCGCGCAGCTGCTGCTCAAGGCCGTGACGGTCTGGGCGACGAACGTGATCGCATTCGGCCTCTGGTATTGGGCAGTTGACCGAGGCGGGCCGGTCAAGAGGCTGCGGCCGGACCCTCCCCCGAGGGACTTCCAGTTCCCGCAGTCCGAGAACCCTGAGCTCGCCGAGCCGGGCTGGTACCCGCAATTGATCGATTACGTCTACATCTCGTTCACGAACTCGATCGCCTTCAGCCCGACGGACGCGATGCCCCTGACGCGGCGCGCAAAGCTGCTGATGCTGTTCGAGTCCGCGATCTCGGCGGTCACGATCCTGCTCGTCGCAGCGCGCGCGGTCAACATCTTCAAGTAGGCCGAGTAGTCCAAAGCACGAGATCTCGCCCCTGTCCCTGAGTCGAGGGATGGGGGCGGCTTGCCTCCGACCGATTTCGGAGGGGACGGCAATCACGCCCTCTCCGCGGTCCGGAGGTCTTCTTGGCT
>VAXH01000019.1 GCA_005883955.1 Actinomycetota bacterium | reverse complement strand
ACGACTCGCGGGTCTGGATCACGCGCGGCGGGAATTCGTCGCCAACGCCTCGCACGAGCTCCGGACGCCGCTCTTCTCGCTCGGTGGCTTCCTCGAGCTGCTCGAGGATGAAGAGCTCGACGAGCCCACGCGGCGTGAGTTCCTCGACACGATGGCCGGCCAGGTACGGCGGCTGACGAAGCTCGCCGACGACCTCCTCGACCTGTCCAAGCTCGACGCCGGCCGGTTGCACGTAGAGACGCAGCCTGTCGATCTCGGGAGCCTTGCCAGGGCCGCGGTCGAGGAGTTTGCGGGTGTCGCCCTGGCGTTGGAGCATCCGCTCGAATATGCGCGCAACGGCGCGGCTGCAGGTCGCGGCGATCCGCAGCGAGTTCTCCAGATCGTGCGGATCTTGCTCGAGAACGCGCTCGTGCATACGCCTTCGGGCACCCCGGTCGAGGTGGCCGTCCGCAGTGCCGACGGGCGGGCCGAGATTTCTGTCACGGATGAGGGGCCCGGCATCAGCGACGACGATCGAGCCGAACTATTCGAGCGCTTCTATCGCGGTGAGAGCACGAAAGCGTCAGGCAGCGGGCTCGGCCTGGCGATCGCGAGAGAGCTGGCCGAGCTGATGAGCGGCAGGATCGAACTCGAGTCGAAGCCCGGCCGCACCGTTTTTTCGCTGGTGCTGCCGGCCGAAGAACTCACACCGAGGCTGGAACCGGAGCCCGTGGCGGTTTGAAGCGCTCGCCGCCGGCCTGTGCGCCGCCGGCCTTTTCCCGTGAAATCGGCCCAAAAGCCCGCGTCTGCGGAGAGCGCGAAGAGCCCGGACCGTTGGGGAAGCTCTTGCGACCCGGCGCACGGCTGCCGTCGTGAGCTTGAGCGGATCTTCGCCGCAGACGCCTAGAACGCACGCAGCTACAGTGCGATCAGTGCGCGAGCGCCCTGCTCCAATTGCGATTGTCGCGATCGTTGCCGCCGTTATCGGCGGCATTTCTGTCCTCGTGGTTGGGAAAGCGGCCGGTTGGCTCTCGAGCGGAACGAAGAAGACGATCGTCGTGCAGACCCCGGCGGTCGCCCAGGCCGTCGCCACCCCTCGAGCCGCGGTTTCGCCGAGTGCGAAGCCGCTCGCGGGCAACGGCTTCAATCCGAGCAGGATCTACAGCACCCGATCGCCGGGAGTCGTCACGATCTACGCGATCTACGGCGGCGACAGCCTCTCCGCCCAGGAGGCTCAGGGCTCGGGGTTCGTCGTCTCGCCGAAGGGCTACATTCTCACCAACTCCCACGTGATCACGAACGCGGGAGAGGGCAACGGCAAGGTCTCGGCCGCCGACAAGCTTTTCGTCGAGTTTCAGGACCGGGATCGCGTTGCTGCCAAGGTCGTCGGCTGGGACATCTACGACGACGTCGGCCTGATCAAGGTGAATCCCGCCGACCATCAGCTCGATCCCGTGCCGCTCGGTGATTCCGCGCAGGTGAAGGTCGGCCAGCCGGTCGCGGCGATCGGAAGCCCGTTTGGGAACGTCAACTCGCTCAGCGTCGGCGTGGTCTCGGCAACGGAGCGCTCGATCGACTCGCTGACCTCGCAGTACAGCCTCGTTGACGCCATCCAGACCGACGCCGCGATCAACCACGGCAACTCGGGCGGACCGCTCTTCGACGCACGCGGGCGGGTGATCGGAATCAATGCCCAGATTCGCAGCGACTCGGGGAACGCCGAGGGTGTCAGCTTCGCGGTGCCGATCGACTCCGCGCGGCGGTCGATGACCCAGTTGATCGCCGCCGGCCGGGTTTCCTATGCCTACGTGGGGATCGAGACTGAGGACCTGATCCCTACGATCGCGAAGCGGCTGCACTACCCGGTCTCGCACGGCGCCGTCGTCACGAAGGTGAATCCGGGCACGCCAGGAGCCGAAGCAGGCTTACAGGCCGGTACCGACCGGCAACGGCTCCTCGGCTCCCCGTTCGTCGAGGGCGGAGACGTGATCGTGGCGATTGACGGGCATCCGGTCGGGAGTGCGGAAGATGTCGTCCGCGTGGTCACGGAGGAACTTTCCCCGGGGCAGTCGGTCCCGATCACCCTCTTTCGGGCAGGCAAGCGGCATCAGGTGACCGTCAAGCTGGCGGAGCGGCCGGCGAACCCCGGCTGATCGGGAATGACAAAGTCGATCCCGTGACGCTTGTTGAAACAGATTCGGAAGGTTAGGGCCGCTTGCCCAAAGGGAAGAGGGCCTCGATGGACCCCCACGAGCGAATGGTCCGGCTGACGATCCCGGCAAAGGCCGAGTACATCACGCTCGGCCGCCTCGCCCTGACGGCGATAGCGCGGGTTCGCCCGCTCTCCCAGGAAACGCTCAGCGACCTGAAGCTCGCCCTGACCGAGGCCTGCACGAACTCGGTCCGGCATGCCTATCGGGAAGGGCGGGCGGGCACGGTCGAGATCGTCTACCAGATCGAGCCCGACCGGCTGGTCGTCGAGGTCGCCGACGACGGGCAGGGATTCCAGCCCGCCGACTTCGCCGGCGGCGGCAATGGCGACCTCAGCGAGGGGGGCCTAGGCATCGCGATCATCCGTGCGGTCGCCGACGAAGTCGAGATCGACGAGCGCGAGTCGGGAGGATCACGGCTTCGTTTCGTGAAGTTCCTCGCCGAATAGCCTCTATTCTCCGCGCTTTCTCCACCCGAAGGAACTCCCCCTCACATGCTCCAGCTCATCAACGTCGGAAACAAGTCGCTGCTCGACTACGGCACGATCGCGTCGCGGGGTCTGATGGAGGAGATTCGCAGGCTCGCGGCGCAGTTGGAGGGCAAGCGCGTGCTGCACCTCTCCGCGACTGCGTTCGGAGGCGGAGTCGCAGAGATCCTGTATGCGCTCGTGCCCCTGATGCGCGATGCCGGACTCGACGCCGAGTGGCGGATCATCCGCGGCGCCGACGAGTTCTTCGCAGCGACGAAGACGATCCACAACGCGCTGCAGGGATCACCGCAGGGACTGACGCCCGATCAAGAGCAGGTCTACCGCCGCTTCAACGAGGAGAACGCGCAGGACCTCGAGGACGACTATGACTTCGTCATCGTCCACGACCCACAGCCCGCGTTCACGATCGAGCGCTTCCCCTCGTCGCCGGCGCGCTGGATCTGGCGCTGCCACATCGACCTCTCGACGCCGAATCAGAGTGTGCTCGATTTCCTCCTGCCGGCTCTTGGGCGCTACGACGCTGCCATCTTCCACATGAACGAGTACGTCCCGGCGGCGGCCGGCCTGCCGCCCTCGTACATCTGGCCGCCCGCGATCGATCCACTGACGCCGAAGAACATGGCCCTTTCGGCGGAGGACGCGGCGTACATCGTCGACCAGTTCGGAATCGACGTCGAGCGGCCGCTGCTGACGCAGGTCTCGCGCTTCGATCCCTGGAAGGACCCACTCGGCGTGATCGACGCGTACCGGGAGGTCAAAGAGCGCTTTCCCGAGGTGCAGCTCGCGCTGGTCGGCTCGATGGCCCACGACGACCCCGAAGGCTGGGACTACTACAACCAGACCGTCGGCTACGCCCAGGGCGATCCCGACATCTACATCCTCTCGAACCTGAACAACATCGGCGGTGTCGAGGTCAATGCCTTCCAGGTGCATTCGCACGCGGTCATCCAGAAGTCGATCAAGGAGGGGTTCGGCCTCACTGTGACCGAGGGGCTCTGGAAGACGCGTCCGACCGTGGCCGGACGGGTGGGCGGGATCGTCCGCCAGATCCAGGACGGCGAGACGGGCTGGCTCGTCGACTCGTCCGCCCAGTGCGCGGACGCCTGTATCGAGATCCTTCGTGACCCGAGCGAAGCGCGCCTGCGGGCGCTGAAGGGCAAGGAGTACGTGCGCCGGAACTTCCTGATGCCGCGACTCCTGCGCGACTGGCTCGTGCTCTTCAACACGTTGCTCGGCAACGACACCGCCGGCGCGGAGCTCGCGGTCGTCGGGGCCGCGTAGGTCTCTCCGGCTCCAGCGGCTATACGCTCCAGTCATGCCTGAGCGGCGCAAGCTGATCGTCGTTTCGAACCGCGGGCCGCTTTCGTACACCCGTGAGAACGGTGAACGAGTGGCGAAGCGTGGTGGTGGCGGCCTGGTCACTGCTTTGCGGGGGCTCGTCGCCTACCACGACGTCACCTGGATCGCGAGCGCGATCACCGACGAGGACCGCGCAGTCTCCGACGAAACGATCGACGAGACGGCGCGCGACGGCTCGCCGTTCAGACTGCGGCTGGTCGCCCATGACGAATCGGCCTACGACTGGTTCTACAACGTGGTCTCGAACCCGATGCTGTGGTTCCTCCAGCACTACCTGTGGGAGGTCGCCTACACGCCGGCGGTCGACCACGGCTTCCATCACGCCTGGGAGCACGGCTACGTGAAGGTCAACGAAGGCTTTGCGGCTGCCGTCCTCGAAGAGCTCGAGGCCGAGCCCGACGCGGCCGTCCTCTTCCACGACTACCACCTCTACCTGGCGCCCCGAATGGTTCGCGAGGAGGCGCCCGACGCGACGCTCTCCCACTTCGTCCACATCCCCTGGCCCCAACCGGACTATTGGCGGATCTTGCCGGCCGAGATGCGGCACGCGATCCACGACGGGTTGCTGGCGAACGACGTCGTCGGCTTCCACTCGAGCCGCTGGAGGCTGGCCTTTCTACGGTGCGCTGTCGACATCACGGGTGCGGCGGGGAACTTCAGCGATTGGAGCGCGGACCATCGGGGTCGTCGGACGAGGGTGGACGCTTCGCCGATCTCGATCGACCCGGAGGAGTTCGACGAGCTCGCGGAGAGCCCGGAAGTGCTCGAAGCGGAGCGGGAGATCGTCGAGCGGCGACCGGAGTGCCTGATCGTACGAGTCGACCGAACCGATCCGTCGAAGAACATCGTCCGGGGCTTTCGTGCCTACGAGCTCTACCTCGAAGCGCATCCGGAGATGCACGAGCGGGTGGCGCTCCTCGCGCTGCTGGATCCCTCCCGCCAGGACATCCCAGAGTACGCCGAGTACCTCGGTGCCATCCAGCGCGAGGCACGGCGCGTCAACGATCGCTTCCAGTCCGACGGTTGGCTGCCGATCGACCTGCAGATCGAGGACAACTTCCCGCGCTCGGTTGCCGCGTACAAGCAGTTCGACGTCCTCTTCGTAAACGCGATCTTCGACGGGCTCAACCTCGTCGCGAAGGAGGCGCCGCTGGTCAACATGCGGGACGGTGTTGTTGTCTTATCGGAAAACACCGGCGCCTACGAGGAGATCGGGGAGTGGACGCTGACGATCAACCCCTTCGATGTCGCCGCGCAGGCGGAAGCGATTCACGAGGCGCTCGAGCTGCAGCTCGATCAGCGCCGCGCCAGGTTGGGGGCAATCCAGGCCTACGTGCGCGAGCACGATCTCGCGCGCTGGCTCGCCTCGCAGCTCGACGAGCTCGATCGCGCTTCAGCGCGGGTTTCTTAGCTCTCGCAGCGATACGGTTCAGGCATGAGCGAGCTCTCGCACGTCGACGAAACGGGGGGCGTGCGGATGGTCGACGTCGGCGGCAAGGAGCCGTTGCGCCGCCGCGCCGCCGCGCGCGCCGAGGTGCGGATGGCGACGGAGACCGCGCGGCGCCTGCGCGAGCTGCCGAAGGGCGACGCGTTGGCGACGGCCCAGGTGGCAGGGATCATGGCGGCCAAGCGCACCGCCGAGTTGATTCCGCTCTGCCACCCGCTGCCGCTGTCACACGTCGCGGTCGAGCTCGAGGTGGGCGAAGGTGAGGTCGCGATCCTGGCGAGCGCCGAGACGACTGCCCAGACCGGCGTTGAGATGGAGGCGCTGACCGCGGCTTCGGTCGCGGCGCTAACGGTCTACGACATGGCGAAGGCGGTCGACAAGGAGCTCGAGATCACCGGCGTACGGCTGGTGGAGAAGACGAAAGAACCGGTATGAAGGCGGCTGTCCTGACTGTCTCCGACGGCGTCGCCGCGGGTGAGCGCGAGGACGCGAGCGGCGATCTGCTCGCCGAGCTACTCGCGGCCGAAGGCTATGAGCTCGAGCGGCGCGTCGTCTCCGACGACCGCGAGGCGATCGCCGATGCGATCGTCGAGCTCGCCGAGGACGCGGTCCTGGTGCTCACGACAGGGGGCACCGGGTTCGGCCCTCGCGACGTGACGCCCGAGGCGAGCGCCGAGGTCATCGACCGGGCGGCCCCGGGCATCGCCGAGGCAATCCGGGCCGACTCGATCGCGAAGACGCCGCACGGGCTGCTCTCGCGCGGAATCGCCGGTGTGCGCGATCGCACCCTCGTCGTCAACCTGCCGGGCTCTCCCGGCGGGTGCCGAGACGGCTTCGCCGTGCTGCAACCCGCGCTCGGGCACGCGCTCGAGCTGCTCGCCGGCGAGCCGACCGCGCACCGCCAGACATGAGACGCCGCTTGCGGTCTCTCCTTCAGCCCGCGCGGGCTTTGCCCGTGCGGCCGTCTGAGCTGAACGGTCCGGAGCGCTTGCCATGACGGAGCCCATGACGGCGACCGCCGTCTCTTATCCGCGTCGCTTCGCGTCGCTGGTGAAGATCGAGCACACCGTCTTCGCGTTGCCGTTCGCCTACGTCGGCGCGCTGCTCTGCGTCAACAAGATCCCGTCGGCGCACGACCTCGTCTGGATCACGCTGGCGATGATCGGCGCTCGCTCGCTGGCGATGGGCCTGAACCGGCTGATCGACGCGGCAATCGACGCGCGCAATCCTCGCACCGCGGGCCGCGAGCTCCCGAGCGGTTTGCTCAGCCGCTCCCAAGTCTTGGTCTTCTGCACGGCGTCGCTCGCGCTCTTCCTCGTCGCGGTCTTCCAGCTCGATCCGATCGTGCGCTGGCTCTGGCCGATTCCGGTCGCCGCGTTCGTCGTCTACCCGTACCTGAAGCGCTGGACCTGGCTCTCGCATCTCTGGCTCGGCGCCGTCGACGGGCTCGCGCCAGTCGGGGCCTGGATCGCGATCACCGGACGGCTGCCCTGGCCGGCGTGGGCGCTCGGAGGCGCCGTCGCGCTTTGGGTGGCGGGCTTCGACCTCTTCTACTCGCTGTTCGACCTCGAGTTCGATCGGGAGCACGGCCTGCACTCGTTCGCAACGCGATTCGGGGAGCGGCGCCTGTTCTGGGGTGCGCGCCTAGCCCACACGGCGACAATCGCGTTGCTCGCGGCGGTCGGCCTGGGGCTCGATCTCGGCACGCTCTACTGGCTTGGCGTCGCCGCCGTCGGCGGCCTGCTCGCCTACGAGCACGCGCTCGTGCGACCGGGCAATCTGCGCCGGCTCAACGCGGCGTTCTTCACGATGAACGGGATCATCAGCGTCGTCTTCTTCGGGTTCGTGCTGGCGGAAGCCGCTGGATGAAAGTTGCTGCGCTTTACGACGTTCATGGGAATCTCCCGGCACTCGAGGCTGTGCTTGCCGAGGTACCCGACGATGCCGCGATCGTGAGCGGCGGCGACGTGTTCTCGGGGCCGATGCCGACGCAGACACTCGCGCGGCTTGGCGATCTCGGTCAGCGTGTCAGCTTCGTCCGGGGCAATGCCGACCGCGACCTCGGGCCCTACGACGAGCGGTGGCGAGCTCGATACGAGTGGCTGATGGCGCAGCTAACGCCGGAGGCGCATGCGCTTGCCGAGGCTTGGCCGGCGACGGTCACGCTCGACATCGACGGGCTCGGGCAGACACTCTTCTGTCATGGGTCGCCGCGAGGAGACCTCGAAGCGATCACGGCAATCACCTCGGACGAACGACTACGGGAGATTCTGTCCGGCGTCACGCAGCGCACGGTCGTCTGCGGTCACACGCACCATCAGTTCGACCGAACGATCGACGAGATTCGCGTCGTCAATGCGGGGAGCATCGGCATGCCGTACGAGGGGCGGCCGGGCGCGTACTGGGCGCTTCTCGGGCCGGAAGTCGAATTCCGCCGAACCGAGTACGACCTGGACGCCGCGGCCGAGGCAATCCGTGCGACGTCTTATCCGGACCCGGAGGAGAGGATCGAGCTGCTGACGAGCCCTCACTCTGCCGAGGAAGCGGCCGAGGTTCTCGAGCAGCGGGCCCTCGAGGGGTTGCCGTGATCCGCGCACGGCGGCTAGCCCGGCGCTTCGGCGACAAGCGCGCGCTCGAGCCGGTCGACTTCGAGCTCGCGCGCGGGGGGTTCCTCGTCGTCACCGGTCCGAATGGCTCCGGCAAGACCACACTGCTGCGGCTCTGCGCCGGCCTGCTGATTCCGACCTCGGGCGAGCTCGAGGTCGACGCGGAGCGCGGCCAAGTCGGCTACCTCGCGCACGAACCGCTCGTCTACCGCGAGCTGACCGCGATCGAGAACCTCGACCTCTATGGGCGTCTCTACCGGGTGCCCGAGCGGCGCGAGCGGATCGGGATGCTGCTCGAGCGCTTCGGGCTCTGGGAGGCCCGCGCCGAGCGGACGGGCTCGTATTCGCGCGGGATGCTGCAGCGGCTGGCGCTCTGCCGCGCGCTCCTGCATGATCCGGAGCTGCTGATTCTCGACGAGCCCGCCAACGCCCTCGACGAGGCCGGCGAGGAGTTGCTGGAGCGAGAACTCGACGAGTTGCGGCGCGAGCGCACGCTCCTGGTCGCCAGCCACGCCCCCGAGCGGCTCGAGCGCTTCGCGACCCAAAGGCTGGCGCTCGCGTGAGGCGTCGCTTGCGACGCCGACCTGGAGGCCGTAGCGGCTTTGCCGCTGCGGCCGTCCAAACCCGGCTGGTGGAGGTAACGGCGCAATCGCGTGGCAAGGGCGGCCGCGTGAGGCGTCGCTTGCGACGCCGACCTGGAGGCCGTGGCGGCTTTGCAGCTGCGGCCGTCCAAACCCCGCTCTTGACACCGCCACCGCGTCGTTTCAAAGAGACGCCGCAATGAGGCGATATCTCGCCGACGCAGGTGCTCTCGCGCGCAAGGACCTGCTGCTCGAGCTGCGGGCGCGGGACACGCTGCCGGCGATGTTGCTCTTCGTCATCGCCGTACTCGTTGTCTTCCACTTCGCGCTACCGACGAATGCCTCCGCGCATGCCTCGCTTGGGCTCCTCTGGGTGGCGATTCTCTTCACGGCGCTGCTCGGCCTCGGCCGCTCGTTCGTCGCCGAGCGCGAGCAGGGCGTGCTCGACGGGCTCGTGCTCGCACCGTCGGACCGCAGCGCGATCTGGGTCGGCAAGGTCGTCGCGACGCTTGCCTTCCTCGTTGTCGCCGAGATCGTGGCGCTGCCCGCTTTCGCGCTCTTCTTCACCTCGATCGACGGCTCGACGATCGCCGGCGTGGCGCTGGCGGATGTCGGCATCTGTGCGGTCGGCACCGTCCTGGCGGCGATGGCCGCGGCCGGACGCGCCCGCGAGCTTTTGTTGCCGCTGCTCTTCCTGCCTCTCGCGATCCCGATCGTCGTCGGCGGCGTCGGCTCCAGCCTCGCCGCTTCGAGCGGGAAGTACCTCGCCTTCCTGGCGCTCTACGACGCGATCTTCGTGCTCGTCGCCTGGGCGGCGTTCGAGTACGTCGTCACGGAGTAGCCGGCTGCGGCGTCGCTTGCGATGCCGCCTAAGAGGCCGTGCCGACATGTGCGGCGCGGCCGCTAAACCCGGTTCGCTATGCCTAGCCGCTAACTCCGCCCCGGCACAGGCAAAGGAGCGCCTGGTTCCGTGCGGGCTGCGAGCCGCCGCTGCTCGCGAACGTCGGGCCAGAGCGTGATCACCGAGCCGAGCAGGAAGACGAAGCCGGCGAGCCAGATCAGGTTGACGAGCGGCTTGACCAGCACCTTCAGGTAGACCGAGTTGACCGTATTGCCCTTGCCGAACTTGAACTCGTCGCCGATCACGAACAGATCCTGAGCGCGGAGCCAGTCGTGCTTGATCGCGACTTCGTTCGACGTCTGCTGCTCGGCGAAGTACGAGTTCTTGCCGGCCGTGATCGTGCCGATCGACTTGCCGTTCTCGGTCACGGCGATCCGCGCACGCAGTTCGTCGTGATTGGCCGTGTGCCGCTCGACGCTGTTCAGATAGGTCAGCTTGTAGCCCCGGATCTTCATCGTGTCCCCGGGGCGGAAGCGCTGAATCTTCGTCGCGCCGTAGGCGCTCGAGCCGGCGACTCCGATCGCAAGGAGGACGACTGCGGCATGGACGACGTAGCCGCCGTAGCGGCGGCGGTTTCGCGCGACGAGGCCCGAGAAGGCCGACCACCAACTCGAGGCGCCAAGCGCCTTGCGGGCGCGCGTTCCGCGCGCGAACTCGAGCACGATTGCGCCGAGCGCGAAGGCCGAGAAGGTGTAGGCGAGCAGGCCGGCGGGGCTCGAGCCGGCGCCGAGGGCGATCAGGATCAGGCCAACGCCGAGAGCCGCGAGGGCTGGTCCGAGCACCGTCTCTCCGAGCGCCCGCAGCGACGTTCGCCGCCAAGCGACGAGCGGGCCGATCCCCATCAGCAGCAGCAGGGGCAGGCCGAAGACCTTCAGGAAGAAGTCGTAGTAAGGCGGCCCGACGGTCACCGCCTCACCGCGAACCGCGTCCGAGAGGAGCGGGAAGGCGACGCCCCAGAGGACGGTCAGCGTGAAGGCGACGAGTAGCAGGTTGTTGTAGAGGAAGGCGGCCTCGCGTGAGGCGAGCGACTCCAGCTTCGTGCGCGCCCTGAGCAGCGGGAGCCGCCAGAGGATCAGTACCGTCGAGAAGGTCGCCGCGAGGGCGATGAAGCCGAGGAACCAGGCGCCGATCGGGGACTGCGCAAACGAATGGATCGAGTTGATCAGCCCGCTTCGCGTCAGGAAGGTGCCGAAGATCGAGAGGCAGAACGCTCCCGTGACGAGCGTTGCGTTCCAGACCCGGAGCATGTTCTTCTTCTCCTGCACCATCACCGAGTGGAGGTAGGCGGTTGCGGCCAGCCACGGCATCAGCGCCGCGTTCTCGACCGGGTCCCAGGCGTAGTAGCCGCCCCAGCCGACCTCCTCGTAGGCCCACTTCGCGCCGAGCAAGATCCCGATCCCGAGTGCCGTCCAGGCGAGGATCGTCCAGCGGCGCGTGGCGACGATCCAGCGCTCGTCGAAGCGGCCCGAGAGCAGCGCGCCGGCGGCAAAGGCGAACGGGATCGTCAGCCCGACGTAGCCGAGGTAGAGCAGCGGCGGGTGGATCATCATGTACGGGTTCTGCAGGCTCGGGTTGAGCCCGGCGCCGTCGGCTGGAGCAACCTGGGTCGCGAACGGGCTGGCGACGAAGACGAGCAGGAGCGCGAAGAAGCTCGCGACCGCACCCAGCACCGGCACTGTCCACGGGATCACCTCGGTGGTGAGGCGTCGATTGAAGGCGACCGCGGCCGAGCCGACCCCGGTGAGCACGAAGAGCCAGAGCAGCAGCGAACCTTCTTGGCCGCCCCAGAACGCCGTGTAGACGTAGGGGAACGGCAGCGCCTTGCTCGAGTGCTCGGCGACGTAGGCGAACGAGAAGTCACGCGTCCGGAACGCGTTCAGCAGCACGATTGCCGCCACGGCTGTGGCGCCGAACGAGGCGAAGAGGGCATTTCTCGCCGAGGCGACGAGCCGCCGCCGCCGCGTATAGGCGCCTAGTCCG